>DATCJY010000040.1:0-47606 GCA_036562565.1 Flavobacteriales bacterium | reverse complement strand
GCCACCGGAGAACGCATCCTCGGCAATGACCCAGCTACAGGTAAACCTGTGATTGCGCGCATTGGCCGCTTTGGTCCAATGGTTCAGATTGGTGAAAGTGATGATGAAGAAAAACGCTTTGCATCGCTGACAGGAGACTTGAGCATTGCCAATGTTACGCTGGAACAAGCGTTAAAACTGTTTGAACTGCCACGTCAACTTGGTACTTATGAGGGCAAGGAAGTACTTGTCAACGTAGGACGTTTCGGTCCATATGTGAAGTGGGGTGAAGACTTCATTTCTTTACCGAAAGGTGTGGAGGTAATGGATGTAGACATGGAGCAGGCGATTCAAGTCATTGCTGCCAAACAAGAGGCCGATGCTCCCGTAGGTACATATCAGGGAAAACCTATCACCAAAGGAAAAGGACGTTTTGGTCCATTTATCAAATGGAACGATATGTTCATCAATATTCCGCGTGCCTACAATTTTGACACGCTCACACAAGCTGAAATGGATGAGCTTATCAGCAAAAAGCTAGAGAAAGAAGCCAACCGATACATCCAAAATTGGGAGGCTGAGAAGATCTCCATTGAAAATGGTCGTTGGGGTCCGTTTATTCGCTTCGGCAAGAAAATGCTCAAGCTCGGCAAGAAAGCGAACGGTGAGAAATACACACCGGAGGAATTGGCAGCCCTCGGATTGGATGAGGTGAAGAAAATGATTGAAGAGCAAGATCCTAACGCCTTTGCCAAAAAGGCTCCTGCCAAGAAAGCTGTAGCGAAGAAAGCTGCTTCAAAGAAGGCAGCGGCAAAGAAGAGTGCAAAGAAGTAATCACAGCCGATATAATTGAAACAAAGACCTCTACAAAAGTGTGGAGGTCTTTGTTTTTTATGGTTTTTCAAATAGGTGGGCGTACAATTCCTTACCGTCTGAAATGACACATAAAATCAGGTTGCCATATGGCGCAGTGCATCGATGAGAAAATCAACATTCATCTTTCAACAACTTGTCCGCTGTGTGTGGAATTCCCCATCTTCCATGGACGTAATTCGCTCACATGGATATTTCAGTTTTTTTCAAGCCATCTTCTTTTAGAGAACATTACGATGAGGAGTTACATCCCGAGCAACTCATCCATCACGTTCATTTTTTCGAAGGAGATATGGACGAGTTGGCCGATAAGCGCATTGCCATTATCGGTGTGAAGGAAGACCGTATGGGTTTGAAAAATATTGGAGCATCACAAGGTCCGGATGTCATTCGCAAATACTTCTACAAGCTTTTTAAAACCGATGAGCCAATATCCGTCATCGATTTAGGGAACATCGAGCCGGGCAATGAAGTGAGCGATACGCACTATGCTTTGCGCACCACCTGTGAGTACTTGCTCAAGAAAAATATTATTCCACTCATCATAGGTGGTTCACAAGATCTTACTTACTCCAACTATTTGGCATATGAGCGTCTGGAGCAGACCATCAACCTTGTAACGGTGGACTACCGACTCGATTTTGGAAAGAACGAATTTGAGGTAGATTCCAAAGGCTATCTCAACAAAATCATATTGCACCAACCCAATTATTTGTTCAACTATAGCAACATCGGCAATCAGCGTTATCTAGTGGAGCCGGAATTGCTGGACTTAATGAGCAATATGTTCTTCGATTATCATCGCTTGGGAGAGTTGCAGCAGAACATCATGAAGGCAGAGCCGATATTGCGCAATGCCGATATGATTTCATTTGATGTTGCTGCCATTCGTCAGAGCGAGGCACCCGGTTCTGCTTATGCAGGACCAAACGGATTCTTTGGTAACGAAGCAGCACAGTTATGTCGTTTTGCCGGAATGAGCGATAAACTCACTTCTTTCGGATTGTATGAATACAACCCGTCATTAGACAGAGATGAGCAAACGGCTCATCTGTGTGCTCAGATGATTTGGTGTTTCATAGAAGGAGTAGCATTGCGCAAGAGAGATTATCCAGTAGGCGACTATAGCGAGTACATCAAGTACATTGTACCGTTATTGAAAGAAGGGCATGAGCTGGTTTTTTACAAGAGCCACCTCAGCGACCGTTGGTGGATGGATGTCCCCTATCCGGCAGGAGGAAAGCATGCCAAATATGAGCGCCACCATATGGTGCCCTGTACCTATGAAGAATACCAGCAAGCGACCAATGAGGAAATCCCCGATCGCTGGTGGAAGACCTACCAGAAGCTGGTCTGAAAATGTTAAAAATCAGGAGGTAAACAGGGGGAGGTTCATCAGAGACTTTAATCTACTTTGTTGATTTACACAAGGCTTTTGAGGGTTGTGTGGCGAATAGGATTCTCAAAATATTGCGGAGGTCGAAATTTTTTTTGTCAGGTTGAAAAAATCCATACTTTAGCCACTTTCCAAAATATAAAGGATTTATAAAAGCTTAACAACCTCGCTCAAAGTATGAAGAAACTTCTACTCATTTGTGCAACAGCAGCCCTTACTACTCTTTCGTATGCCCAGCAAGATATTCAATTGACCCAATGGCAATTTGACCGTCTGTCCTTTAACCCCGCGGTTGCTGGTGTGGAAAGAATGCACAGTGCCACCTTATTCCACCGCGACCAATGGGATGGCTTTGACAGAGATCCGAAGACCTATTTGTTTAACTATCACGGAATGTTCGGTGAGAAACAAAACATCGGTGGTGGTCTTACGTTTTATACCGAGGTGTTGGGTCAGCAAACAAATACTTCCATTCACTTGAAGCCGTCATATCATTTGTCGCTTGATGGTACCAACTATTTGTCAGGAGGTTTGTCTGTTGGAATTTACAGCAGTAAGTTAGGTCATGACTGGCGTGCAATAGATATGGATGATAACGTTGTGAGAGGTTTGATAGGTAACAATCAATCTCAAACAGCTTTCGATATTGGTTTAGGCTTTATGTTATATCAACCACATAAATATTACGTTGGTGTTTCAGCCACTCACCTCAATGCAGCGAAACTGCAGAAGCTCTATACTGAACTTGCTCGCCACGTATATGTGATGGGAGGTTATGAGTTGCCTTTGGGTGGTAGTGATTTCGTTTTGCGTCCGAATGCATTGGTAAAAACAGATTTGGCTAGCGTGCAATTTGATATCAATGCAGATGTATTGTGGAACCAAATGTTGTGGGGAGGTCTTGCATTCCGTCCGGGAGATGCCATCGCGCCCTACGTGGGATTCCAAAAATCATTTGCATCCAAACAAATCAGCGCAACCAGAACAGCTGAATCTTCTTTGAGAATTGGTTATTCTTATGATATCACCACTTCTGAAATCAAGAATTACTCAGCTGGTTCTCATGAGATATTTTTGACCTACTGTATTGGCTTTGGTGATATTCCAATCAGAGCGAAACATAGTAATCCACGATTCTTATAAAATAATTTGTAACCTAAACAGTTATCCTTGCGTTTAGAATTGTTTTATAAGCAGAGTGAAAAGGAAATAAGGAAAGATTTTTAGTAACCCTACATATTACAAATACGTTGTGCAGATTGTTTACTAAGAAAATGGAAATCATGAAAAAGTCGTTTTATTATTTAATCGTTGCCGCCCTACTAGCCAGTTGTGGATATAGGGGGAATGGTGAGCTTGTGGGCTCCTATCCCCGGGAGGAATGGGTACAGGTCAACCCCTATGGGATGAACTACATCCATTTCGGCTCCTTTACCATGGGCCCTAGTGATCAAGATGTACCGTATGCGTTGAACTCACGTTCTAAAACCGTGACCCTGCCTGCGTTCTATATTGATCAAACCGAAATCACCAACAACGAGTACCGCCAATTCGTTGACTATGTGAGGGACTCGCTCATTCGCGACCGTCTTGCACAAGACGAGATAGGAGAATACGGTATTCGTGAACTGGACAACGGTAGGGATATTGAAATGTTCGTGAACAAGGGATACCTTTTGAACTGGGAAGAGAAAATCGATATGGATGATGATGAGGTGTTCGAACTCATCTATCCTGAGTTTTTCCTTCAAGGTTCTGACAAGTTCTACGATCGTCAAGAAATCGATACACGTAAGCTTTCTTACTCATATTGGTGGATTGACTTCAAGAGTGCTGCCGTAAAAGAAGGTAAGGACGAAGAATATGGTGAAGTGAACTCCTTGAATCAATTGCACTCCATCCGCGGTCACAGCGACCGTTCTCGTTTCATCATCCAGGAAAAAATCAATGTTTATCCTGATACCTTGGTATGGGTGCATGACTTTACTTATGGTTTCAATGAACCGTTGACAGAAAACTATTTCTGGCACCCTGCTTATGATGACTATCCTGTAGTAGGTGTTACTTGGGGGCAATGTCAAGCATTTTGTGCATGGAGAAGCCAAATCATGGATACATACAAACAAGCTGTAGGTGAGACCTTCATCACACGTTTCCGTTTACCATCGGAAGCGGAGTGGGAATTTGCAGCTCGTGGTGGACTAGACCTTTCACCATATCCATGGGGTGGTCCTTATATCCGCAACAACCTAGGCTGTCCATTGGCTAACTTCAAACCAATGCGTGGAGACTATGTTGAGGATAACGGTTGCTATACAGTACCGGTTGATTCTTATTCTGCAAACGATTACGGGTTGTTCTGTATGGCCGGTAACGTTGCCGAATGGACCAACACTGCCTATGATGAATCGGTGTATGAGTTCACTCACGATATGAGCCCTGAATATGATTACAGAGCTCTAGCAGACGATGCTCCAAGCATGAAACGCAAAGTGATTCGTGGTGGCTCTTGGAAAGATATCGGTTACTTTATTCAGACAGGTACCCGCTCGTTTGAGTATCAGGATACAGCGAAATCTTATATCGGTTTCCGTTGTGCGCTTTCTTTTCTCGGTCGTGGTAAGAACGTAGCTCCTGAAAACTATAACGACTAGTAAATCTGCAAGTTTTCAAGTCAAATTTTATTTATAACATCAATTAATTCAACCCTAACACTCGTTTAGAAAATTATGAAACCAGGAAGTAAAGCATGGAAAAAGTTTATGGCTAAGCTCTATGGTATTGGAGCTGCCATCGTAATCGTAGGCGCGATGTTTA
This sequence comes from Flavobacteriales bacterium, assembly GCA_036562565.1. Taxonomy (GTDB): domain Bacteria; phylum Bacteroidota; class Bacteroidia; order Flavobacteriales_D; family Sanyastnellaceae; genus DATCJY01. The sequence continues at coordinate 42,541 of DATCJY010000040.1, read as the reverse complement.
AGATTCAGCACTGGCCAGGTGCAAGTATTATGCTTGTAGGTGGTTTGTCTATCGAGGCTATCATCTTCTTCTTCTCCGCCTTCGAACCTCAACACGAAGAACCGGATTGGTCATTGGTTTATCCAGAATTGGCTTTGCCGGATGAAGCGAAATTGTCTTTGAAAGAACAAAATAAAGGTAAGAGATCAAATTTGGGTGGTGGTGCCGGTGGCGGTACAGGCTTGGCAGCACAACTCGACAATATGTTGGCTGAAGCTAAAGTGGAGCCGGAATTGATTAAGAGTCTTGGTGAAGGCATGCGCGCTTTCAGTTCAAATGCCAAAGAACTTGCTAACGTGACCGCTGCAGCTACTGCTTCAACTGAGTACGCCCAGACATTGAAAGAGGCAGCCAACAAAGTGAGCGCACTTTCTGAGACCTATGCTCAAGCTTCTGAGTCGCTTACCGGATTGACAGACCATGCTAAGAGTGGTGCTTCAGCTGGTGCTCAACTTCAGAAAATGTCTCAAAACCTCGAGTCTCTTAACAGCATGTATGAGCTTCAACTTGCTGAGATGGAGAAAACCCGCGTAATGTTTGGTGACATGAGCGCACTTGTTCAAAATCTTGCTGATTCTGTAGAGGATACAAAAGCCTATAAAGAAAATATTGCTGAATTGTCTAAGAACCTCAAAACTCTTAACAATGTATACAGCAATATGTTGAATGCAATGGGAACTGCCCGTCAATAATAGGGGGATACAGAAGTATTAACTGCTGCTCTGTAGAGTAACATTAAAGCATTAATTAACTTTAAAAACCACAAGGAAAAATGGCAGGCGGAAAGGAAACCCCCAGACAGAAGATGATCGGTATGATGTACTTGGTACTTACCGCACTTCTTGCATTGAACGTATCCAAGGACATCTTGGACGCTTTTATCCAAATTGACGATGGTTTGGCCATAACCAACCAAGTGTTGGAGGATAAAGCACAGTCTACTTTATATGCGCTTCAAAATCCACAAAAGGGTGAAGAAGAGAAGGCAAAACCATTTGCCCAAAAAGCAGCTGAAGTGGAGCAATGGACCAAAGAGGTCATGGATTACATCGAAGAAATGAAAGCTCGTGTAATGGCCTCTTCACACAAAAGTAACGCTGACGGTGCCGGGTATGAGGAATACATGGAAGAAAATGGTAAGTCTGTTCGTCCCGGAAAGACCATTGATGGTAAACCTGTCATCACGAAGAAGGATGAAAACCAAAACAATACATCATTGTTGGTTGGTTCTGACCCTAAAAACCCCCGTACAGATCCATTCTCTGCGAATGCACTTCGTGTGAAACTTACAGAGTTTAAGAACAAACTCATCTCTATCGAGATTGCTAAAGCATCTGACTCTACCGGTACGAAGAAGTTTACACTCCCGGATGATGTTAAAGCTTCCATTGAGAACACATTTGCATTTCCTGATGGAGTAGGTCATGACGGAATCACCGCAGTGTGGGAAACTCACAACTTCTATCACATGCCATTGGTAGCGGTTATTGCAAACTTGAGTAAAATTCAGACAGACGTAATGAACGCGAAGAACAACGTACTCGCTGCGTTGGCTTCCGGTATCAACGCATCTGATATGAAGTTTACCGATGTTACTGTGGCGGTTGTACCACAACAGAGCTACGTAATCAAAGGTGATGAGTATAGCGTTGAGGTGTACTTGGCTGCTTATAACAAAACAAGCCAGACCAAAGTGTACATCAATGGTCCTTACCATGGAGATTCAAAACCGACAACCTTGACAGTAAACAACTCACCAAGCGGTGAGCCTATCTTGTCAAACGAAGAAGGTAAGTGTATTTTTAAAACAGGTACAGGCAACTTGACGCTTGGTGCTCACGGTTATACCGGTCAGATTGCTTATATGCAAGATGGAGAAGAGAAATTCCTTCCTTTTGCAACTCCTCCATTCTTCGTGGGCGAGGCTGCATTGGTGGTTTCTCCAACCAATATGAACGTGTTCTATCGTGGTTTGGATAACCCGGTAGAGATTTCGGTACCTGGTGTAGATAAGAGTGCGCTAAAAGTGACCATGGATGGTGGTACTATCACTCCAAACAGCGATGGTACCTACAACGTGAAACCCGGTACAGGCAAAGAAGCTACCATTAATGTAATTGCTAAAATCAATGGCAAGGAAACCAAGATGCCTCCTAAGAAGTTCAGAATTAAGAGTATTCCTGACCCTGTTCCTTCTTTTGGTGGTAAGAAGCCTTCTGATAACACCATTGGTGCAGCTGAACTTGCAGGTGCTCAAGGTATCAGAGCGCAAATGGAAAACTTCGATTTCCCTGTATCAGCAGAGGTAACTTCATTCGTGGTATCCATTTACATCAATGGTAGCTGGAAAGAATTCCCATGTAAAGGAAAAACACTGACTTCTGAGGCTAAATCTGCGCTATCACGTTTGAAGAAAGGTGAGAAATTCTACCTTGAAAACATTATGTGTAAAATGCCTGATGGCACAGAGCGTAAACTCAGTGGTATCGGTTTGAGAGTATCCTAATCATTTAGATACAATAAATCATGAAAAATCTAAAGTTCCTTACACTCGTTGCAGCCGTTATGTCAGCAGTAAGTTCTGTTGCTCAGAGCGGTGAACAGACAGCACTTGACGGTGCTTATGTGCGCGAGACTAACCCAACCAGAAAGGTGATTCCCTATCCAAGTTTGCGCGAGGCAGACGTGATGTGGGCAAAACGCGTTTGGGTTAAGATTGATTTGAGGGAAAAGATTAATCAGCCTCTGTATTATCCTTTGGATGACATGGCTGATAGAAAATCGTTGTTCTCTGTAATCAGAGATGCATTATTGTCGGAGTCTATCACTGCTTATATCGATGGACCTGCGGGTGAAAGCGCTGATGAATTCAAATACGGTGTGGACAGAACTGTGGCTGACTCACTTTTGAATCCGACCGTGGTAATTCGTCAAGAGAGCTTGGAAGATGATGGAGAGGCTACTTATGTGAACCAAAAGCTTCCATATAAACCTCAGGATATTATCGCTTATAAGCTCAAAGAGGATTGGATATTTGACAAACAACGTTCTGAGCGTTATGTGCGTATCATCGGTATTGCACCGGTAGTGCGTCCGAAGGCAGAAGACGGTACTGAGAAAGAAGGTGACAAGGAATTGTTCTGGTTGCACTATCCGGAGTGTCGTTATGTCTTCAACAACTATGATGTGTTCAATAAACACAACAGCGCTCAGCGCATGACCTTCGATCAATTGTTCCAGATGAGAATGTTCCATGGCTATATCATTAAAGAAGATAATGACTATAACAGGCTCATTCAGTCTTACGCATTGGGTATAGACGCATTGCTGGAAAGTGAAAGGATCAAAAATGAGCTCTTCATCATGGAGCACGATTTATGGCACTATTAAGAACTCATCAGAAATAAAATTGAAAAGCGCTTCCATTTGGGAGCGCTTTTTTTATACCTGTATCTCTAAGTTGATTAAGAAAATTCGTTTTCCTGTATTCATCATCATTCGCAACGGTAATCAATCAAGGGCAAATGACGCTGCTGGCTAATGCATTGTGGAAGATTGTCTGTCTACTTTGAATTGGCCTTGTTGTTTGTAAACCAAGTATCCATCGGCTGGCCAATAAAATACTTCCTCAGTGGATTTAATTGCCAAGACGAAGAATGTTCTTTAAAAACGATAGCACTACGTTCCGAATAGGCGGAACGTAGTGCGAATTTCTTTTTTTCAGGATTATTGTTATTTAGCTATGGTAGCAGTTTTCACAGTTCCGGAAACATCCGTATAGGTCACTGTAGACTCGTAAATGTCGCTTCCCGTACTGATGATGCACTTGTGACCATCGTAGTTATCTAATACAGTTGATGTTTTTACTTTGGTTTCTCCGGTGCGCTTTAGCAGCTGGATTTTGCCGTTTTTCTCAGCAGTAAATAGGAAATCCTCTGTGCCGATTTTGAAACTGGATATATAGCATGCTGCTATAGCGGGTGATTTCCAACCCGTGGTTGTTTGTCCTTCGATGGAGTAATTGTGCATACGGCCATCTTCCGTTGCAAACAACAAGCGATATTTCTTGTCGTTATCATAGTCGGCAACGTGTAGTGGAGAGAGGATAGCGGATTTCATCTTCACAGGAAATCCTTTAAGGTCTTTGCCTGTACGGTCAATGATGTAAAGCGCCTTATCCGTAGTAAAAGCGTATTGGAGTTTACCGTTTTTTAAGGCGTCAACTTGTGTCACATCGCCAAGCACACTACCATCTATTGTTCGTTGCCATAAAACATTTTGGTTTTTATCCAACAAACAGAGCTGGCCATTGGCAAGCTGCATGAGTGTTTCATTGGACTTATCGTTGTGGTTTATCACGTTCCATGACAACGCATCGGTCATATCCAGTTCTTCGGATATCGGTTCTAAATGAGTTGCTGGTGGAGTAGAAGTTTCTGCTAATGAAGAAGCTGTATTGGGTAAAGTGAGCTGAACCAGGTATTTAGTGGAGGTATATGGATGAATGCTCAAAGCAACGAATTGTGAACCGGAAAAAACGTTTGTAATAACTGTCGGAATAATGGCTGCGCTTTGACCGGCTTGGTAAATGAAGCGCCCGGCTTCTTTGTTTACTTGATGGATGGCACGAGACAGTTGATTACGGCTTTGCTTTTCACCGGCAATCGATTTATGCAAAACCTTCAACTCAGCGGCACTTGCAGCGAAGAAGATGAATTGTCCAAGTTGGGTAACAAAGTTGTTTTCGATATAAATGGATTGTGGTTTATTTCTATCCATCAGCTGCGGCATCATCAGTCGATGAATATTTCCTTCTTCGGGCTTTAGAAGTCGTGACATGATGGCTATTGCGTCCAAACTGTCGCGGACAGAGATGTACATCAGTTTAGCGGTAGTCGAGTCAGACATTGGTATGACAGCTGTACCCCATTCGTTGCCACGCCAGGAAAGCAATAGTTCGTTGAGGTCACACGCACAGGAGTCGCCATAATCTTTCCATGCTTGACCCCAGAATTTACCGGCATCTGTTTTCCGATAATATTGTTCGCATTTGTTCCATCCGTCCTCAAAGCTCTTATAAGAGTATGCATCCAAGAAAATTGTATTGGTTGGAAGTACAGAAGCAATTTCAAAGTCTGCACCCTCACCGGACAAGGTGATATGGGATTTTGAGGATTCATTAAGGATGGCATATCCATGAATGGAGAGCTTTTCATGATGATAAGCAGGATCGAGCTGAATCCATTGTCCATCTTCTAGCGGGAAGTAGAAGTGTAACGGGACGTCTTTGCTTCTGGCATCTCTAGCAGTTGCAAAATTCAGCTCTTTGGTCAGCAAGTTCTGTTTCTCGGTACGGAGAATCACATCTTCCATCGTTGCATTGCTTGTAGCAATAACAAGGCAATGGTTTACGCGCGCATACTGGAGAGAGCTGCCTTTGTAGATGGTGGTGTTTTTAAATGAACGTTTCTCATTGTGTTGAAACCACTGACTCATCAGTTGGGTTTCACTCACAGCTTCAGTGATGCCTATGCTCATCATCCAGTTGTCACCGCGCATTTGAGCTGTAGAAGCAAGCACAACCGAACTGTTCATGAGGACCTGATTCCAAAGGGAATTATGTACGCGCAGTGAATCCAAGGTAGATATGACATGGAACCAGTGAGCAGCTGGGTTGAAGGGAATATTGGCTAATTCATTCTTCTCAGATGAAATTTCATGAATCCAGGGTAAATATTGTTGTAGGGCAGTGCCGGTTTTGAATTCCCACACAACTCCTACATTGGCCGGAACCGCGCTATAAGGGTCAACAGCAACGGATTCTTCCTTGGAGAATTCGTAATAGACGTATGCAATAAGACCGATAGCTGCTGCGAGAAGACTGTATAATAAGATTTTTTTTACCAAAACGATTGTGCTTTAGGTTTTGGGACGAAAGTATATCGCCTTATTAGCCTCTATGATTCACGGGTGACAAGTGATTTAAACATCACTGTGTTTAACTTCAAAAGAATAGCACAAGCCCATTTTCTCTCAGAAACCAGTATGGATGGTGAAGTTTCTACAGGGTATGACTAAATAGCTCATTTATTAAGCCACCGCGAGAATTTCTTTACAAATTGGGAATTCTGGCCTAAAGTGTTTGTAATTAGGAGAATAGTTGGTGTCAGAAACGACTGTTTTATTTGCAATTTGCTAAAAAACACTATGGCAGAGTAAATTTGCACCCGTTAAAAAATTATTACATGGCAACAACCACTGCAGACATTTCCAATGGATTGTGCTTTAAGATGGACAACCAAGTCTATAAAGTACTCGAATTCCTTCACGTTAAACCGGGTAAAGGCCCTGCATTCGTAAGAACCAAGTTGAAAAACTTGAACAATGGTAAAATCATCGATAAGACTTTCAACAGTGGTGTCGGTATTGATGTAGTACGCATTGAAACCCGTGAGTATCAATTCTTATTCAAAGACGATCAATACAACTTCATGAACATGGAGGATTTTGAGCAAATCTCCATTCCTGAGGAAAAGATTAATGCTCCTAAGTTCCTTAAAGAAGGAATGAAGTGTATCGTTCTATTTAATACAGAAGACGAAACTCCATTGAGCTGTGACCTCCCTCAATATGTAGAGTATGAGGTAGTTTATACCGAACCAGGCTTGAAGGGAGATACCGCTACCAACGCAATGAAACCGGCTAAACTGGATGTTGGCGTTGAAATTCGTGTTCCGTTGTTCATCAACGAAGGTGATACCGTTCGCGTAGATACAACTACCGGTTCGTATCACGAGCGCGTGAAAAAATAATTCTGTACATATATAATACAAAAAGGGCCAGGCGTTAAAAGAGGTTAAGTCTTCTTTTAACATTTTGGCCTTTTGTGTTAAATTCGGCTTCTCTATGAAGGAGAAGTACATCCGATTACTCATGTTCGTGGGCATTGTCGCTATTATTGGCCTCATTGCTTTGCAGAGTTATTGGGTGAGTAATACCTATACACTGCGCGAGCAGGATTTTGCTGACGATGTCAACCAAGCATTAGCGGAGGTATCCATCCTTCTGGAAGAGCACGAAATTCGTCAACGCCATGACCAAGACTTTTCCTATTCATCGGCTTATTGGCGCGAGAAAACTGATAGTTTAAGGCGAGCTGAACGTTTGGAGCAGTTCAATCTTGATTCCGGTCTGGATGACTTTGCCTTGACCGCAGTGGACCAACAGCAGATACTCAAACAGTCAGGCATTCTCGATGATATTTTGGATGGGCTATATGAGTTGAACATCTGTCGAGCCATCACTGAACGTGTTGACACTACCTTATTGGATTCCATCATAGCCGATCGGTTACACGCCCATGGCATAAAGGCTAAATTTGTATATGGCGTATACAACCGTTTTCGCAAACCCGAAATCATCAAGGAAAGTGATAAGATATACAACGTTAACATATTGACTCAAGGTTATAAGGAGCAGTTGTTCCGCTCCAGCGATGTAGCATCAGACGTTAATTTTCTACGGGTCTGGTTTCCGCATCAACGGGGTTACCTGCTCGGGAGCATGTGGGTCATGTTGCTTACTTCGGTAGTACTGATAGCGGTCATATTCCTTCTGTTCTCCTATGCTGTAAGCACGATTTACAAGCAGAAGAAGCTTAGTGACATCAAGAACGACTTCATCAACAATATGACTCACGAGCTCAAAACGCCCATTGCTACTATCTCCTTGGCTTGTGAAGCGCTCAATGACCCGGATATGCGCAAAAGCGAAGCCGCTATGAGCTCCTACATCACCATGATAAGAGACGAGAATAAACGTCTGGGAGTGCTCGTGGAAAGTGTGTTGCGCACATCGGTATTTGAGCACGGTGAGATGAAACTGCAGATTCAGCCTGTCAATATTCACAAGGTTATTGAGCAGGTTATTTCAAATATTGAAATACAGATTAAGAAAAGAAGAGGGACAATCATTACGCACCTTGATGCGTCTGATTGGACGGTGGAGGCTGATCCCTTGCATATAACCAATGTGGTGTACAACCTCATTGATAACGCTATCAAATACTCCAAAGAGGAACCGCACATTGAAATTTATACCCGTGATGAGCTCAACGGTATTGCGATTGCCTTCAAGGACCATGGGATAGGTATTAGCAAGGACAACCAGAAAAAAGTATTCGACAAACTCTACCGCGTTCCTACCGGGAACATTCACAATGTGAAAGGTTTTGGGCTTGGTTTGAGCTACGTATACAATGTAGTGACCAAGCACGGAGGAAGCGTAGAAGTTGAGAGCGAATTAGGAAAAGGAAGTATATTCACAATACATTTACCATATAAGTATGAAAAGGAAAACTAAAGTTCTCTTATGTGAGGACGATCCAAACTTGGGAACACTCCTTAAGGAATACCTTAACGCCAAGAACTTCGATACGGAGTTGGCAACTGATGGAGTGGAAGGAGCTAAGATGTTCAAACGTAGTTCTTACGATTTCATTTTGCTTGATGTGATGATGCCGTTGAAGGATGGATTTACATTGGCAAAGGAAATCAGGGAAGAGGACAAGCACACTCCGATTCTTTTTCTCACTGCAAAAAGCATGAAGGAAGATGCTCTTGAAGGATTCAAATCCGGAGGAGATGATTATATCACTAAACCCTTCAGCATGGAAGAATTGTTGGCCAGAATGACAGCAATTCTCAGAAGGACTTCTGCATTGCCGGACGATAGCAATGAAACAGTTCAATACAACATTGGTAAATATCACTTCGACTACAACAAGCAAAAACTATCCTTGGGTGATTCAGAAGTGAAGCTCACCACCAAAGAGAACGAACTGCTTTATCTTTTGTGTAAGAATAAAAACAACGTCATGGAGCGCAGTTATGCTTTGAAGGCAATCTGGGGAGATGATAACTACTTTAATGGCCGAAGCATGGATGTGTATATCGCCAAACTGCGCAAACACCTCAAAGGCGATGACTCCGTGGAGATATTAAATATTCACGGAAGAGGATTTAAGCTCTTGGCTCCTTAATTTAGATGGTAATATGATGGATATAAAAAAGCCGCTGAATTTTCAGCGGCTTTTTTTGTTCTTTATGTGATTAGTTTTCGAAGATTGTCTTTTGAATGAGACCGTCAGTTAACTGAATTTGAAGTGTTCCGTCCATGTTGGATAGAACAACATTAGAGAAAGTTGCTCTCCAGTATCTGTATTCTCCAACAGGTTTATTACACTGTCCATTGGTATTGTTTTCCAATTCCAAATAAGCCTTTCTCACAAAGGTTACTTTTCCGGATGCTCCACCGTATGCTGAAGAGTAAACAACTCCTGTCTCATCGGTATAAGCGATGGAAGCAACATTGGCGTTAACAGTTGCCAAGTTGTACTCTTGGTTAGGAGTTGGATATTCTGAGAAGCGGATCATAATTGAAGAGCCATTTGAGGCTGTACCGGTAGTTATCACATCAATCACAGGAGCATTGGAGTAATCCACTGCGAAGAAGCTTGATGGTACAAACGCGTTGGTATTTGTAGTAACTACGCGGAATGAAAGTGTATCAGGACAATCAGGGCAAGTAGAGCCACCACAGTCTACCCAGAACTCGTTTCCGTCTCTCATACCGTTGCGGCAGTTACCCGAAGTACAACATACAGGGCAATTAGGGCCTCCACAGTCGATACCCGCTTCGTTACCATTCATGACACCATCAGTACAAGTAGGGCAAAGTTCACAAGCGAGTTCAACACCTTCGATATCGTATTGGCAATCGATTTCGTTTTCAAAACCGTTCAAAAGACCATCGTTGCAGAGGGCTTCACAACCACCGCAAGAACCACCACAGTCGATACCTACCTCGTCACCATCTTTGATACCGTTGGCACATTGTGGACATACCGGGCATGGTCCTCCACAGTCTAACCACGTTTCGCCTTTGTGAGGTTCAAAAATACCATTGGTACAGTGGTCACATTCCTTTTCACACGGGCCTCCACAGTCAACACCCTCCTCACCATTATTCTGGATGAGGTCATAACAGTTTGGTGGGATCTTATTATCCTCATTGAGACAGCTTGCAAAGAACAAAGACAAGCCAAAGGATGCCAGAAATACGATCAGATAATGTTTGAATTTCATTTGCGAAAATTTATCAGGTGTCGAAAATACTGCTTTTAGACCTTTTAACAGAACAAATGGTTGCAGTTGCAAACAAAAAGAGTTTAATAAGGCCGTAAAATCCAGTAATATTGCTGGGTGTCACAGAACAAGGTAACTTCATCAATGACAAATATTTGGGTAGCAAAACCGGTTGAAAATATCTCAGTGGTCAAGGAGTTGGCACAGGTGCTATCCATAGATGAAACCATAGCGCAGTTGTTGGTCTTGCGCGGGGTCAAAACTTTTAATGAGGCCCGCGATTTTTTTCGCCCGGATTTAGCCAAGTTGCACGACCCATTTCTGATGAAAGATATGGGGCAAGCTGTTCAGCGGCTGGTTCAATGTATTGAGCGAAATGAAAAGGTGCTGGTCTATGGTGATTATGACGTGGATGGAACAACGTCTGTGACCTTGGTCTATACAGTGCTTACTGAACTGGGCGTAACCTGTGATTATTACATCCCGGACCGCTACACGGAGGGTTATGGATTTTCCTATGCAGGAGTGGATTATGCAGAGAGCATCGGAGCATCACTCATAATTACTTTGGATTGTGGAGTAAGAGATGGACTCAAGATTCGTTATGCAGCCGATAAGGGGATAGATGTGATTGTGTGCGATCACCATCAGGTGATGGATATTCCACCTGCGGTCGCAGTGCTGGATCCTCATCGCAGCGATTGCAATTATCCCTACAAGGGACTTAGCGGATGTGGAGTGGGATTCAAAATGCTCCAGGCTTTATTCATCACACTTGGATATGATCAGGAATTTCTCCTGAGACACTTGGATTTGCTGACAGTTTCCATAGGTGCGGATATCGTTCCTTTGAATGGAGAAAATCGCATTTTGGCTTATTACGGACTTCAGTTGTTGGCCCAATCTAAGAAGCGTCCGGGTATCCAGGCCATGCTTACCTCTGCCAATTTCACCAAGCAAGAGTTGACGATATCGGATGTCGTATTCATTCTTGCTCCTCGTATCAATGCGGCAGGCAGGATTTATAGCGGCAAACAAGCAGTTGAATTATTACTTGCTCCGGATTTGGAGCGTGCCATGAAGCTCAGTCCCAATCTGGAAGAGGTGAACGGTACAAGAAAGGAGCTGGATAAAAACATTACTTCAGAGGCGTTGCAGCGCATTATGGAAGATGAATTTTATCATTCGTCTTTTTCGACTGTAGTTGCGGGTAAGGGCTGGCACAAGGGAGTGGTGGGTATAGTGGCATCCCGATTAATTGAGAGCCACTACAAACCAACGATAGTACTTGTGGACGATGGAGAGAAAATGGTGGGTAGTGCGCGCTCCATTCATGGGCTTGACATGTTCGAATTGTTGGAAGAGTGCTCGGATTTGTTGGAGCAATTTGGAGGCCATACCATGGCTGCAGGACTTACACTGAAATCCGATAAATATTTAGCTTTTCGCGAGAAGTTTGACCAATGCGTTTCTCAGCGCCTCAATAACCGATTGCCACAGCCATTTATCGAGTATGATGCCGAAATAAAACTTGAACAGATTACTCCTAAATTCTACCGCATTATCAAGCAATTTAGCCCGTACGGCCCGGAGAATATGCGGCCGGTTTTTATGGCCCGCAGAGTACGCGATGCTCGGTTTACAAGAGCTGTAGGGCAGGATGGCTCGCATCTCAAATTGCATCTTATGCAAGGAAATGATGACAAACTCACGTTCGATGGTATTGGATTTGGCTTAGGTAAATGGGCACAATACATGACTGCAGGAAACGAAGTGGACATTGTTTTTTCTCTTAATGAGAATCACTTTAATGGTGTCACTACACTTCAATTATCCGTCAAGGATATCCGAAAATCCGAAGAATAAACAGTATAAACAATGCGGATTTTGGCAAAAGGCAAAGCACCTTTGCAGCCGCTATTTTTTGATAAAAGCATGACACACGAACAACGTACGGAAATATCCACGCTTGGCGAATTCAGACTTATTGAGCGCCTTACTTCCACCATACTCCTTCAGAATAAATCTACGATAAAGGGTGTTGGTGATGATGCCGCCATTTTGGAAGCGCCTACCGGCAAGCAAGTGGTTCTAACCACCGATATGCTGGTGGAAGGCGTTCACTTTGATTTGATGTACACTCCGCTCAAGCATTTGGGGTATAAGAGTGTAGCTGTAAACTTAAGCGATGTATGCGCCATGAATGCCATTCCTGCTCAAATAACGGTGAGTATTGCCGTTAGCAATCGGTTCTCACTCGAGGCATTGGAGGAGCTCTATGCAGGTATTCTACTTGCTTGCAATAATTATAATGTGGACTTGGTAGGTGGAGATACCACTAGCAGTAAGTCCGGTTTAATCATCTCTATTTCTGCGGTGGGCTATGTCGATCCTAATAAGATAGTTACTCGTAGTGCTGCCCGTGAACACGATTTGTTGGTAGTGTCCGGTGACTTGGGTGGGGCATACATGGGCTTGCAAATCTTGGAAAGAGAAAAAGAAGTTTTCAAAGCCGCCCCTACCACTCAACCTGACTTGACAGGTTATGATTATATCTTGGAGCGTCAATTAAAGCCGGAGCCAAGAGTTGATATCGTAGATCTTTTGGAAAAGCTAGAAGTCCAGCCTACCTCCATGATTGATATTTCGGATGGACTGGCCTCAGAGATAAAACATTTATCAGAACAAAGCGGTGTAGGATTTGATTTGTATGAAGAGAAAATCCCTGTGTCTCCTCGAACCATTGAAGCAGCAAAAGAATTCAACCTAGATTATACAATGTGTGCTTTGAATGGTGGAGAGGATTATGAGTTGCTCTTCACAATTAAACACAGTGATTACGACAAGATTAAAGGTAATCCTAACTTAACCGTAATAGGTCATGCAACTGGCCAAGGCGATCCTTGTCATCTCATCGCCAAAGGTGGTGAATGTATTGAGTTGCGCGCACAAGGATGGGATGGTATAGCCGGATAAGAAACGGATAATTTATTTGGTTTAAATAGAAGTGCGGTTCGCGAAGCGAACCGCATTGTTTGTTTTTATATACTAGGATGATTGTCGGATGACATAACCGGATTCGTGCGTTTGTACTTTCAGAATATTCACACCAAGTGGTGCCAAGCTATTGTTGGTAGCGTGGAAGAAGTATTGCCATGTGAATGTTCTTTCCCGGTGCCAGAGAACTGTGTGACCACGGTTGCACGCTATGGATTCACATTCATAGCTTCCAAAAATTCGGAAACAGGATACGTTTTCGTGAGTCCGTTTTCAGTATATGTGATTTCGGAAATGCCGGCTTGCAAAAAGGTCTTCAGATATACAGATTGCGTATTGTATTCATTCGAAACACGCAAGGTGAATGCCGTTTTGTTTTGGTTTAAGATGATTTCGATGTGTGGAGCATTGGCTTCTGCCCATCTTATGATTTCTTCAGCTTCTTCGGGTGATAAAGCTTGCGCAAAAGAGTATTGTGATTCTACGGTACCAGAGGAGGTATTCTTAAAAGCGGTAGTGCTGGATGCGGACGCTGTGCGTTGAGCAAACGATGCTGTGCTAAATAATAGCAGTAAGAAGATGAATGTGCAGAGATATTTCATGGGGTTATGGATATATCGTTATTCAGTACGCTAAGATGATACAAAGTTGCTCGTTTTTTAGTCCTTAGACGCAATTATATTTCCGATTGGATGCATGCAATGTGGTTAACGAAATATAAAAATCGGAGATAAAGGCTATGAGGGATATAATTTGCAAACCGTAAACGATGAGGTACCTACTTATCATATCACTCATTTCGGGTTTGCTTTTGATTCACGCAGGAGCAACTCTCCAACATTTGTTGGGAGAGACAACGTCTATCAGTGTAGTAATGGGCGCTGAGGAGGAAGAGGAAACACATGGTACCGGCAAGATCAGTAAAGGAGATATTCCAACTCATATCATAATGGCATTTAATGTGATTGATTCAAAGAGTCTGTTAGAAGTCTATGATTCATCTGCAATATGTCGTTACGAGTCGAATAGAATAGAGCTCCCTCCGGAGCTTTAATTGATTGCATACAGCGGTCGCTGTATGCTACATCAAAATGAAATAAAACTTTCAATGTGTTCAATGGCCGTGGCTGTTGGACCCTTGGTTTTTTTCATTCATTCCTATTCAACTATCAAAAAACGTAAAACATATTACATGTATCATTCATTATGAAGAGTTCTGTTAGTTTCAAACACCTGGGTATGGATTTCCCTGCATCGCTGGTTGTTTTTCTTGTAGCATTACCATTATGTCTAGGTGTGGCGCTGGCATCGGGTGCTCCGCTATTATCAGGACTTATAGCGGGCATCGTAGGTGGTATAGTCGTAGGTTTTCTCAGTGGTTCTCATTCCAGTGTCAGTGGTCCGGCAGCGGGGCTAACAGCCATTGTAGCCACTTCCATTGAGACCTTGCACACTCCTGGTAGCTTCGGTGCTGAGGGAGCATTGGAAAGAGTATTTCCTCTTTTTCTTGTAGCGGTCGTATTGGCCGGTGTCATTCAGGTCATATTAGGAGTGGCAAAAGCAGGAGTTATTTCCAACTATTTTCCATCTTCTGTTATCAAAGGTCTGCTTGCAGCCATTGGTATCATCCTTATCTTTAAACAAATCCCTCATGCCGTTGGCTACGATAAGGATGTTGAGGGAGACTTCAGCTTTTTTCAGTCCGATGGACAAAACACCATCACCGAACTCTGGAACATGACCAATTACATCAGCTGGGGTGCTATTATTGTAACACTGTGCTGTATTGGCTTAATGCTCGTATGGGATAAGTCGCGATTGAAGAAGCTTCCATTACCATCTGCATTGGTAGCGGTTTTATTGGGCATTGCACTCAATGCTGTCTTCAAAGTCTATGCGCCATCATTGTATATCGGCCAAGAGCATTTAGTCACTCTACCAGTTTTTGAATCATTCCGTGAAGTGTCAGGAATGTTCACATTGCCGGATTGGAGTGCGTTATCCCGATTAACGATATATATCATTGCTATAAAGATTGCAGTGGTGGCTTCTCTGGAGACATTGCTCAACCTTGAGGCCGTGGATAAGCTGGATCAGGAAAGGCGATACAGTCCGCCTAACCGTGAGTTGATTGCCCAAGGGGTGGGGAATATGACAGCAGGCTTAATAGGAGGAATTCCCGTTACTTCGGTTGTAGTGAGAAGTTCTGTAAACCTCAATGCCGGGGCAAAGACCAAGCTATCTGCCATCATGCATGGTATTCTGTTGCTCGTAAGTACACTGTTTGCTGCGCGTTATCTGAATATGATACCTTATTCTGCTCTGGCAGCTATTTTGTTGCTCACCGGTTACAAGCTGGCCAGCGTTACGGTATTTAAGGAAATGTATCAAAAAGGGATGCACCAGTTTCTCCCTTTTGTGACAACGGTTGTAGCCATCTTCTTCACTGATTTATTGGTGGGAATAATTGTAGGACTAGCAGTAGCCTTCTTTTTTATTCTCCGCAACAACCGAAGAAGTGGCTTCAGGCATTCTACAGAGCGATACCCTGCAGGAGAAATCATTCGCATAAAGCTTGCACCTCATGTTACATTTCTTAATAAGGAACCATTGGTAACGACATTGAATGAGTTGGAAGATGGCTCGGAAGTTGTACTAGATGCAAGTGATACGGACTACATCGATTATGATGTGCTTGAGTATATCCGAGAGTTCAAAGCGGAGTGCGAATACTCGGGTAATATCAAATTGAGTCTTTTAGGGTTCAAAGAGGTTTACAAAATCCCTGAAATCATAGTTTATAAAGACATTATCACCAAAGAGGTACAAGCAGAGCTTACACCGGCACGTGTGCTTGATATCTTGCGTGAAGGAAACAAGCGATTCATAGAAGGTCAAAGTCGTAACCGCGATTTGCTCAGACAAGCTAAACGAACATATAAGGAACAACACCCAATGGCAGTGTTGGTAGGTTGTATTGATAGTCGTTCAACCTCCGAAACAATCTTTGATTTAGGATTGGGTGATATCTTTAATGCACGTGTTGCAGGAAGTGTGGCTACACCGGAAGTAATAGGGAGCGTGGAGTATGCAACCAAAGTAGCAGGTGCCAAGCTTATCGTTGTGAAAGGTCATACCAATTGTGGTGCAGTGAAGGCGGCATGTGACGGTGTACGACTTGGCAACGTAACCAACATTCTGGAAAAGATTCAACCTGCTATAGATGCTGAAGTTGAAACCCGCACAAACCGCAACTCAAGCAATGAAACATTCGTGAACAATGTGACACGCCTCAATGTGCGCCACACCATGATGGAGATAAGAAGGAATAGCCCACTCATTGATGAGATGTTGAGGAAAGGAGAGATAGGAATGGTGGGAGCCGTACATGATCTCATGACAGGGCAAGTACATTTTATTGCCTTCAATGAGGAGTGGAAAAGCACAATCGCTGAGATGGAAACACAATTGAATTAATACATCAATACACATCATATCAAGAACCTGTTCTTCGTTCACCATGAAGAGCAGGTTCTCTTTTTTTATAAGAATAGTTGCCGCGTGCTTAATTTGCCCAACTGCGGATCAACAGGATTCAAATGAATTTATACAGCAATAAACAGCGTTGGAAAATCGCATTGATGATTTTGGCTTTGGCCATTGTGGGTATAACCCTTTGGTATAGCAATCATATTGCTGAACGCATCAGAAATGAAGAGCGACAGAAGGTGGAGTTGTGGAGTGAGGCCATCAAGCGCAGGGCTGAACTTGTCAATTTCACACAGAACCTGTTTGATCAGTTAAAATCCGAAGAGAATAAAAAGGCAAAACTTTTAGGTAGCGCCTATAACATCATTTCCGATCCGACTTATGAAAGCGACCTTACTTTCATTACTGAGTACATCTGGAGCAATACCACGATACCGGTGTTGATTTATGATGAGTACGGCAAGTTGTGGAACAGTGTGAATTTGCCGGCCGGTAAAGAAACGGATGAGCATTACATTGACTCCTTGCGCAAAGCCGTATCATTAAAGAATGCTCCTATCACATTGGCAGAGGTTGGCTTGACGATCTATTATGATGATAGTCGCTTGTTTAAGCAATTGCAGGAGACCATGGATGACTTGATTAATTCATTCATCTCCGAGACCGTAATCAATTCGGCATCGGCCCCGGTGATTGTGGTAGACAGTACACAAACAAAAGTGATGCGCAAAGGCAACG
Organism: Flavobacteriales bacterium; assembly: GCA_036562565.1. Classification (GTDB taxonomy): domain Bacteria; phylum Bacteroidota; class Bacteroidia; order Flavobacteriales_D; family Sanyastnellaceae; genus DATCJY01. The sequence continues at coordinate 25,133 of DATCJY010000040.1, read as the reverse complement.
TGGACGAAAGTCAGTTTGCCACACCGGAATTGCTCAGTGCGAAATTGGCTGCAATGCGCAGTGCCAACGACCCCATTGAGGTTGTTCTACCGGGACAAGGCAAGCAATACATCTTTTATGAAGATTCTGAATTGTTGAAGCGGCTCAAAATGTTCCCGGTATTTCAGCTCATCATGATTGGTGTGTTCCTTATGGTTTCCTATTTGAGTTTCTCCACGTTTCGCAAAGCAGAGCAGAACCAAGTGTGGGTGGGAATGTCAAAAGAAACCGCGCATCAACTGGGAACTCCACTTTCGTCACTTATGGCATGGATACAATTGTTAGAGTCCCAAGGAGTGGAAAAATCCATCATTGAAGAACTCAATAAAGATGTGGATCGTTTGAATACGATTACAGATCGTTTTTCTAAGATTGGCTCTGTTCCAGAGCTCAAAGAAGAGAATATCCATGAGGTGATGGTACAAGCCATTAGCTACTTGCAGAGTCGTGTTTCCGGTAAAGTGAAATTCTCCATCCACAGCGAGGATCAATCACAAACAGTTCATCTCAATGTACCGCTATTCGGTTGGGTAGTGGAGAACCTTGTAAAGAATGCAGTGGATGCAATGGATGGTGAAGGAGAACTCAATGTCTCCATTCGGAAGGAGGGCAGGCGCGTATGTATCGATATATCGGATACGGGTAAGGGTATTCCGAAGGGTTATTGGAAAACCGTATTCGAGCCTGGTTATACCACTAAGAAACGCGGCTGGGGATTAGGCTTGTCGCTCGTAAAACGCATCATTGAACAATACCACGAGGGGCGCGTTTACATCAAAGCATCAGAGCCCAATCAAGGCACCACATTTAGAATAGAGTTGCGTGAGTAAATCTTACAACTTGATGACTTTGTGCGTAGTCACCGCGTACTTTGTCTTAAGCTGCAAGTAATATGTTCCAGGTGCCCAAGAATGGGTATCTATTTCTTGCTGTAAACGGTTGCGCAAGTGGAATACCTCAACGGTTCTGCCTACGTGGTCAGTAATATGTATTTCATCAATAAATGCATCGCCCGAAACAATCAATTGATCTTTCACAGGGTTGGGATAAACTTTGAATACGGGTGCTGTTATTTCATCTACTGATGAATACACAACATCAAGATGGCGCGATTGAGTATCACTGCAGCCTTGCTCATTCGTAACAGTTAATGTAATGACTACATCGGCTATTCCCATAAAGAAGCTGAACGGATAATAGTGCACGGGATGCTCTTCGGTGCTGGTTTGTCCGTCACCAAAGTCCCATAAGAATCCTGTTGCACCATTGCTTGTGTTTTGGAATGAAACCGTAGAGCCTCCATCACCAAAGATGATTTCCGTACCGGGAGTAAATGAGGCCATGAGTTGATCTGTAATGTCTTCAATATAACGTGGCCAGATTGAATAGCCACTGTGATAGGGAGCTATTTCATCCATTTGTGCACCAATTCCGATTACGCTGAAATGCCCTTGCGGTGGCGGTGTTCCATACAAGTCCGTATCTCGGTCGATGTGCAATGTATATTGCAAAAAACCATTGGTCACTTCTACATCGAATCCGCTCGTGAGGTTGGTCCATTGTGATGGGTCTATGAGTTTTACACATTCTATTTTGACCATTGCACTCTCGTGTGATTCATCTAGGAAGGTTACCACTTGAGGTGTGTTCAATGCATGGCCTGAAGAGACATACTCAATGTCATCAGCATAGAAATAGGTCATGCCGTGGAACTGCGCCACTCTTCCTTTCACAAGGATGCTGTCACCCTCTGTTACAGTATAGCCGAAATTATCTTCGGGATCGAACACCTTGATTCCCGCATGGTTTTCTATCAAGGTAAATTCTACGCCATTTGGGTTGAGGTTGCCTCCATGAACAACACCTCCAATTCTACATATCACATCAATACTGTCAGCAATGCCAAATGAGTTAACGGTGGTTATCTCTGCAATTGTTCTGTGCGGATAAGTTTGGTCGCTGTGTTCAATGTTGATGGTCAATGTTGGGTTTACAAAAGTCACTGTGCCGGAGGCATCGAATAGTTGGAGGGTGAAGTACTCAAAGCCTTCCATGATCTCATCATCGATGATTTCGATTGTAAATGTTTGCGTTGAGTTGTCTTCATCAAACGATAATGTAATAGGGAAGATGTTAACGTAATCCGCATCAGGTGTTGCATTGCCGGCTATTACAGAAACCACAATATCAATCGGGGTGTGTATATTGAAACCTTGCACGGTAATGTCATAGTTGCCTACATCTTCTTTTACCAGCAGGGCACTGTTCTCAAAGCCGATATACATGTTATCGTCACATGATTCGGCCATGTGGCTTCCTATGTGGCTAAAATCATTTTCCGGATATACATACCATTGTCCGCGAGAAAGCGTCCAGTTGGTCGTTGGGGCGTTTACATGAGGTTTTCTCACCAAGGTTCTGTTTTGGGTAGAATAAGTCTCAGAGCCATTGGGCCAAGTCCAACCTTCAGAACCCGGATCTTCTCCAATTATACCGATGATATCAATGGGTTCAAGGTTATAAAGCAAGGCTACGGCATCATTACCGGTGAAGGTGGCAACACTTCCTGTAATATCGGCATGACTTAGCAATGAAGTGCTTGCTTGGTAATGGGTAATCACATACGTTTCTCCGGGTTGTAGCATACCTGAGAGAGCGATGACAGGTGAACCCTCAGTTGAACCATTGGCATATACAAACACGCTGTAATTGCTCAGGTTCACTGGGAATGAAGTAGGGTTGTAGATTTCAATTGCACGGTTGTTTTGTGAACCTTCTATGTACTCAGAGATATAAAGGCTTGTACATCCTTCTCCCAAGGTACAGGCAACCACATCCACCTGAATATTATAAGAAGAAAGTGCCAGGCATGAACCTTCGCTTTGAATACCACTCAGAGGTTGCCCCGGAGAAATGGTTGCAGGTAAAAAAGCGCCATGATGCGATACTCCACGCACGAAGTAGGTTCCTTCATCGAGGCCTTCAAAGTTGAAAGTGTTATCGCTCGATACGGAAAGAATATTCAGGTCGGCATCGCACAGGATGAATGAATAAAATGCATTTCCATTACCGGTTGTTGTGAATGTAAATACATCGGGTTGGCCATCGGCACAAACGCTGATGTATGTATCGCCAAGACTGGTGAAGATGTTACCACCTTGGCAGTTGATGGCGTCACAGGAGTTTCGGGTAATGGTGATAAAGTTCGATGAATATGAAAAGCAGTCGTCCGAAGTGATACCGTTGAAAGGCATTCCGGCTTGAATAGACCCTGTGTTCAGGTTGCCGGTGTATGAGAATCCATAGATGCGGTAAATGCCGACATCGTAGGCATCCATGTCTATTCCTTCTTCAGGAGTGAAGTGGGTGATGATGTTTGCACTGATGTTGGTCAGCACGTACAAATAGGAGGCCTCACTCGCAGTGGAATTGTTCAATGGGAACAATGTGGGGTTATCGTTCTGAACACATTGTACCAGTGAAGGAATATTCCCCGGAAGGTGCACTTGTCCGGCTAGACAGGTTTGTGCCTGCAACGAATGTGCCGACATGAGCACCATGCACCAAACAGTCAATAGTATCAGCCTAAGTTGTCGGTTTGTTTTCATAGAAAAAATAGGGTGAACAAAAACTAACGCGTCTTTTACGGTCAATCTGCAATTTGGTTCTAAAGGATGGAATCGCGCGCGTTTTTGTTGGGGTACAAGCTAGCAAGTTTCGTCAGTATGGACATGAAAAATGAATTAGTATCCGCTCTGCTCCAATTTTCGATGCTTGTTTAAATGATGATTGTATTTTATCCTAATAATAGGAGAATTACGCTGAATGCAATTAAAATTCACGATTAATTTAAAACTCCTTTTGTCACGTAAAGTTCGTAAAAAAGGGAGTCATAGCGACTCCCTTTTTTAAATTATATCGGTTCATCAAAGCCTGCAGGAGAAATTAATTCTTAATCGCTTGATTCATCAAAACCTCGCGCGCCATCTTCATGGGGATGGAGATGTATTTCTTCTCCATATAGTCCATGATTTTTTGAAGAACTTCGCGCGAGTTTTCATCCAAATGTTCGAGGTCTTTTGCGAAGACTGAGCCCATTGCTGTTTCCTTGATTTCCTTGATGGTCTCTGGAATGGAATTCATAGCGCGTTCGATTTTTCGCACCTGAAATGTTTTCTCAAATGCTGAAAGACCTGAAGCGATGATAGGCTTGCAATCTTCCAAAGCTTGCTCACGGAACTGAATGTTTGCGGTTGCTTTTTCCTGAATTTGATGCATGCCTACATAGCAGACATCAAATGCTTCCAATACTTGCTCATCGATATCAGCAGGAAGCGCAAGGTCAATCACGAGTTTCTGTGATGACTCACCATTCAACAGACCGGCATAAAGCTCCGCATTCACAATGGCATTGTCAGAAGCGGTACAGGTCACCAATGCATCAAAGCCTTCATTGTAATTGTGGAGCTCTGAGAGCAAGAGGAAATTATAATTGAATGTGCCGGTGAATTCTTCAGCGCGTGCTGCAGAGCGGTTCACCACGGTCACCTTGCGGTAGTCATTTTCATGGAGGAATTTGGCAAAATTGCGAATCACCTGACCGGCACCTATGAGCAATACGCGTTGGTCTTTTTGAATGCCATACTTACGGAATTCTTCCCACGCGAGTGAGACTATGCTCACAGGCTTTTTGGACAAATCCGTATTGGTGTAAACCTCTTTGGCAGTCTTCACGCATTGGCTGATGAGCAGGCGCAATGTGTCACCTGTGAGGTGCATTGCAGCACATTCTTCATACGCCTTGCGCAATTGGGTGATGATTTCGCGCTCGCCAACGACCAATGAATCAATGCTAGAAGCTACTTTCAAAAGGTGATCCACCGCTTCGGTTCCGTTGTAGCGTTCAGCTTTGTAGGCTACTTCGCGCAAATACTCCTCATCCATATCCGGAATGAGGGCTTTGAGAACATTGGTGGTTACCCCCGGACATAAGAAATGAGGTAACGTGAAAACCAGCTCTACGCGGTTGCATGTAGAGATGTACATAAGCTCCTCAAGACCCAATTCGGCTTTCACCTTGGCAAGGCGTTCAGCTCTTTCTTCAGGGACAATATGGAATTGACCAATTTGTTGAAGGTCGAAGTGTTTATGTGTGATGGCAATAGCCTTTATATCGTTCACGGATTACCTTTCCTCTTTGGTTGACCGCAAAGATTTCCTCAGAATTGAGGCGTTTTGTCATGAAAATGTCAACGCGCACTTATCTTGAATCAATAAAAATTAAAACGTGACATTCGTCATGTGGACGGTGGCATCAGAAAGCAGAAAGCCCGGTAATTACCGGGCTTTTCTTATTTATGACTGAATTTTGTGAGGTCAAATATGTGATCTAAATCATGCACTAGAACTTGCGCTTTTTGTTCTTGTTTTTGTGTTTGTTGTTCTTGTGTTTGTTGTTTTTGGAGAAGCGCATGGAGTCGTATTCTTTGAATCCACCGGCATTTATTGGCTTCACATTCTGCAGGTGGGTTTCTTCTTCGAGCTTGATGCGGCCTTTGGAGAGATAAGCGAGATCTTTGAGAATGACATCATCGTGCACGATGTTACGGTTCCAGTTGGTCGCATTATATTTCATGAGATTGGCAATTGCCAAAGAGAAGGCTTGCTTTTCTTCGCCTTCTTCCATTTCAGCACATTTCTGAATCATTTTTTCTACGTAATGACCATAGTGTCCGAAACGGATTTCTTTCTGTGGGTAATTCAAACGTTCCGGTTTGCTTTCAAGATGTGCAGCATCTGGTTTGGGATAAGGGCTATCCACATCCAATTGGAAACCGGACATGATGTGCAAATGGTCCCACAGCTTGTGATTGAAGTCTTCGATATCGCGCAGATGAGGGAACAATTGTCCCATTACGCTGATAATAGCTCGTACGCATTTATTGCGTTCATCGCGGTCCTCTAGCGTCATTGCGTATTGGACCATTTTCTGGATGTTTCTTCCGTATTCAGGGATGACTAGCTGTGGACGCATGCCATTATATGGCTGGAAGTCCAGCTTATCGTTAATTCTATCTTGCATCAGGGATGTGTTTCGTCAAAATAATAAAAGACCCGGCAAACGTAATAAATAATTGAAATTGCTTGGAGTTAAAGAAAGGTATGATTTCAAATAGTCCATTTGAACGCTATTTGGGAGCAAAAAATTGTTCGGTTTAAAACCTTAGTTTATAAACATTAGGAGGTTCACTTTTTTGAAAAGTCGCTTTGCAAACACCCTCTTTAATCTACTTTCTTAGGCCAATGAAAAAGACTCCTATTTGCGCGTCTAATGCGCTCAAATGGAGCACCTGAATAAACATCCCATATCAACCAAAATGGAGAACTCTTTAAAATTCGATTTGCCGACCAACAATTCCTCAATCATTAAGGTAATTGGTGTAGGTGGTGGTGGCAGCAATGCTGTCAATTACATGTTTGAACAAGGTATCAAAGGCGTGGATTTCATCGTGTGCAATACCGATGCTCAGGCAATTGATAAAAGTCCGGTTCCTTTCAAGGTTCAATTAGGTAGCACGTTGACAGAAGGTCGCGGTGCCGGTTCCATTCCGGAAGTTGGACGCAATGCTGCAATTGAGAGTATTGAAGAGATTCGTGCGTTGCTTTCATCCAATACCAACATGGTATTCATTACGGCAGGAATGGGCGGAGGTACCGGAACCGGAGCTGCTCCTGTGATTGCCAAAGTGGCGAAGGATATGGGAATCCTTACGGTTGGTATTGTGACTGTACCCTTCATGTTTGAAGGTCGTAAACGTTCACAGCAAGCCGATCTTGGTTTGAAAGAGATGCGTGAGAGCGTGGATACATTGCTCATCATTCGCAACGATAAACTCCGTGAGCTATACGGAAACCTTACCCTCAAGCAAGCATTCAGCCACGCTGATGAAGTGCTCTGCACCGCAGCAAAAGGTATTGCGGAGGTAATCACCCTCACCGGTACCGTGAACGTGGATATGAATGATGTGAAAACCGTGATGAAAGATAGCGGTGTAGCTATCATGGGTAGCGGTCGTGCAAGTGGAGAGGGCCGTGCCAGAAGAGCCATTCAGATGGCACTTGAGTCTCCTTTGCTCAACGACAATGACATCAACGGTGCAAACTTCGTATTGCTCAACATCACTTACGGTCAAGACGAATTGCTTATGGATGAGGTGAGTGAAATCACCGATTACATCCAAGAGCAAGCAGGTATGGGTGCTGAAGTGATTTGGGGATATGGTCAAGACACATCATTGGGCGATGATATCTCTGTAACGGTTATCGCAACCGGTTTCGCAGCTAAAACTGTTGACCACGTGTTGCCTGTTGCAGAAGCTCAACCAAAGAAATTGTGGTTGGAAACTGAAGGAGCCAAGGAAGTAGTAAACAAAGTTGAGAAACCAACCCAAGATATCGCTCCTGCTCCTGCACCAGAGGTTGCCAATAAGTTGGTTGAAGAGCCTTTTTTGAAGCCGGTTGAAAAGCCGCTCGAGTTCGAGTTCGATGTAACCAACAATATCAGCGCTTCTACTGAAGAGAAGGTAGAGGAAGAGGAAGAGCTCCCTCCTTTGTCCAGCTTGAAATTGACTTTGAATGAAACTCCTGAGGTTGAGGAGAAGAAAATATACATGAACCTCAGCGATGATATGGATGCATTTGTAGGTAAAAGTCAGGATTCATCAGTACCTACTGCCACACTTGCTCACAAAGAGGAACAAAACATCAGTGATCGTCCTGCAAGAACAGAATTGATTGCTCGCAACAAAGAGCGTGAGATGCGCATTCGTGAATTCACTCTCAAACTCAAAACGCCAAGCGGATTGAATGAGTTAGAAAATGAACCGGCATATGCCCGCAGAAAAGTTTCTTTGGAAACACCTACTCACAGCTCTGAAAGCAATGTTTCCCGTTATTCACTCAGCGACAGTTTGGATGAGAACGGTAACAAGCGTTTCGGTTTGCGCGAGAACCCATTCTTAGATGATCAGGTGGATTGATAAATCCCACACCCTATATGAAGCGGCATCCCACTGGATGCCGCTTTTTTTGTGCCACCTTCCAAGAAGGTTGTTTCTCCATTGCGTGTATGGGTTTTTGCAATTTACTGGTGATATTGCGGGTAGATAATGGAAGGGTATAAAAAAAGGTGGGCAGCTTCGCTGCCCACCTTTTTATTATTTCTTGATTTTTCAGATGTTCTGATTAGCTCAAAGAGAAGCGTTTGAAATCTGTTACAGTCAAATCCTTGTCGGAATTTTTAAGGTATTGAGCAACAGAAAGCTTGCTGTCTTTGATGAACTCTTGGTGCAACAAAGTGTTCTCTTTGAAGAACTTGTTCAAGCGGCCCATGGCGATTTTTTCTGCCATTTCAGCTGGCTTACCTTCATTGATAGCTTGTTCTTTACCGATTTCAATTTCTTTTTGTTTGATATCTTCCGGAACAGTGCTTTCATCTACACTCACAGGAGCCATAGCAGCTACTTGCATTGCTACGTCTTTGGCGATTTCGTCAGAAGTTTCTTTGTTGAAACCAACCAGAGCAGCCAATTTGTTACCAGGGTGATTGTAAGCGAAAACTTTTTCAGCTGTAATCACACCATAATTTGAAAGCTCAATTTTCTCACCGATTTTACCAATTTCTTCAGTGATTTTCTCAGCGATGGTGAGATCAGAACCGGTGTATTTCAAACCTTTCAACTCATCAAGAGTAGCTGGTTTAGAAGCAAGAGCGATATCGAGGATGTTGTTGGCTACTTCACCGAAAGCTTCGTTTTTGGCCACGAAGTCAGTTTCGCAGTTCAAAGAGATGATAGCACCGTATTTACCATCGTTAGATTTAGCAAGAATCAAACCTTCGGTAGCTTCACGGTCGCTGCGGTTAGCAGCTACTTTCTGACCTTTTTTACGGAGCAAATCGATTGCCGCATCAAAGTCACCATTGGCTTCAACCAATGCTTTTTTGCAGTCCATCATACCGGCACCGGTAATAGTGCGGAGTTTGTTTACGTCTGCAGCTGTAATATTCATGGGTTTAATAAGATTTTTTGTTGTACGAATGAATTGTCGGATGAAAAAAGGGGTGAATCTTGAAATTAAGCTTCAGCGCTGTCTTTCTTAGATTTTTTACCTTTTTCATCATTAGCAGCTTCTTTATCCTTTTCTGCTTTGCGCTCGCTCAAACCTTCAGCAATGCTTTCGATAACGATATCAAGGATTTTGCTGATGCTCTTGGTAGCATCGTCATTAGCAGGGATAGCGAAGTCTACTTTGCGAGGGTCACTGTTGGTATCAACCATAGCGAACACAGGGATACCCAAACGTTGAGCTTCAGCTACTGCGATGTGTTCTTTGGAGATGTCTACAACGAAAAGAGCTGCAGGAACGCGGTTCATATCAGCGATAGAACCAAGCATTTTGTTCATCTTAGCGTGTGTACGGCTCAGTTGGAGGCGTTCGCGTTTGCTGAGAGTTGCAGCAGTTCCGTCAGCTTCCATTTTTTCGATAGCCGCCATTTTGCGAACCGCTTTGCGGATGGTCACAAAGTTGGTAAGCATACCACCAGGCCAGCGTTCAGTAACGTAAGGCATACCGATGGCACCCACTTTTTCAGCTACGATGTCTTTGGCTTGCTTTTTTGTGGCAACGAAAAGAATTCTCTTGCCGGATTTTGCGATTTGTTTAAGAGCCTGTGCAGCTTCTTCAAGCTTCACGATGGTCTTGTTAAGGTCAATGATGTGGATTCCTTTTTTCTCTCCGAAGATGTACGGAGCCATGTTAGGATTCCATTTGCGGCTGAGGTGACCAAAATGTACACCTGCATCCAGCAATTCGTCAAATGTAACTTTTGCCATTATTTAATTGATTCTTGTTTACGTTCACTAAATGTCAATCTCTTGGTAGTTCCTCATTGATTTTGACGTTTTCAAAATCAAGGCTCGGAAGTCACCTTCCGAGCCGATATGAAATATCTTCGGTAGTCCAAAAGATTTGGATGCTAAACAAGCTGTTCCACCAGCCAGCGAATTAACGCTTGGAGAATTGGAAACGCTTACGAGCTTTCTTCTGACCGAACTTCTTACGTTCAACCATACGTGGGTCACGAGTGGTCAAGCCTTCAGCTCTCAATACAGATTTCCACTCAGGGTTGATTTCAATCAACGCTTTACTGATTGCAAGACGCAAAGCTTCAGCTTGACCGGTGATACCACCTCCGTCAATGTTCGCTTTCAAATCGTATTTGCCATCGGTGCCGGTTACTTTGAACGCCTGATGAACTTTGTATTGAAGTACCAACGTAGGGAAATACTCTTTGTAATCCCTTCCGTTAATTGTGAAATTACCGGAGCCTTCGCTTAGATAAACACGCGCAACTGCTGTTTTTCTACGTCCTGAAGTATTGATGATATCGGCCATTTTCTTATTTAAATATCTTATCGAGTAATCTTGTGAAGTGTTGGTTTTTGAGCAGCTTGCTCGTGCTCAGCGCCCGCATATACATATAGGTTGCGGTAAAGAGCGCGACCCAAACGGTTCTTTGGAAGCATACCACGAACAGCCATTTCAATCATTGCTGTTGGGTGTTTTGCCATTGTTTCAGTTGGAGTAGCAAAACGTTGACCGCCTGGATAGCCGGTATAACGGATATATTGCTTCTCTGTCCATTTGTTTCCGGTAAGAGCCACTTTCGCAGCGTTGATAACGATAACGTTATCGCCACAGTCTGCGTGTGGAGTGTAGTTGGGCTTATGCTTTCCGCGAAGCAGATAAGCGATTTCACTTGAAATGCGGCCTAGGTTCTGACCCTCAGCATCTACCACCAACCATTTTTTATTGGCTGTTTCCTTGTTACCGGAGATGGTTTTATAACTTAAAGTATCCATTGCTATTGATTACGAGCAGTTTTCCTTTTTTGAAAAACGGGCTGCGAAAATACTACCAAATTCATTCTGTGCAAGTACTTTTCAACAATCGTTTGGCGAATTAATAGAAATTCGCTGAAAATCAATCATGTGAAAAGTAGAAACGGTTGGAAATTTCCAACCGTTTCCATTTCCGTTTGCGGTGTCAAAATTAATGCTGAATGACCAGAGTTGTATGCGTCACTCCATTTTCGCTTTTGAGGCGCAGATGATAGAGCCCAGAAGCCAATGTGCCCGGTTGAACTGTTTGTGGGGCATTGTGCGGCAGGTGGAGCTCGGTGCTATAAACAAGAGCGCCCATGCTGTTAAAGATTTCCAAGGTGTGCATGGCCTCACGTCCTTGGTTCACCAAATTGAACAAGTCCGTGGTTGGGTTGGGGTAAAGCACAATGCCGGATGCGCCATTGTGTTCCATCACATGGATATCGAATTCGCAGCTTCCGTCATCCACATTGGCGGCAGGGTTGTAGTTGATGGCGTTTTCATCGGTACAACCGTACACCGCATTGGCGCAGTCCTCGCTCAGTGGGGATGAGGATAACGAAGCGCAATTAAGCGTGTTGGAGGTTACTTGTATAACCACTTGCATGTTGTTAGGGAATGGTCCCATGGTGACGATTCCGAGCAGACTCATCACTTGTTGTTGGTTGTTATAGGTGTTGGTGAGTGTATAAGGAGCACCATTACCAAGCGATGATATCTGTATATCTACATAGAAGCCGCTCGGGTCATTCGGATTGCAATAACTGTTATAGCTCACAGTCGGCCATATGCAATTCATAATGCAGCTGCCGTCATCTTGAGTAGCCAATGGGTTATAGTTCACGGCATTTTCATCGGTGCATCCAAGAATGACACCATAACTGCAGCTACCGTCATCAATGGTGGCTGTCGGGTCGTAGTTGTTGGCGTTTTCATCGGTACAACCTGCACAAGAGATGTATTCGCAGCTGCCATTATCGGTGATGGCGCTCGGGTTGTAGTTACATGCTCCCGGATCGGTGCAACCCACCAATGCGTTATAAATGCAAGTTCCGTTGTTGACCGTAGCCAGTGGGTTATAGTTCAGCGCAGCGGGGTCCGTACATCCCAAGATTTCTTCCGTAATAGAACATCCATTGTTTGGCGGCAGTTGGCCACCGCAAACATTGTAGGGGTCAGTGGAAGGAGCTCCGGTTATATCACCGCAATCATATCCCCAAGTCACACAGTTAAAGTTGACAGGAGTTCCTGCCCATGTATAAAAACCATTGTCTGCGAAACCATCACCAAGCCATGCTAATACACCAATGCTGTGCTGATTGCCGGAGCAGTCGCAAATCATGACTTCATTGAGGCAGTTTGTTGTAGTGAAGGTGTAAAGCGGAGATGCAGAACCATCGCTGGTTGTGTAGTAAATGATGTAGGACGTATTGGGCTGAAGTTCGTAAAGATTGAGTTCATCACCGCTGTGGAGGGTTTGATTGGATACGTTGATTTGCTCAAATGAACCACCACTTGTAGAAATGAAGATGGTTTGAACTATACAATCCCCGTTATAGTCGAATAGCAAATTGATGCTTGGGGTAAGACCTCCCTGCGTGCTATAGCAAGGATTGTTGTCAATTGCCATGCTCAGATTGGAACATGTGGTTTGATTGCCAATACAGAATTGCTGTGAATAGGTGTATGTATATACGTTTCCGTAATGCGTGAAGATGTATGCGTTATCGGCATAATTGTAGACACCGAATTGTCCCATCATTTCACAACCGCTGTAATTCATACCGTCACCGGCAGAGTCATCAATTTTTAAAGTATAGCAGCCATCAGGCAAACACATTTCCAATTCATATAAATAATATTCCAATGTAAAAGTGCCCTCAGGAATGTGAAGTACTAAATCGCCATTGGCATTGAATATGGATATGCTTACTTCCTCCGGATAACAATCTGTGAAGAGGTCCACACTAACCAAGGTGCAAAACTCCGGAATGCAACCGTTGGCCGGAGGAAGGTTGCCGGAGCATACGCCATATGGGTCATATCCAAAGTAGCCTTCTTCGGCTTCGTCATCACAATCGAATCCCCACATTGCACAATCAAAGTTTACAGGGTAGATAGGATTTTCATTCCAGAAGTAACTGCCATCATCTAGGACACCGTCACCGAGCCAGCTGAGCGCTTCTATCGGCAATTGTGTTCCATCGCATCCGCATATCATTTCACCGCTATCGCATCCGTTGTTGTAGAAGGAGATGACAGGGGAGCTGCTGCCATTGCTGAGCACATAGTAGATTTGGTATGCTGCATTTTGATAGGGGAATACAAGCTCTATGGTGCTTCCGCTAGTGAAGTTGTATGCGCTTAAATTCAAGTATTCATATCCACCTCCATTCACTGATGTGTAAATTCCTGAGACGTTGCACGCACCTGAATAATTCACCAGGATATTTCCGGTTGGTACCAATTGCCCTCCAATATTTTCACAACCTGTGTCCACGTGCTGAATGCTGAGGTTGGTACAACCTGCAGGTGCGCAATTGCCGGTGGTAAAAGTGCCGATGTTGGTTTGTGTACCATTGCTCAGTGTGAAATAGTATTGGTAAGTGGTGTTGCTTAAGTCAAACAGTTTGCCGATAATTTCACCTGAAATGATGGTGCCTATAAGTGGCACGGTTTGCCAGCCACTACCACTGTTGAAGTGGAAGGTAGCTACGGAACAAGCGCCACTGAAGTTGACGATGAAATTGACAAGTTGTTCTCCTCCTACACAGCCCATCAGTTGATGATTTACAGAAGTAACATTGCATGTGTTGGGGCATGCAGTATTTTGAGTGATGGAGATGGGCGTGGCAGTGGAATTGCTAGCACAATAGTTTGTGGAGGTGTATTGATCAAGCAGTACACGCACTATTCCAGTATAAGTTGCAGTCCATGTAATTTGGGATTGGAGTCCGCAATAATCATCATTGTAGTCTAGCAATGTGCCAAGCGGAGAGTAGAGAGTGAGTTTGGTATCATAGCTAGCAGCGCAGGTAGAGAAGGTATAGCTGGCACCTTGGCATACAGATACATTCAGGTATTCACCGGCAAACATATTTGGGATGGTAAGCGGAACACCAACTTGAGATGGTGTAGCGTTTACATCGTATAACACATTGTCATTTGGACAAGGTCCATTGGTGCAATCGAGGGTGGTGAAGAGTTGGGTTGAACTGGTTGCTCCATTGCTCAACTGGAAATAATAGGAGTGAACCGCTTCGGGGGTAGAGAAATAAACCGGGATAGTTTGTCCGGAAATATAGGTTCCGCTGAAGGCGAAAAACTGCCAGGTACCACCGGCCACCATTAGCCATATTCCTTCTACCGTGCAGCTTCCTGTATAGTTGACTACAAAGTTTACCTGTGTGTCATCACTGTCACAACCAACTACATTGGCAGTAACAGAATTGATAGTGCATGAAGAGGAGCAGGCGGTATTTTGTGTGATGGTAACAGGGGTATAAGTGGTATTACTTCCGCATGGGTTGGCTGAATTGATGTAGGCATCCAGCAATAATCGAACGGTTCCTGAGAACGGGGCAGTCCATGTAATCTGAGATTGAAATCCACAATAATCATCATTGTGTGCCAGAAGCGTTCCTGTGCTGGAGTAAAGTGTCAATTGCGTATCATAATTGGCAGAACAAGTAGAAAAAGTATAGGAAGCACCTTGGCATACGTTCACATTGACATATTCACCGGCATACATTCCATTTATGTTTACAGTATTACCCACTCCTGATGGTGTAGCCAGAACGTCATAGAGTACGTTATCGTTTGGGCAGCCTGAAGAGGGAGTGTTACAGCTGCCTATTTGTTCCATGGTTACTGCTACGCATGAAGTATTGGATTGGCAATTCCATTGGTTTATCAAAATCCGGATGACACCGGTGAAGTTAGCAGTCCAAGAAAGGTAGGAGCCACCTGATATCCCATTGCAGCCATCGTCATCATAGGCCAAGTAACTGCCATTCTCTGAATAGAGTGTAATCTGTGTATCCCAACTGCTATTGCAGGTTGATATAATGTATGTAACACCACTGCAGACAGATGCAGACAAGTATTCACCACCAAACACACAACTCACTGTGCTAATGTCACCATCAAATTCCGTATTGATATCGGTATAGTAAACGTTGGTGTTAGGGCATTGAGCATTAAGAAAGGAGGGAGAGGAGAACAGCAGCGCAGCGATGACTACACGCTGTAGCATTTGGTAAAGTGCATTCATTGAATGTAGATTAATTTGGTTAGTGCTTCGGAAAAAAGCGGGACGAATGTAATCGAAATCGTTTCGCTAACAAGTTCAGGCTTCAACAATTGGGTGTGGATGTCCGGGTTAGTGAGTGTTAGTAAGGCTTTTGTGAGGTGTTCTCCGATAGTGACACGGTTGGTTTCCGAAAATTGAAAAACATTTACCGTTTATTCTCAATTCGCGACCGCTTATTCATCTCAATACGTTGCATCAAAATATTCAAAGGATCTTTATAAACACATGAATGATTCATTCATGTATTATAAAGAATACAAACCATTAAAAAATACAACACCATGAATACATTGAACGATAAAGTTGAGCATTCACAAGGTTTGTGGTTGTTCAACGACAAGTAAAGTAATGTCCAGTGCTCACTTGTAAGCGAGAAGGTTTTTTAATTGGATGCATTTCTTCTCGCTTACAATGAAGCCTTGGCAGCTGCCACTACTTTAGGAGCATTCCCAATAAAGATTGCTTTTCCGTTTATCACTACCGGGCGTTTCAAAAATGTATATTCTTCCAGAATGTACTTGCGGTAGTCTTCTTCTTTTAATTCCATTTTATTCAAGCCCATGGAGCGGTACTTCATTGCCACGCGACTGAACAATGCTTCATAGCTTCCCGCTAATTTTTTCATCTCATCCAGTTGTTTAGCAGTGATGGGTTGAGTCTTGATGTCTTGTAGTTCAAAATCTTTGATGCCATCACCCCATTCTTTAAGAATGCGTGAACAAGTGGAACAAGTTGAGAGGTAGTATATTTTTTTCATTGTGCTAAAAACTGTTGAATGGTTCCCGCAAGTGTTTGCAATCCTTCACGGTAGTGCACAGTGTTATCTACTATTAAGTCACACTCCGGAAGATATGGGTATAGATACTCTTCCTCACTAGGGCGCACATGGTGGTGCCATTGGTAAATGACTTCGTGTTCCGGATAACCGCGCTCTGCCCCATCGCGTTTGATGCGTCTTTGAAGACGTTCTTCATGATGCACATCAATGAACACTTTGTAGTTCAGCTTGGTTCTGATTTCATCATAATGAAATACAAAGAGACCTTCCATGATGATGACAGGAGCGGGTTGGACTATAATCTTCTTGGGAGCGACATTGGGGTTGTTGAAGTTATATTCCATGAGCTCAATGGGCTCACCGCGCATGAGCTTCATCATGTCATTATAGAAATACTCACGATTGATGGAGGTGGGCAAATCAAAATTGATTACCCCGTTCTCATCTTTTTGTTGAAGCTCTTTAGGATGGTAATAGTTGTCCTGTGATACTAGGGCAATTTTTTGAGCAGGGAAGTGCAGGAGTAAATCCCTTAAAAAACTTGTTTTACCTGAGCCGCTTCCGCCTGCTATTCCTACTAAAAATGGTGATGCCTGACTCACTTTGCAGATCGCTTTTTCAATTCGTCAATGATAATATTCAAATCGTTCTCGTCTTCAATGAGAAGAAAAGATCCATTGCCAAACGTACTAACATCATTGAGTTTTCGCACAGCATAGGCTTGGCACTTTATGCCCATGATGCTGGTAATGAATTTTTTGCGCGCTGATTTTTTTACTAACTTATTTATCTGTTGCTGGTCATCCGGATTGAAAATCCCATCGGTAATCACAATGACTTGGTTGTTTCCGTTCTTGATTTTCTCTTTTTGCAAGATGTCATAAGCAGTTTTAAAACCTTTGGAGGCGCTTGTTGCACCTGCGGTTTTCAGTTCATTGATAATTGTAAGAATCTCTCCTTTGCTGTCACCGGAGGTAGTGGCCAACAGAATCTTTGAATTATCTGCATAACTGATGAGGGTGATCTTGTCACTTGGTCGGAGCACTTTGGTGAGTTGACGCAGCGTGCCTTTCATGAGTTCCAGTTTATTACCTTGACTCATACTGCCCGATACATCCAACAAGAAGACAATGTTGTTCGGTTTGAATTTGTCTTCAGGGAGTACTTCACTATAAACTGCTGTGGTCTGTGTTGGTTGAGGACTGTCGCTCGTGATGATTTCGTCATGCTTTTCTTCATCAACAATTTCATTAGGGGTTTCAGCAATTGCTTCCGGTATGCGCTCCAATTCAAATTTGAAATACGTTTTGCGTGGATTCACATAGCTCTCCACGCTTTGTGGGAAATAGTCTTTGTGCGAAGCGACAAGTTGATAATAACCAATGGGGATTTGCTTCGCTGCCTTGCCTTCTTTGTCTGTCTCGAGTTTGGTTTGCAATGTTCCATCTTCAACCACTTTTACCGTGGCTTTGCCAATCGGTGCTTGGGTCACTTTATCTATCACCAATACTTCGAAAGAATTGGTGGAGCAACAATTTGGAGCGCGTTGAGCAAATGTGGGACAAGGAATATTGTCAGCTGGATTTTTGTATTGCACATGAGCAGTTACCGGTAAGATGATGGGCTCCTGCATTGAAGCGAAATAGAGTTGGATGTTCTCTTTGAAATTGCCTTTCATGCGCGGCATGAATTTGACCCGCATCGTAATGGCACTATCGGGTTGAAGGGTTCTAGAAGTAAACAATACTTCGTATTCATGCGAGAATGTATGACGAAGCAGGTAATCGGTAATGCCGCTCTTGTTCACTATCTGAATATCCACTATCCATTCCGTTTCAGGATTGGTAGTGCCAAAGTCCAAGCGTTTCGGTGAGATATCAACTTGGGAATAACTTACGCGATAGAATAGCGAACAAGCCACTACTAGCATTAGGCGAACGACATTCCTTATGATTGATTGAGACAACATGAGTTCTTCGGAACGCAAAAAGCAGTCCGTAATTTTCTTCATTCGGGATAATTGTGGCAATGTGAAAAAGGAGTATCCATACTCTATACCTTGTGTTGAATCAACACATCCGCAATCTTTCTGTCGTTTGCCAGGCGCGGCACTTTGTTTTGTCCGCCAAGCCGGCCAACGGATTTCATGTACTCATTGAACGCGCCTTTCTTCACAAGCGTGATGACAGTAGGTTGAAGAACATTGCCTGTAATTAAATCTTTGTAATATACGTTGAGCGATTGCATTGTGGTATCGATGATGGAGCGCATGCGCGCAAGGTCGATATTGCTATCATCTGTTTCTACAAACCATTCGTGATAAGGTAGTCCTTCAACCGGACTGACCTGCGGAGCCACATGGAACTCGGTAACCGTAATACCCAGTTGGGTACAGGCTTCGCTCATCGCTCTTTCTACTTCTTCGGCAATGACGTGTTCGCCAAATGCACTTGTATAATGCTTGATGCGTCCGGTTACTTTGATACGAGGTGGATGGACCGAAACAAATTTTACGGTATCGCCAATACTGTATCCCCAAAGACCTGCATTGTTGTTGATGATGATGGCGTAGTTGACATCGGTCTTTACTTCTGCAAGTGAAAGACGTGTTGGATTTTCATTGAAGTATTCATCAGTGGGGATGAACTCAAAGAAGATTCCGGAGTTCACGTTGAGCAATAGACCTTCTTCCTTTTGGGAGTCTTGGTAAGCGATAAACCCTTCGCTTGCCGGATAGGTTTCGATGGTCGGAATTTTTTTACCAATGAGCTCTTCAAACTTCTTGCGGTAAGGCTCAAAGTTTACACCTCCGAAAACAAAGAGGCTGTAGTTAGGGAAAATTTCACTGATGGTTTTCTTGCCGGTTTTCTTGAGCAAGATTTCGAAATACATCTGTACCCAGTTAGGGATGCCGCTGATGAGCGTCATGTCTTCTTTGAGGGTTTCATCTGCAATGGTGTTGACCTTGGTTTCCCAATCCTCAATGCAGTTCGTAGCATAAGATGGCATGCGGTTCTTTTGCAGATAGGCAGGAACGTGGTTGGCCACAATTCCTGAAAGTCTTCCAAAAGGAATGCCGCTAGGAAGTTTTTCAAGCTCCGGACTTCCTTGCAGGAAAATCATTTTGCCATCAACAAATTCGGCTCTTCCGGTTTCTGCTATATAACAAAGCAGCGCGTTGCGAGCGGAGTTGATGTGGTTCGGAATGGAGTCTTTGGTAAGCGGAATGTATTTGGTGCCACTGGTAGTTCCGCTCGTTTTACAGAAATAAGTAGGGAGACCCGGCCAAAGCACATCGCGCTCGCCATTCTTTACCCGTTCTAAATATGGAGCGATTTCTTCATAGTCTCTTATAGGGACGTGCTTTTTAAAATCCTCATAACTGCGGATGGAAGCGAAACTGTGGTCTCTGCCGAAAGCAGTATCCCGTGCTTTGCGCACAAGGTCCATCATCACCTTGTGCTGGAGCTCAATGCCTTTTACGGCATCTTGCTTCACGCGCTTGGCAATTATTCCCGCGAGAATTTTGCTGAAGAATGATTTTACTCCCATAGAGCGCTAAAAATAATACTGACCGCAAAGGAAAGAATTCGAGCAGGGGGTTAAAGCAGTTTTTTTTGGGATGCCAAAAAATCATTTCACAAAACTTGGTTTTCGAGGTTCCCAAAATGGGTGATGGGAGGCGAATACTATAAATGTGGTATTGTCGATACCTGATTCCACCTGTTCTTTCGCACTCAAATTTAAATCAGTCTAAATAAGCATAAAGAGCAAGGGGAGTATGTGGAACTGCATCAAAATCAATTCATTTCAAAGGCAGGTAACTGTGCTTTGGATGGTTGTTTTGATGGTATTGGGTTCCGTTTGTCACGCTCAGCAGCTCAAACAAGGCACCATTTACGGACAGGTAACTTTTTCCGATGGCACACCTGCTGCCGATGCGGTAATTTACCTAGAAGAGTTGAAGCTCACATCCATCTCTAACGAAACCGGTAAGTTCAGTTTCAAGGATTTGCCTTATGCTAATTACACACTTGTCATTGCAGTGTTTGGAAATGAGCCGGTTAAACAAAGTGTGGTGGTAAGCTCAGCGCGTATTACATGCAACGTGAAGGTGGAGAAGGCCACGCGGCAATTACAGGAGGTGAACATCGAAGCGGCCGGAGTAAAGCGCCAGCTGGAGGAAAAAGGTTTTGCAGTCAATGTGATAGAAACCAAAAACGTGGAGCTTCAGTCCATTCAAGCCAATGAGTTGTTGGACAGAAGTGCCGGAGTGCGCATTCGTCAGAATGGCGGCTTGGGTTCTCAGGTGCAATACAATATCAACGGGCTTACCGGTAACTCAATTCGCATCTTTATCGATGGTATTCCGATTTCGAGCTATGGCCCTTCGTTCTCCTTGAACAGTATTCCGAACTCGATGATTGAGCGCATAGAGGTTTACAAAGGAGTGATACCGGCTCAATTGTCAGACGATGCCTTGGGTGGTGCCATCAATGTGGTGTTGAAGAAGTCGATGCGCAATTCGCTGAGTGCTTCCTATTCATTTGGTTCTTTCAATACGCATCAGGCCAATGTGAACGGAGCTTATCGCAACGACTCTACGGGATTCACCGCGCGTGGCTCCGTGTTTTACAATTACTCCGATAACAACTATGAAGTATGGGGAGAGAAGGTATACATTACCAATCCTTTGACAGGCAAGGTGGAGCGTATCCGAGCCAAGCGTTTTCATGACAGCTACAACTCTTGGGGAGGTAAAGCTGAAGTGGGGTTCACTGATGTGAAGTGGGCCGACCAATTGTTGTTGGGGGTCATCTTCTCCGATATGCAGCGCGATGTGCAGCACGGTGCCACGATGGAAATCGTTTATGGTAACCGCTATGCCACCCAAAACACGCAACAGTTAAGCCTCAACTATGCGAAGAAAAACTTCTTCATCGATGGATTGGATGTAACGGCTTTCGGTTCGTATTCATATCTCAACCGAGCGGTGTTTGATACGGTGCCATATATCTATAACTGGCTTGGCCAACGCATTGATGCCAATGGTGATGGTAAATGGGATAAGTGGGCCAGTGGTGCCGAAGGCTCCAGCCCGACACTTCAGACAAGTTTGGAGAAAAACCTCACCGGCCGCATCCATGTGGCTTATGCTATCAATGCCAATCATCGCTTCCACCTCAACTCATTGATGTCAAACTTCACGCGCGACCAAGACGATGAGATGTTGCCGCAGATTGAGCGCGATCTCATGGATACGCGCATGCTCAACAAACGCATCTATTCTGTTGCCCTGGAGAGCCGCTTCTTTGATGAAAGAGTAAAGACCTCGCTTTTTGCCAAACAGTATGTACAAGATGTACGCTTGAAAGACCGCACCAAGGACAGCAGAACAGGAACTTTTGTACCATTTGAACTCAGCAAGTCCACACGCACCACCGGTTATGGTATTGCTGCTTCATATACCATTGTGCGTAATGTGATGCTTGTGGCTTCAGCAGAGAAAGCTATCCGCTTGCCTGAGGGAAGCGAGATATTTGGTAACGCTGCAGAGAACATTGATCCATCATATGAGTTGAAGCCTGAAACGAGCGATAACCTCAATGTGGGCCTCAACCTTGGTACTTTCAAAATGAAGAAGCACGGGTTTGCCCTTAACACCAACGTGTTCTATCGCAATACCAATGATATGATTCGTCAAGGCGTGCCTTCACAGGTGTCTGAGACCTATCGCTTTGAGAACCTGTTGAGTGTCATCAGCAAGGGGGTTGATGCCGAGCTCAATTACAACTACTCCGATAAAGTGTTTTACAGTGCAGGTGCATCGGTATTCAATGCGCGCTTCAACACGGAGTTTGATGAGAACGGCCACCGTTATTACTACTATCAAAAACGTTTGCGCAACGCTCCTTACTTCACTGCCAACAGCAATGTGCGCTTGCACTTCAACAATGTGATACAAAAAGAATCAAGTGTTGCAGTGTACTACAACGTAGGCTATGTGCATGAGTTTTTCCGCGATTGGGAAGGAATAGGGAAGAACAATAAACCTATCATTCCTACACAAGTGGTGCATGACTTAGGAGTGGCCTACACGTTTCCCAACAAATGTGTAACCATCAGCCTTGATGCTAAGAATCTCATGGACCGTCAGGTGTTTGACAACTGGGCATTGCAAAAACCCGGACGTGCCTTCTATGTAAAACTCAATTGGAAATTCATTTAAAATAAATTATAATACCATGCTTGTCATAACCCAACATAAACTCATGAAACTTGCCATAGTGGCTTTGGCTGTGATGGTAGGTTTTTCTTCTTGTAAAAAGAAGGAGGATGATGAAGACAAAGGCAATGAAGGTCATGCCCCATCCACGCACGTGTATCACCTTGCATTTGCTGTGGATCCGGATGGACAATCTTCTACGTTCTTCCAACAAGTGCTTGATTTCAGAAACGGAACTTACTCGTTTGAAAACCTTGGTTTTCAGCTTCACTCTACCAGAACAGCTCGTCCATACTCCTCACCAAATGGGCACTACATATATTCATATGACTACTTGGGTGGACAGGTGTACAGCTACCATGCAGGCAACAGCTCAGCGGATGATTATACGCTCGTTGACCAAATCAACCCGACACCTGCCATTGGCTCCAATGCTGCGCGCTTCACACAAGTGAGCAGTGAAGAGTGCATGTTGCATATTGTAACCTCCAGCAACGCAGATGGCGGTGTGGTGTATGATGAGAACAACAACTTTGTGAGAAGAAAATCCATGGGTGCCTTCCTTCGTGTGGGCACTGACAATAGCAATGGCGCATTGACCATGGGCTCACCAAAACAATTTGAAATCCTGTTGCCTGAAGATGAAATGGCATCAGGGGTTTATATCTCCCGCATTGATGCCCCTGCTGTTTCCAACGGCAAGATATACTACGGCTTTGCACGCTCGCAGGTGAATACTTCCACTCTTGATGCTGTGAGCTCTTATGTTCCGAGCGATGCCGCCATTCTAGTAATGGATTACCCGTCACTGACCAACCCTCATGTCATCAAAACCACCTTGGCTGAAGGTAATACCAATGGTTTCAGAACACCGATGGCGCATGTGAGCGAAAACGGTGATGTGTACCAAATGGTATCTGCCAACGGCAAACCAACCAAAATCCTCAAACTATCCAACGGTCAGTTTGACCCCAACTATGTGTTCAACCTATCGGAGTTGGTTGGCCGCAACACCATCTCCAACGGATGGTTCTATGTGGGCAACGGCATAGGTTATGTTCCATTCTGTGACACTGACCTTGGCGCTGCTTCTACTCCTAACTGGTATGTGGCACGTGTGGACCTTATCAATAACACCGCTGTGGTGTTGAACCTGCCGGGCAACCTATGGTTGCAACAATACCAATACAGCAAGATGGTGGATGGCAAGTTTGTAATGGCCATTGTTCCTGTGGGTGCCGATGGCAACTTCTACTTGTTTGATCCTGCTTCTACCTCTCCAAACGGTTTTGAGGTGGGGGCCGTAATCAAACAAGGTGCTGCCGGTACAGCCTATATTGGTGTGTTCTGATAACTGCTTGAAACATTGAACGCTCCCGGGCAATTGAGAAAATAATTCATTGCGCAAGACCATGTGTGAGGCAACACATGGTTTTGTGCTTCATAAACTACATACATTATTCACGTCATGAAAAAATTCATTTTGATTATCGCTGTTGCATTGTTCATCAATTCTTGTGGTGAGGAGAAGAAAGGAGGCCGTGGCCGCATCAATTATGATATGATTAAAGAAAAAGCGGGTATCACCGGTGCCACTGCCGAAGCATTTGACCAAATCACCGCTGACTTTGGCAAGCAGATGAGAGAACTCAGCGAGAAGCACAAAGCCAACAACACCAAAATGTCTGAAGAGGAAAGAGCACAATTCTTTGCACAGCAAGACGAGAAAATCAAAGGCATCCTTACACCGGAGCAATACGCCATTTACGAAACCGAAATAAAGATTGAGCGCAAGGGCAGAGAGCAACACAACATCGCCCTTATCAAAGAGGAGCTTGCTCTGGACAGCGCCCAAGCCGAGATGTATGACAAGACACAAGCGGTGTTCTACAAAACCCTGCGCGACAATCACGATAGCTATCACGGCAAGCCCGATGTTTACAAGCAATTCTACCAAGAATTGGACGGTAGCAGAAGAGCTGCTTTGAAAGAATTCTTGACCGAGGAGCAATACAAGAAATACGAAGAGCTGGCTGCCCAATACAAATTGGGTGAGCGCGGAAGATAATTCCTGAAGCATTGGATGAGAGAGGGAGGGAAGGTGAAAAAGTCATTGCTGAGGCGCAAACGCAAGAACGAGTCATGGTTTAAATACCTGATGGGCATCTGCCACCTTTGGTTGGGATTGCTATCATCCGTCATCGTGATAGTGGTGTGCCTGAGTGGTTGCCTCTATGCGTTTCGTCAGCAGGTGAATGATTATGCTGACAGAGCGTGTGTGAAGGCGCAAACACATGGCAAGGACTTTTTTCCTATCGACTCGCTGGTGGTGCTCTTCGAAGAGCAATACGGTGTGCACAATCGCATCTACATTCCTGAATGGAATGACAACAGAAGCATTCAAATCTCATCAGGCGACAGAGATGCGGGCATCACCGCATGTTATCATCCGGAGACGGGAGAGTTCCTTGGTGTGAAGAAAAATGCGGCCGAGCCTTTCTTCCGCTTTGTCTTGGACTTGCATCGCAACTTGGCCATGGGACCAACAGGCAAGCTTATCTCAGGTGTGGCCACGTTGATCTTCGTTTTCATGCTCTTCTCCGGTTTTGTGTTGTGGTTTCCCACCAAGATTAGCCAGCTCAAGAGCAGCTTTGCAATTAAATGGAAAGCGCGTTTTTACCGCCTCAACTATGATCTGCACAATGTGCTGGGTTTTTATTCTATACCGTTGTTGATTTTGATAGCCATCACCGGCCTTTATGTGTCCTTTACATGGGTGAAGAATGGCATCATCGTGAGCCTTGGTGGCGAATCAATAGTGGTGACCGATGACAA
>DATCJY010000038.1:0-41014 GCA_036562565.1 Flavobacteriales bacterium | reverse complement strand
CTACGCGAGAAAGAAGAGTTCGATGAGAAAAAGAAAAGAGAAAACGAACTCTTCCAAGAGCGCATGGAAAAGCAACTCAAAGAAGAGAAGCGTTTGATGGAAGAAAAGCTCAAAACCAAATTGCGCGAAGAGCAAGCCGAACAATTCCAAATCTTGCAAAAAGAACTCAACGAAAAGACCGAACAAATCAAAGAACTGAACCGTGCAAAGGCGGAAATCGAACGCATCAAAAGAGAAAAAGAAGAACTCAAAGAAGCAATAGAAGCTGAAGCTGCGCGCAAACTCAACGAGCAGCTCATGTTGGAGCGCGAAAAAATCAGGAAAGCCGAAGAAGAGAAAAACGAGTTGCGCATCAAAGAAATGCAGAAGCAACTCGAAGACCAGAAGCGCCTCACCGAAGAGATGAAGCGCAAACAAGAACAAGGCTCCATGCAACTGCAAGGGGAAGTACAAGAACTGGCCAT
Source organism: Flavobacteriales bacterium (assembly GCA_036562565.1). Taxonomy (GTDB): domain Bacteria; phylum Bacteroidota; class Bacteroidia; order Flavobacteriales_D; family Sanyastnellaceae; genus DATCJY01. The sequence goes on along the minus strand of DATCJY010000038.1, from coordinate 40,550 downwards.
TGAGGAATGGCTCATGAGCAAATTCCCACTTGACACCATTGAAGAGATTAAAAAAGGTGCCCGCGGTGGAGACTGCATCCAAATCGTGAATACACACATGCGCCAGAACTGCGGCAAGATTTACTACGAGAGCAAACGTACCAAAGACTTTCAACAGGGCTGGATTGAGAAGTTCAAAGCCGATATGCGCGAGAAAGGAGCTGACATTGGTGTGCTGGTTACCGATGCCATGCCCGCTGGATTTGACCGCATGGGCATTAAAGACGGTGTATGGATATGCAGCTATGAAGAATTCAAAGGCCTTTGCACGGTGTTGCGCGAAACAGTGATACAGATCAACCAAGCTGTTGCATCACAAGAGAACAAAGGAGATAAGATGCACATGCTCTATGATTTCCTTACCAGCAACACTTTCCGCATGCAAGTGGAAGCCATTGTAGAAGGGTTCACTGCCATGAAGAATGCATTGGAAAGCGAAAAACGCTCCATGCAACGCATCTGGAAAGAACGCGAAAAACAAATTGATAAAGTCATTACCAATACCATTGACATGCACGCATCCATTCGCGGAATTGCAGGTAGTGCCATACAAAGTGTGCGAGCCTTGGAGCTCGGTGAATTCACAGAAGACCACGAAGCTGAATAAATCAAAAGGCCAAACTCCCGTTTGGCCTTTTAATTTTCAAAACATCTTTTCTTTATTAAAATTTCGTTTCCTCTATCAGTTTTCCGTTTTTCCAAACGACTTCTTTGATCTTCTTGCCGTTTTCATCAAAGTATTGGCATACGCCATCCTCTTTTCCTTTCGAATAATATTCTCGCGACTTCAGCTTTCCGTTTTCCCAATAAAACTCCCAAGAGCCATCTTCCAAGTCGTTCTTATAATGACCTATCCAAGCTGTATTGCCATTGGCAAAATAGACATGCTCCTTCACTAGCTCATCCTTCGCATCAAAATAGAGCACTACATGAGGCTTGCCGTTGTCAAATTTGCGCATGACCACCTCGCGCAAAGCCGGAGTCTGTGCCCAAATCATGGCAGGAAACATTATTAGAAGAAGCAGGCGTAGTAACATGAGATTATTCTAGGGTAGAATCTAAGGCATTCATACCGCCTTAACCGATAAATAGTTTCATATACCGGAGGCTGTCACCTTAAAATTTCCACTGTATTGGATATCCGGCCCCACAGGATTGCCCGCGCTGTTTAGTTCTCCCAATATGAATTGGAACGTAACATTCTCCTCGCCACCAAACATCGGTGCAGGATATACACGCACCACGCCTTGGCGAACACCATATTTTCTCAGTGTTACAAATGGGTCGTTAAGATTGAACTCATCCACATGTGCGGTGAACTCCACGGTAGCTGAGTTAACATCAATGGAATACAAGCCATTGGTGTTCTTCATAATGTTCGGAATTTCAATCCAAGTATTTACACTGTGTGTCTGCTCCTCGCCTTCCAATGCCACATTGGCTGTGATGTAATATCTTCTGGAGTATGATGTATCCGAATGTGAACGTATGTGTTCGGCATCCAAAAGCGGATATTCCTGGCCATTCCATACCAAGCTTCCACACTCGCAAGCGTGAGGTGTTGGCACATATTCAGGAGTCTTTTTACAGGCTCCAAGAACGATAGTCAATGCCATGAACAATCCGAGTATGTAACGTAACTTCATAAGCGATAGCTTGATAAGAAAATTAAGCGCCCGAATGTAACAAATTATTCGTAATCCTTATACAACAGGTATTTGGCCCTCATTTTTCGGTATTCCTCCAAGTCTGCCTTCCATGATTTGCGCAATTCATCGGAAGTTGTTCCGGCTATGATTTGTTTGCGCACTTTATCGGTTCCCGCCAGTTTATCAAAAAAAAGGTTCGCATTGAAGAACTTCGATTTATCCGGGCATTCGGCATACAGTCCAAGTATCCACTCCAAATACAACTCTCGAGATGTGGTGATGTAAAACATCCCGAACTCGTGCAAGTTGTGACCGGTGCATTCTTGTCCCTTGTGAGGTGGATTGGTGGCAATACCGGGAATGTCTTTTGGAACAAACTTGTACCGACCTGTCGGATTATTGGGATAACCAATTGATTGAAACGGAAGATCCGTACCACGACCAACACTTACCATGGTTCCTTCAAACCAACAAAGCGATGGATACAAATACACCGCGGCCATATTGGGCAAGTTAGGTGACGGAGGGATGGGCAACTCGTATAAATCGCTGTGCTCATAGTTGAGGCAAGGAATCACGGTTAGGTCGCATTTCAATTGTTTGCCCAGCCAGCCTTCTCCCTGAATCATCAATGCCAACTCGCCCACGGTACACCCATGCACAATCGGTATGGGGTGCATGCCCACAAACGAATGGAACTTCATATCCAAGACAGGACCATCGATATAGAAACCATTGGGATTGGGGCGATCTAGCACAATAACCGATTTGTTATTCTCTGCTGCAGCCTCCATCACATAATGCATTGTAGAGATATAAGTATAAAACCGCGCACCTACATCTTGAATATCAAACAACAGCACATCCACATCCTGAATCATCTCAGCTGTGGGCTTTTTATTTTTGCCATAAAGGGAAATGAGTGGTATTCCTGTTTTTGTGTCCTTACCGTCTTTTATGGTGGCACCGGCTTCAGCTTCACCTCTGAATCCGTGCTCGGGCGCAAACACTTTTACCACTTTGATATCGAGTGCAAGCAATGAATCTACCAAGTGCGTTTTACCAATCACCGATGTTTGATTGGCCACCACACCCACGCGTTTATTTTGCAACAACGGCAAATACATCTCCGTGCGTTCGGCACCGGTAACAATCGTAGAGTCCACCTTGAGCGGTTCGGAAACCTTTACTGTAACCGGTACAGGCTGTTGAGCCTGCGTACAAGAGAGAACTAACAAGGATTGAAGTGCAATGAAAAACCAGCGAATCATAAACAGCAAATTTGCGTGCATTTAAGATGGCAAAGAAAGCCACTTCCAAAGACCCTGCCTAAGTTATTTTTGGCGCTTCGCAAAAAGATGAATTTAGCGCGCTTCATATCCAATCGTATTCTTAGCAGTGATGACAAAGGCCGAATTTCGCGTCCCATTGTACGCATTGCTACCATCGGAATTGCCATTGGAGTGGCACTCATGATCATCAGTGTGGCCATTGTGAAAGGTTTCCAATATGAAATCCGCGAGAAGGTCATCGGTTTCGGTAGCCATTTTCAGGTGGTGAGCAATGAGCGCAACTATAGTCAAGACTCCAAACGCCTTCTTTATAGCGAAGAGGTTTTCCAGAAATTGAAGAACACTCCGGGTGTGCGCCATGTACAAACCTTTGCTACCAAGCCCGGTATTCTTGAAACGGATGAAGCCCTACAAGGAATCGTAATCAAAGGTGTTGACCATCAATTTGACTGGACCTTTTTGCGCTCGATGATGAAGGAAGGCGAAATCCTGAGTGACAGCAGCGAGCGATACGACATCCTCATCTCCGAATACATTGCCAACAGGCTCAAACTTTCATTAGGAAAAAAAGTAAGCTTGTACTTCTTCAATGAAGAAGCTGACCCACGCCAACGCAACTTTACCATTCGCGGCATATACAATACGGGCCTTGAAGACTTCGACAAGCAATTTGTATTCATTGACCTCAGCCATGTCCAACGCCTGGCTGGTTGGGGCATCCGACTGGAAGCGCAAGCAGATACACAATGTGTAGCCGGCATGATACCGGTGGGAGCTTATGCATTTGGTGGCAGTGGCTCATATGATTATGAATGGTCCGATCCATCATGGGATGGCGAAGGGCCACACTTCTTGATTACCGACAAAGACACCTCCATTTGGGTTGTAGCAACCGACAATGGAGGCACCATCCCCGACACTTCATGGATTCACATCAATTATCTCGATGATGAATCCACCGAACCTTGCAGACCATATGAGATTACTATCGAATCCCCCGACAGTGACAGCAAATACATTGGCGGATACGAAATACTCATCGAAAGCTATGACAGATTAATGGATACCGATGATGCACTGTTTGGTCAGCTCACAGCCGATTTCCTACAAACCCAAAAAATCACCGATCGCAATCCTGAAATCTTTGCCTGGCTGGAGATGCTAGACATTAATGTGGTCATCATCATCCTGCTCATGATTATCATCTCTGTGGTGAACATGACCTCTGCCCTGCTCATTCTCATCCTAGAGCGCCAGAACATGATTGGCACGCTCAAAGCATTGGGTATCCGTAACAACACCGTCATGCAAATCTTCTTGCGCAACGCAGCAGCCATTATCGGCAAAGGAGTGATTTACGGCAATTTCATCGGCATCGGTTATATACTGCTACAGAAGAAATTTAAGCTGATAAGGCTCAATCCGGCCAATTATTACGTGGACAGTGTGCCGGTCCTTTTTGATTGGCAGCAAATCATCTTGCTCAATGCAATTGTATTGGTGATTTGTATTGCCTTCATGATTATTCCGGCTCAATATGTATCACGTATTTCGCCAATAAAGTCTATACGATTCAGTTAATAGAAGGCTGAAAATTGTCAAAGGACACCTTACCACTATCTTCGTCACCGATTATTTTATTGAGCACATTCTATGGAAGCGTATTTGGAAGTATTCTCCTCCTTTGGCAACATATTTAATCTTTTCACCCTCATTGTTCTGGAGATTGTGCTCGGCATTGACAACATCATTTTCATTGCCATCATCTGTAGTTATATCCATAACAAAAAAGAACAGAAGAGAGCTCGCTTCCTAGGTTTATCACTTGCTTTGGGTATCCGGATTTTGTTGTTGACCACCATCAGCTTCATTGCCAAAGCAGTAGAACCACTTTTCCATATTGGCTCCATTCCCGTTTCCGGGCGCGGTATTATCCTTTTTGGTGGAGGAACATTCCTCATCATCAAAACCATCACCGAGATTTATCATAAATTCAAAGAAGCCGATAACCATCTTGAAGACAATATCAGAAAGATGAGTTGGGGAAAAGCCATCTTTCAGATTGCCATGATTGACGTGGTCTTCTCATTTGACTCCATTATTACAGCCGTGGGCGTAACCAGTGACAACCCCAATGCAGCTGTAGCGCTAGCCACCATGATTATGGCCGTGGTGTTTGCGATGATATGTATGTTGCTCTTTGCTCCTTATGTGAGTGATTTCATTGAGAAATACCCAACCGTTAAGATGTTGGCTCTTGCTTTCCTCGTGGTCATCGGAATTATCTTGGTTGTTGAGGCATTGGAAGACGCACACGTATTGCACCTTCCTGAAGGCATCAACATCAAGACGTATGCTTATGTGGCATTAGGCTTCTCCATTTTGGTTGAAACACTCAATATCCGCCTCAATAACGTTAAACTCAAGAAAGAGAAACGATTGGCTGAAATGCATCAAGAAGACGACCAAGCATAAACCGCCTAATCCTCCACTTCCAATGTCAGTTGGCGAGCAAAACTTTCTTCAAGACTCACTAGGGTTTCGGTGCGATTGATTCCTTCAATCTTCTGTATCTTGTCGGACAACACCTCACGCAAGTGCTTCGTATCGCGGCAAATCACTTTGAGAAACAAAGAATAGTTTCCTGTGGTGTAATGGCATGAAAGTACTTCGGGAATTTTCTTTAGTTCACGAATTACCTTGTAATACACATCGCTGCGCGTGAGATAAACTCCAATAAAGGTGGTAATATCCCATCCCAATGCAGTCCAGTCAATGACTATCTGCGGTTTGCGAACAATTCCCGCTTCCTGCATTTTCTTCATGCGTACGTGTACCGTACCGGGCGACACATGCACGCGCTGAGCTATTTCAGTGTAGGGTATATAAGCATCCTGTGACAGAAGGTTCAGTATCTGCCGATCGATTCTATCAATTTGATAATTCATCGGTACTAATAACTACTATTTTTATTTTTCATTCAATATTACAACCAATCATTTATCATTTTGATAATTTTTATCGATTTTACTGAATTAATTAATCAATTTCTGAACGAGTTTTTAACTTCGCACTGTTTTTTAAACTTTAACTCTGTTGGCAAATAACTCCTTTCCACTAAGCGTAGTGGAGTTATGCTGGCAACTTATGGAAAGTAGGAGTGGTACACTACTTTATTGAAAGAAGAGTTTAATTGAATAATTTGCCGCGAGCAAATGAGTTTTTAGCCAACTAAAAGTAAACCCCGGGAATGCCGGGGTTTATTTTTTTACCTTCCTTCCTTTTAAAAACAGAAATATGACAAGCAGAATATCCGCCTCTGAAAAAGCCATTGACCTCATCGGGCAACTCCGATCAAAATATGGTCAATTGATATTTCATCAGAGTGGTGGTTGCTGCGATGGCTCACAGCCTATGTGTTTTGAGCAAGGAGATTTCATCATTGGTCAAAGCGATGTACAGATAGGAGAAATTGAAGGATGTGAGTTTTGGATGAGCAAAGATCAATTTGAATATTGGCAGCACACGCATCTCACACTTGATGTTACTCCGGGAAGAGGTGCCAGCTTCTCACTTGAAATTCCACTCGGTGTTCGATTTATCATTCATTCACGACTCTTTACGGAAGACGAATTGAAAGACCTCGAACCATTGAAGTATGCGGAGTAGCCTTTATCTAAAGAAGGTGTTTTTTTTCTTCGAATTAAAATAGTACTAGAGAGAATAATCAACTTTTGGAAAATAATAAAGGCCATCTTGTGATGACCTTCTGTATTGTTGTGGGAGCTATCCCGATTCAATCGGGATGACCCTTTATGCTTCATATGCAAATCCCTATTGGTAGTAATAATAAAAAAGGCCATCTTGCGATGACCTTCTGTATTGTTGTGGGAGCTACTGGATTCGAACCAGTGACCCTCTGCTTGTAAGGCAGATGCTCTGAACCAGCTGAGCTAAGCTCCCTTTCATTTTCAAAGCGGGTGCAAATATATACCTACTTTTGACGAATGCAAATTTTATTTTAGCTCTATGCGAAAATTTCTTGGTGATGTACTGGACCAATTCGATGAAGAACCTGAAAAGCAATGGTTTCAGCATCCCATCATAATTTATGGTGCAGTAATAATTTTAATCATCGGGGTATTGTTTCGCATCATGGAGTGGCCATTTAGCCACCATTTAATCCTTCTCGGGGTCGTGCTGATGATGGTTCGAAGCACCATTTTCTTTTTTACCAAGATGCGCAAGTTTGCCGAATGGCTCTATTTCTTATCGCGCATGAACCTCAGCGTGGCCATTATATTGACATTTTTATCACCTCTGAGCAGTCATAATTATATCAGCCTATCGCTTGCTGCATTCGGGTTTTGCTATCTCATATTGGTACTCTCCCAACCCAAGCAAAACAAAAATCAGCCGACTCAGGAAAACATTGAAGACGATTATTAATCCTCAAATAGTCTTATTTCTGTTCTGCGGTTGATAGAGTGCTCGGGCTCTAAGCAAGGCACTCCATCTTCACACTCGTTGAGCAATTGAGATTCACCAAATCCGATAGCTTTAAATCTTGCACTATCTATACCTTTCGAAACAAGATATTGTATCGCAGAGTTAGCGCGCTGTTCAGACAATTTCAAATTAAACTCTGCAGAACCTCTTGAGTCAGTATGTGAACGCATCTCTATGCGCAACTTATCATTCTTGCGCACAAGTATTTCAAGATTATCTAATTGCAATTTGGACTCAGGTGTCAATCGGGCACTGTTATAATCATAATAAATCCTATTGATTACAAAGATGTCTTTCGGTGATACATAGATTACCTCATTGAATTCATTGACCAACTCAATAGCATCTTCCAACTTGAGGCGGTTGTACTTGACTTCGGTTGAAAGAACGGGCAACGTAATCTTCTCTCCTTTTTCAGTGATGAGCACATTGCGTGCCTCACTTACTTCTGACAATCGAAAACGATACTCCAATTGTGGCTTCACATCGGTAAAACGGAACTTACCGGTTTCATTTGTAAACGCAATTGCAGTAGGCACACCATTGTGATCGAGAATGGTTATAGGCTCTCCTTTGCCGATATCACCGGGCACTTCTTTATAGAGTTGTCCTTCTATTTTCAGATTCAACAAACTCTTTACCTCATCTTCCAAAGGAAGAATGGTTCCATCTTCTGCAGCAAGCAAGTTCACATCCTTATAATTGAAAGGCAACAACTCCAACACAGCGAACCCAAATGCATTGAAGCGAATCTCTTTTACCACACGTTGATCAGGGTCATAGATGGTCAACACACAATCGGTATAAAGGGATGGATCCAACTTAGCGAGCTGCACCTTGTATTGACGATTGAGCAGCAATGATGCAATGGGAATCATACCATTGGCATTGGAACTTGCATTTACAACCTCTTCATTCCATGCATTGGTAATCTTGACATCCACGCCACTCAAGGGCTGGTCGTTTGCTGTCAAGCGTGCAGTAAACTCATGTCGTTCGTAATCCTCTGGATTCTTTTCGATAAGATAAATATCATCGCCTCCCTTGCCACCGCTACGATTGGACGTGAGCAACATGCGTTCATCGTTGAGGAAGTAAAGCAACAAATCATCGCGGTTGCTGTTGAAGGGTTCCTCGAGTCTAACGGCAACTTTCCATTGTTGTTTTCCATTGGCGCGGTAGATATCCAGTCCGCCTTTACCACCGGGAGCATTGCTACTGAAGTAGATATTACCATCATACACTGTAGGGAACAACTCATTGGAAGATGTGTTTACGCCCTGTCCCAAGTTCTCCGGTTGGCTCCAGCCTTCATTGGTTTTATAGACATACCATATATCCATATTGCCCTGACCTCCGGCCATGGAGCTACTGAACACCAATAAATTTCTTTCGACATCGAATGCAGGATGCGCAAAATCCGCATCAGGTGTACAGAAAGGCAACAACTCCGGTATAGACCATCCTCTTGATGTCATGCGCACTGCATAAATCTTGAGGCGATTGCCTGTCGCTTTACCATAGTTCTCCGCTGTACTGAAATAAAGGGTCGAATCACGATAATCAAATGCTGCCGGACCTTCATCTTGCATGGCTTTGTGAGCAAAGAGTTTGCTCTTGCCATACCAGTCGGAAAAATCTTTTCCTCTACTCATCGAGTTCAGATAAAAGACTGGACGTGCATTCCATGAATTTTGATTTACAAGGTCCTTCTCGCTTGTGGTAATGACCATCAATTGATCATTGAGTAAACCACAGGCTATATCATCCTTCGGGGTATTGACTCCCTGTACGGGTTTCACTGTATAACCCGATTGTGCCCATGTCATCACATGAACCATGATAATCGCGATGATTGTTGCTATTGTTCTCAACTCTTAAAAATATCTTATCGATTTACCTGTCTTTGTTTTGAAATTGAATCCAAGAAATACTTCGGCCGAGCCATCATTGAAGGAGCGCAAAGCATTTAAGGAAACATCATAACTCATACCTATGCGCAGCTGTTCTGTAAAGTTGTAACATGCTATCGCATGAGCATTGCTGTTCAACCTATACCCTCCGCCAAACCAGCAACGATTGCGGATTAGGTACAATAGATTCAACTCAGGAAGCCATACTTTGCCTTCTGCCATGCGTACTGCTGATGACACTTGCAGTATGTGACCATCTTTGAGCGGGTGCATGTACCCAACAATGCCTTGGAGGTTGTAATACAACCTTGCAAGTGAATTCTCATAATAAATGAATTGTGTTCTATTGATACGCGTGCTTTCAAGTCCCGCATAAAAGCGATTGGTATGAAAAAACGCGCTTACATCAACAAGAGGTGTCAAGATGCTTTCACCCAAATAAATGAGTTGTGTATCACTCGGGTCGGCAACTTTGAGAGACTTTACATCGATGCTTTGGCGCAACACACCGGCTGCAAAACCTATGGACAACGAACCATCGTCCAAGTGAATTTTATATGCACTTGATGCTTTGGCTATGGTTTGATTGCGTGCACCGATGTTCTCGGTAGACAACTTTACCCCCCAACCAATGCGCTGATGAAATGCAGGAGCATGATATGAAATATATTGCGTTTCAGGTGAGCCTGCCATGCCTATCCACTGCGAGCGATAGCGCACGCCAAAACTCCCTGCGCCATGATTGCCTGCATATGCTCCATTGATATCATAGAGGTTGAACAAGTATTGCGTATAGGACCACTCCTGCTGTGCATATAACGCAGAAGTGGCGCACATCCACAATGACAATGCACCAACCGCTATATGATATTTCAACTTGGCATTCATCTGATCAACTCCACATAACCGTTGTAGGTAACTTCATTGATTTTGACCACATAGAAATAAGTTCCATCCGGCAAAGCCGAACCATCCTGACTATCTCCTTTCCATACATAATTGACATTGTCATATGCATTGCTGCTCCATACGCGCATCCCCCACCGGTTGTAGATATCTACTTGTATGCTTTGAACAAATTGACTTTCTGCATTCTTAATTATCCATACATCATTATCTCCATCGTTGTTGGGTGATATATAGGTATAGAACTCCACCTCGCATGTATTGACAATCTTATCTGGATAGTTGGGAAAATCGAAATAGATATAATGCTCACACCCGGATGCAGTGTTGATGTACAACATACATTGAGCCGGCAAGTCTTTTTTAATCAATCCTCCGGCAACATTGTCCCAATAGATGGTAATCCCAGACATGTCCTCACAACTTTCAATGGAAAGAATACGAACATCATAGGTTCCACTGCAAACTGTTTCATATACGGCTACTTGCACGTGCATCGTTGTGACATCATCCGGCTGATGGAAGCCTTGAGTCAGAATACCGCGATTGGTGCTCACGGTCGTGTGCACCGGTTGGCCAATGGTTGCATCAACTGTCAAGGTTCCTGTTGAATGCAAACCTCCACTTGCAATCACTTGTCGGTCCAGCATCAATTGTGCAGGTGCACACAGCACTGCACAACAAAGCACCCACCACAAGCTTATTTGGAGGATTGTTTTCATTCTTTACTATGATCAAGAACATACCAATTGTGACCATCACTGATTAAAGTGAGGTACTCTGCCTGCGAATGATTCATGACATAAGACCCTAAACCATCAATGGTTTCACCGCTTACCGCCTCTAGAGTTACATCATGCACATAAACACCATTACCCGCATACTTTCTGAACTTATAAATACGTCCTTCACATGTTGAAGCTGCAACAAGTTTCATGTTCACGCCATGCAGCGTAACATCGCATATCCATACTGCTGCGTGTTCATTGTTTGCATCCATGGTGAAGGATGGAGCATTAACCTTCATCACCTTCGCACTTACGGAACCTTGTATATCCAATGTACTCGCAGGATTACCCGTGCCCACTCCTACTCGCTCACTATTATTAAAAAGCGAAGTGCCGCTCTTGTTCCATGCGGTATATGCTACCGGTGTTAAGTCCACCTGATGTTCGGAGGAATTCTCGGTAATAGTCAGATTCAATTCATCAAGGTTGATATCGGTGATGAGCTCATTGGTGGGATCGCCATCCGACTCTTGCTCTACAGTTTGCGCTCTTTGTGCATAGAGTGCATAAGGCACCGCAAGCAATTGTGTCACACCCAAAACCTGCGCAGTGCCCTGACCGGGAATGACGGCACGCACTTCGAGAAAATAATCATCCTCTCCCCAATCCACTTGCGAGAGATTGTTGAACCATCCCGTGCCTGTATTGACACCACGACCAATCACCGCATGAAAGAGTCCGAACTGGTTGGTAGTGATAAGCTGATGACTTTCTTCGAAAACAATGGGGCCTTCCACATCATGTTTGCGGATGCAGAAATCAATGGAAATTGGAGTATTGACCAATTCATCTCCATTGATATCGCGTACCACGGCCTGATAAGAAATACCCGGTGGAAGCAATTGGGCCACCCCCACCATGAAGCTGCCGCAAAAGAGAATTAAAATGAGTAGATGTTTAATCAAGGGCATGCATATTTTGAGTTTTCAGTATTTGTATGCCAAAGTACTAGAGGTAATTACAGCCTCTAATGGATGGTTCTGAAAGTATCAACTGCTCAAAGTGCATATGTCAAACAACAGGAAATCAAGCCACTAAAACAGCTCAAAAAACATTTTTCAAAAAGTTGAATTCAGATTTTGAAAAATTGAAAGTGCCCGTATATTTGCACCCCTCTTTTTTCTTGAAAGAAAGAGCCTGAGCGGGCGTGGCGAAATTGGTAGACGCGCCAGACTTAGGATCTGGTGCCGCGAGGCATGGGGGTTCGAGTCCCTCCGCCCGCACTCCCACAGGAGTTTTATGATGAAGGGTGACTTGAAGATTTTCTCCAAGTCACCCTTTTTAACATCATAGCGCCACGCTTTCCTTCCTGTAAAAATGAGGATTTGCAATCCAGCAGTAATACCCATTTAAATCATAAAACTATAGGGTTTCATGAACATCGAAAAAACAGTCATTGACGACTTAAATGCCGAGCTGAGCATTCTACTTCAGCCTGCAGATTATCAAGAACGCGTTGATAAAGCGCTTAAAAACTATCGTAAACGCGTACAACTTCCGGGCTTCCGTCAAGGTCAGGTGCCTGCAAGTTTGGTAAAACAACGTTTCGGAAAAAGCATTCTTGCCGAAGAGATCAACAACCTTCTTCAAGAAAGCATCTATCAATACATCACTGAAAACAAGCTTGAAATTCTTGGTAGCCCCATTCCTACCAAAGAAGAAGAGACAGAAGGCAACTGGGACAACCCGGGCGATTTCAAATTCAAATACCAAATCGGATTGGCTCCTGCCATCGATTTAAAACTCAACAAAGACTTGACACTCACTTATTATAAAGTGGACATCAATGACGAGTTGATCAATCGTCAAATTAAAGACCTCGCCCGCAGATATGGCAAAATGAGCAGCCCTGAAGTGAGCACAGTAGATTGCTTGCTTCAAGCTGAGCTTGCTGAGCTTGACGAAGCAGGTAACGTGAAAGAAGGCGGTATCCAAAACCGCTCTCACGTGGGCATCGAATACATCAAAGATGAGGCTACTAAAAATGCTTTGATTGGTTTGAAAGTGGGAGATGCAGTCACTATTGATCCGCACAAACTCACAGAAAACCATCAGAACCTTGCTGAGACACTCGGCATCACGCACGAGCAAGTACACGATTTGAAATCACAATTCAAATTGACCGTGGTAGAAATCAAACACCTCGAACCACACGAGCTCAATGAAGAATTGTTTGCCAAATTGTATCCGGATGGCTCTGTAAAGACCGAAGAACAATTGAGAGAAGTGGTGAAAGCCGACCTTGACAAAATGTTCTCACGTGACGCTGACTTCCTCTTTAAGAGAGAGTTTGCACGTACGCTTACCGAAAAATTGAATCTTCAATTGCCCGATGAATTCCTCAAGAAGTTCATCGCAATGACCAACGAAAAACCACTTACCGAAGAAATCATTGAGCGCGAGTATCCCATCTACGCAACTCAACTTCGCTGGGATTTGATTGAAGGCAAAATCATCAAAGAATACGGTTTGAACGTAAGTCAAGAAGATGCTTTGAACCACGTAAAAGATGTATTGAAGAACCGTTATGCCTCTTATGGTCTGCCGTTGGAAGATGACGAACTGTTGACATCTTTGGCTAAAGAGACCTTGAGCAAGAAGGAAGAAGCGAAAAATGTTTATGACTTCTTGTATGAGGAAAAGATTCTTGCAGTCGTAAAAGAGCAGTGCACAATTGAAGAAAAAACAGTGTCTTTTGACGAGTTTGTACACAAAGTTCAACACGTATAAAAACCTGTTTCACAATAACATAAAGGGCGGTTTCACGAAATGAAACCGCCCTTTATCATTTAACAAGCTCCCACCTTCATGCATCCATTTTTCAAAAGTTGCGTCCAATTATTAGGCGGTTAATAACCATCCTGAAAAACTTATGCAAGCCTTACAACTGAAATTGTTTGCATCTTTTTACATTTGGGCTTAAGGCAACTACAATTTTCAGTTTGATTTGGATTGCTATCTTTAATTGGTAGTGAGAGGATTTGCGTAATTTGGAGAACCAATAAATGAGATTTTTACAACTCTTCGCTCTTGCTGCAATAATGTTTTGCAGCTCTACATCGCTGGCTAACACAGTACTTGGGGGAAACATCACCTGGACATGTTTAGGTGACGACCAATACCAAATACAACTGACGTCTTACTTGGATTGTTACGGGTATGATTTCTCAGGAAGTGGTATTCCTCCTGTTGAATCGGTCTTCTTGTTTCCCAACGGCTCTTGCGGTGCATCGATCTTTCAGGCCAACCTCAACTATGTAGGCTACAGCCAGATTTCTGACCTTTGCCCCTCTGAAATGAGTTCCAGCTCCTGCTCAGGTGGAGCCATCCAGGGGGTGGCGCAATTTGTGTATAGCGGAGTAGTGACACTTGCACCGGGTTGCAGCTGGGACATTGTCTGGTCATCCTACTATTGGAGCTATTTCAAAAACGCAAACGAATTCTACAGCCCGGTCTATATCAGCTCAACCATTGATACCAATTATCCGTGCTATTCCTCCCCCACCATTGTATCCAATGATACACACCCACAGGTTCCATATTTGTGCGTCAATGTGACAGAAACACATGAAATACAACTGGCCAATACAACTCCGGGACACACATACCACTACACAATCCTCGCTAACCAGGTAGTGGGGGCAAGTATTTTTGATGACCCTACGGATGCAACCGGGTGGACCATGCCGCCGGGCTTGGGTGCACCTACTCCTGCGGTGAGTTCCGGTGGTACGCAAATCACCTTTACCAACCCATCCACTGCTACGCTCACCAACAACGGTATCCGCGTTCAGATTGAAATTTATGATGAAAACGACAACCTCATCGGTATTGTAAATGAGCACATGGTCTTTCACGTTCGAGACTGTGCACTGACCGAAACTCAATTCAACGACCCAGTAATTACAACAGTCGGGCCCAATACCATGCTCACCGGTGGTAATCAGGTGGCAGTATGTGCGGGAGATTCACTCATCTTCACTGTGGGAGCTACCAACGCTAATACTTTGCGCTCCATCACTATAAGCGAGACCAACACTCCGCTGCCCTTCTCCTCTGAACAACAAGGACAAAACCCTGCTTATAAAACCTATAAGCTATTAACTTCCGAGGAACACATCGGCACATATACTTTCAACTTACACGCGGAAGACAATGCTTGTCCTATTCCTGACATGGATGATGCTACGGTAACAATTACAATCTATGAAAATCTGCGTGTGACCTTCTCTGACACTACCATTTGTGACGGACAAACCATCAACCTTCATGCTGAAGGATTGACTACACCTGCTTACAACTGGAGTGTGATTTCCGGAGAAACATTCAGCCCTGTGCCCAATGCTGCTACTCAAACAGTATCTCCCGGAGAGACCACTACGTATCTGGTATCCACTACATCTGTACCTGCCAGTTGTCATGCCAGTGATACGGTTACTGTGAGAGTGCTCATGACCGATCTCACATACACCAAAACAGACGAAACCTGTGACAACAACAACGGTTCCATTGACCTAACAATTCATGGCGAACCATCCAACAATCTGAGCTATAACTGGAGCCCTGTAAGCGGTGGCATTGTAAATGGCCAGCAAGACCAAACAGGACTCAATGGCGGCACAAGCTACACTGTAACGGTGACCGATACAGTTTATGGATGTACACTTACTGAAACAATTGCCATAGCTGACATTCCATCACCGGTTATCACCCTATCGGCAGACACGACCATTTGTGAGGGCGATTGTGCCAACATTGTCCTAACGCTTACTCAAGGAACGGCACCCTTCTCATTTACGGGTGTAAACTTCCCTGATCCAACCAGCAACGTACCGGCTTCACAGATTTATTCTGTATGCCCTACTTCTACTACAACATACAGTATCAGTGAAATCGTGGATGCGTCCAACTGCACTACTACAGTATCTCAAAGCGTTACAGTAACAGTGAGAGAGCGCGTGACCGCGGCTTTTGACCCAGCCGGTCCAATATGCCTTGGTGATGACCTGCAGCTGAATCTCATGTACTCACCTGCCGGAGGCTCATACAACGTCAACTATACCATCACTGACCCAAATGGCACCGACACTCCGATGACGCTTAACAACTTCAATGGTGGTACAGTGAACGTGACCGTTCCAACCGTTGCCGGCAACTACACTTATGACATTGACCAAGTAAGCTATACCAGTGGCCCTGCTTGCCCTAGCAGCGATTCAGTTAACGCTTCTGTCACTGTGGTGGTAAACCCGCTGCCAACCGTTACCGTCAATGGTGACATGTCCATTTGTAGCGGACAATGTGCCGACCTGCAACTGACCTTAACCGGTACAGGACCTTGGTTAATTACCTATACAGAAAATGGCACTTCCTACTCACTCAATATTCCTACTGCAAACTATACTTTCAGCGTTTGTCCGTTGGCTACCACAACTTATTGCTTCACCGCGGTACAAGATGCCAACTGCTCATCGGGTACCATCTCCGGTCAATGTGCAACGGTCACTGTGACACCGGTTCCAACTTTGACAAGCTATACGTTGAGTGAAACAGATATCTGTGAAGGTCAAGACGCTACATTGACAGTAAACTACGGACCTGCAGCGCAAACTGCATGTCTCTACTTCAGTGCTACACCAAGTGATCTTCCCGCTTTTGCTCCGCCATTCTGCAGCCAATCTTCAAGTGCAGCGTTCACTTCGCTTGTAAGCCCTGAAACGAATACGGTTTACTGTCTGGACTCTATTGCATTTGTGCGCCCGGATGGTGGTTATTGTCCAGCCACCTTCAACGTGTGCCGCACACTCAACGTCCATGGAGACATTACCGTAACACAAACAAATATTGAGTGTAACAACATCAGTACACAATACCGCGTAACCTTCAACTTGAGTGATGGTGTGGCACCTTATAATGAAGCAACTCACGGCCCTATCACTGACACTACTTTCACTTCACAATGGGTAGACAGCGGCACCTCAGCTTCATGGAGCTTTACCGATGTACACGCTTGTAACACCGTTACGATGAATGCCAACCACACCTGCCCTGTGCTGACAAATGCAGGGACGATGGTTGATGACCCACAAAGCATTTGCGGAGATGGAGCGGTAACTGCCGTTCACAACGGTGACGAATTCCTTGATGGCAATGATGCCCTTATGTACATTTTGTACTCCAATGCCGCTTCCCCTCTAGCTGCCGGTTCTGTCATACAGCAAAACTGTAATGCACCTATCTTCAGCTTTGATGAAAACGCTGGCATGACATATGGCACAACTTATTATATCGCGGCAGTTGCAGGAGATGAAAGCACAACCACAGGCTGTGTAAACCTATCGGCTGCGAATGTTCAAGTATCCAACGGTACCCCTGTTGTGTGGTACCAAACTCCGACTGCTGCATTGAGTGCATCCGGAGCAACATCGGCTTGTTTTGGCAACTGTGTCACACTCAATGTTACATTGACCGGCCAAGGACCTTGGAATATCACCTACACCGTGGATGGTGCACCGGGTGCATTGTCTCCTATCACTGTTCCAGCCAATGCTACACTGCCATACAGCTTCTGTAGCAATGAAGATGGTGTGCATGAACTTACCGGAATATCCAGCGGTGTAGCAGCCAACGTGTGTGTGGGAACCGTAAGCGGCTCAGTGGATGTCATCATTCACCCACTACCGACCGCCAACTTCAACGGTGATGCCCACACATGTTTCGGCACTACCAACTGCTTTGAAATCAACCTCACCGGTGCTGCCCCATGGACATTGACCATTGACAATCCGGGGGCTAATGATGATGTGATTCCAAACATCGCAGCAACTCCTTACTCTAACTATTGTGTAGGTGCAGGTGGCAGCTATCAGATTATCTCCGTAACTGATGCTAATAACTGTACCAATACCACACCAAGCACTGCCGTTACGCTTACCATTGACCCTCTTCCGATTGTGCAATGGGTACAGGGTGATACCAGTTTCTGTGAAGCTTCAAACATTGTATTGAATTACGCTATTTCCGGTGGTTCCACAGCGCCTTATACCATCAACTACAACGTTCCGGACCCTGATATCGCTACTCCGGCAACCAATGCTCCTGCTATCGGCAGCATTACAATTGATGTGCCCGGGGTTTATGAAATCACCAGTGTGACGGACGCCAACGGTTGTGTAAGTGCGGCCCCGACCGTTATCAACGTTACTGAAATTGCCACTCCTATCGCAAATGCCGGGCCTGACTTGGACCAATGCATTGGTCTTCCTATTACCATTGGTACACCTGCAATAACAGGACAGACCTATACATGGAGCTCCAATATGCCGCCACTACCCAATCCGGCTAACGTGGCCGAGCCTATCGTAACCGTAACAACCGTTCCCGCAACTGCTATCGAATACATCGTTACTGCTCATGTGGCTCAATGTTCAGCTTCAGACACCATGTTGCTTACCATTCATGGTTTGCCTGCAGTGAGCATTACCACTCTATCAGATTCCTTGTGCTATAGCGCATGTACAGATTTGCAAGCGAATGGCAACAGCAACCTGACTTATACATGGACTGTTTCATCTTCTATTTCGGAAGGTTCTGATTTGAATTCCTCTACTGTTCATGTATGTCCTGCTAGCAATGAAACATTCACTGTAACAGCATTTGAAGTACATGGCAACGCGACATGCTCCAATACCGCTACCATTCAAATCACAGTTGCCGATTCTATTTCTGTAAATGAAAACTTCACCGAACAGCTTTGCTTCGGCAGTTGTTCAGGAGAAATTCACTTGACTGCTTCCGGTGGTTTTGCTCCTTATACATTGGATCCTACCTCCAACGTGACCGCATGGGATATGACCAACCTGTGCCCGGGTAATTATATCTACAATATCACCGATGCCATTGGTTGTGTGTATAGCGATACCATCGTCATCCTTGAGCGCGACCCTGAGGTAATCACTCTCGCTGACATTACACTTGTTCCACCAACATGTGCTTATGACTTGGGCTCTATCCAGGTGAACAAGCCATATACAACTTATCAGCTCAGCAACCCGGATTGTGAATACACCGCCAACCCAAGTTCATTGACAACCGGTGAATTCCTGAATGTACCACCTTGCGATACAGATTATACCCTCCTTGTGACCTTCATGGTATCACCAACTGAATCTTGTACCACTTCCACAACCATTGGTGTGCATCCATTGTCTCCTGCCATTACCTTCAACGAAGTGCAATGGGATGACAATATATTCTGTTACAACGAGCAGGCTTGCTTCACGGCCAACCCTACCGGTGGTACCGCTCCATTGAACATCAGCTGGCACAGCTGTAGCGCAGCTGATGGAACTTGTATCGTAACAGATGATGACAACTACTGTATCAATATCACGGAAGATGTAACCCTCTACGGTGTTGTGACCGATGCCAACAATTGCCGTAGCAACGTGGTGATGATGGCTGCCGAACTCGCTCCGGAGATTTTCCTCAACTTGCAAAATGGTCTTGACAGCATCGAGATTTGTGAGTTCGATTGCGTGGACCTCAATGCTATTGTCTCAGGTGGTAATGGCAATGTACAAGTAACATGGACACAAGCTCCAAACCATATCTCCTTGGGCAATGTGAATCCACTGCACATCTGTCCTTTGGTGAACACGACTTACCATGTTGTCGCTTCAGACGGTTGCAGCCAAGAGAAAACCGACAGTATTTATGTTGTTGTTCACGATACTCCGAATGTGATTATTGACTCCGATGTCATCGAAGGTTGTTATCCGCAAACCGTTAATTTCATTGACCTCAGTGACCCGATTACAGACGATTTTACCTGTGTATGGAACTTCGGAACCGGACAACCACAAGCATTGTGCGGTGATAATACCTTTACTTATCCGAACTACGGTGTGTTCTATCCTGTCTATACCATCACAACGGAGCATGGTTGTGTAGGAAGTGATACACTCGACAGTCCGATAACCATTTATGGCAAGCCTGCTGTCGGATTCACCTGGGAGCCCGAACCGGTGACAGTTATCAATAACCGCGTTCAGTTTGTCAATACAACCTTGGCCGGAGATACTTATCTCTGGACTGTACAAGGTGTAGGAACATCCGTGCAGAAAGACCCCTTATTTGTATTGCCTCCACGTGATCAATACACCTATGAAGTGTGTCTGGAAGCCACCACTATTCATGGCTGTAAAGACACCATCTGCCAGGATGTGTTCATGGAAACCGTATTGCAGGTTTATGTACCAAATGCATTCACACCGGATCCGGATGATGAAGTAAAACTCAACGATGTGTTCTTGCCCATAGTCTCCGGCCACGACCCAGATCGTTACAAAATCTGGATAATGAACCGCTGGGGCGATACCGTATTCTACAGCGAAAATTCTGAAGAACCATGGACCGGTGAATACATGCATGGACAACACTTCGTTCCGGATGGCACCTATATCTGGCACATTGAGTGTTACGAGCTCGGCAGTACCAACTTACAGGTGTTTGAAGGAACCGTCACGATCATTCGATAGTATTTCATCCCTTTATTTTTGCCCGAATTGGATAAATTAACTTCCAGTTCGGGCAACTTTTTTCGGTTGCCTTTCATCTCAACACAGGCCACATGGTATGACAGATCAGGAATTAGCAAACGGTTGTGCTGCGGGCAAACGCGATGCCCAGGAGCTGCTGTGGAAACTATATTCCAGAAAAATGATGACTGTGTGCCTTCGCTATTGCGACAGCCAGGAAGAAGCCGAAGATGTGCTGCAAGAAGGTTTTATCAAGGTGTTTGATAAAATAGGACAGTGGCAAGGAACCGGCCCGCTAGGCGGTTGGATAAGAACCATCATGGTCAATACAGCCCTCACCTACCTGCGCAGCCGCAACAAGTGGCGAAACACAACCGATATTGAAACAGTACAACACATCGATGCTGAAGAAATAAGCGCCATCAGCCGCATGAACGAGCAAAGTCTGCTGGAGCTGATAGAAAAGATGCCTTCAGGCTATCGCACGGTGTTCAACCTGTTTGCCATTGAAGGTTACCCTCACAAGGAAATCGCTGAAATGATGGGCATTTCGGAAAACACATCGAAAACCCAGTTTTTGAAAGCGAAGAATTGGCTGAAAAAACATTTGACAGAAAAACAAGAAATTGAAACACGCTGACGAATACATAAAGGAAATTTTCTCCCAAAAGCTGGGAAATTATGAGAGCGCGGTGCGTCCGGAATTGTGGAATAACATCGCCTCACAACTTCCCTCCGGTGGTGCTGCCGCCAGCGGCAGTGCAAGCGGTACGGGAAGCACGGCTACCTTGGCAACCAAAGCCATTAGCACCAAACTCATTTGGATAGCGGCAGTGGCTGCAATTACTGTGGCTTCAGTTGTTACCTATGCGGTTCTGGATAAAGAACCTGCTACCAACGAACAACCTTCTAGCACAGCTAACCCAACTGCTCCTCCGGCTCAGGAAGCTGCTGCCACAACGAGCGACTTTATCAACGAGGTTAATGAAACTACTGCGGTTGTTGAGAAGAATAACACTCAACCGTCTGCTTCTACAACTGTAGCTGATGGTTCCACTGTACAGCAGAGCATTGCCGTGCAACAGCCGGCTTCTGCTGTTTCTCCGGCAAAAGATGCACCGGTTGTGATTACAACTCCATCACCAACTGCCACACCCGCTCCATCATACACATCTTCTCCGGTGAATGCACAACCGGCTCAACCGGGTGCACCATTAAAACACGCTGCTGAAGAGGAAAAAGAATTGCTCACCGCCCACTTCAATATCGCTTCTGTCAACAAAGAAGAACTTCGCTTCTTCTTCATGCCACAATACACGGCTGGCGAGACCTACCTCTGGGATTTTGGTGACGGAACCACCAGCACCGACAGAAGTCCAATGCACAGCTTTGGGGAAGAAGGTGTGCATCAAGTAACGCTCACCGTGACCGATGCACAAGGCCATCAAGAGCTATACACATATGATGTAGCAGCCTACCTTCCGGCATTCATCGATGTGCCAAACATTTTCACTCCTAACGGTGACGGACTCAACGACACATTTGACGTATTGGAAAAATCACGCAATATCACGTTGCAGAAAACTATCATATTCAGCAATGACAGAATTGTGTTTGAGACGGATGACAACCGCCTTTGGGATGGCAACGACCAGCAAGGCAATCCTTTGCCACAAGGCGAATACAAGTTCTATATCTCCGCCCTTGATAAAGAAGGAAACAAGTTAGAGAAGAAAGGGTATGTCACCCTTAGAAGATAAATTACCGCTACTCTGGAAAAAATAGCACATCAGGGTCCGCCACTTGAGCGGGCCTTTTTGTTGTTTGCCTTTTATTGAAAAGTTGCCTCATCTCAAGGCATTGTCCATCCACTGCAAACGCTTGCGCAACCAGTCCTTCATCCCCGAAAGCTCGAGGTCATAACTTGCAGGCACTTGCGAATAAGTTTCCAACTGCTTTGCACCCCAAATTGGGAAACGCGTGAAATTGCGTTCTATAGCATCCCGGTTGAGTTGTTTCTGCAAGGCGTCCATGCCTTTGAGAAGTTGCTCTTCCGTCCATACTGTTTGGCGCAATTGCGCATAACGTTTCTTCATGTATGCACGAAATGCTTCATCGCTCAACAAGCTTTTCCAGAATTCGGGCAGCTTTTTATAGTTCATATCAAACACAAATTCCTCAGGGCTTTTGCCATTATCACGAGCCGTTGCCCCAAGCCCCAAATCAAAATCCCAAACAGGCCCCGCTTTGATTTGACGACCATCACTATGGAAATACGTACTCACCACATACGCATCCACATTTTTCATCAATTCTTGAAACAAGACATAATCAGCAAACGATTCCCAATCGATGATCGATGATTGCAATGGCTGTTGCAACGCATTCATCATTTGCTGCAATGCATCGGACACGGCTGTGCGATAAGCTTCATCATTCAATCTATTGCTTGGCGTTTTATACAGAATGAACGGACGTCCCATTACGCGCACAATGGTGTCGTTCTTATCCGGACGATTGAGCTGTACAAGAAAAGGCGTGAGCGCTTTGGGGCTGTTATCAATATCCAGTCGGGAACCATTGGCCTCTACCCGCTCCATGAGGTAATAGACGCCTTGATAGGTATTATTGAGCACAAGCTCCACATAACGGCTCTCCGGTGCCCAATAGCCCATTTTGCGCCAAAGCTGATAAGCAAAAGGATTGCGCATGAGCGATGGGTCCGAATAAGGTCCTTGCAATATCCAGCGCTTCGCTTCATTCATACCGAGCAATTCCACTTTCTGCTTCTTATCGGCATCATCCAATACATGTAGGCTGTATTGCTTCTTGGAGAAATGTGAAGAGGAATATCCACGCACATTGATCTTCACTTTGTAAGATTCATCGCTACACTCGTCATCCGTTACACCTGTACATGAAATACGCATTTGTGCTTGTACTTTTTCATTCTTTAATATGCTGTTGCCTTTTACATCTACATGCACAACAGGCAGGCCGCGCGGTTCAAAAGGAGTGCCTACCGGCAATGGATGTGTTGATTCATTGCTATTGGATGTGCTCAGCAGCAAAACACATTCCTGCTTGCTCCAATTTCCTTTGCCGGCATTGGTAACCGATAACAATAATTCATTGCCCGAAGGTTTGAGCAACGTGCGGAAATATTGAGCATCGATGATGTAAGGACGCACCTTCCAGTTATTGGGATAGATAACGATTTCCTCCTCAGAGAATGAAGAAGGCCATAAGTTGAACTGCAGGTTGGTCACGATGTTCTTGCCGTTGAGCTTCAGCTCGAAGCGCAATGAATCCGGAGCTAGCCAAACCACCTTATCAGTAAACGAAACGGAATCGAACGTGGTGTGCCACTTGCGAGCATCATAAGTGGTCTCCTTCGCTTCCTTCACCACCGGAGGTGACGACAACTCTGTCCATTGGTCGAGTGATGGAGCTGCCGCTTTCCAGAATACTTGTGATTCACCGGCAGTGCTGCAGGATGAACTGCAAACCACCAACAGTATATAGATCAGGTAAAAGCCAATAAATCTGTTCATGCGTATCACGAAGATACTTTAGCATTGAGCTGCTTTATCACTTCAAAAAATGTAGGAAATGATTTTGCCACGGCTTCTGCACCGCGAATGGTCATGCGGTCACCGGCCAGCCCTAGCACCGCACCTGCCATGGCAATGCGATGGTCATTGTGTGAGTTGATAATTGCCGGTCGAATCGGTGCTGGATAAACCTTCATCTCATCATCGCGCAAGGTGATGCGGATGTTGGCTTTCGCGAATTCCTGCTGCAAGGTCTTCGCTCTGTTGCTCTCCTTGTGCACGAGGCGTTTGGTGCCGTAAATGGTGCTTACACCATTGGCAAATGCTGCAAGGGCAACAATGGGCGGAAACAAATCAGGACATTGATTGGCATCAAATTCAAAAGCATGGATATCGCTTTCTCTTACCGTCACGCTATCATCTGAAGTGGTGAAGGAAACACCCGCCAGTTTCAATACATCGAGAATGGCGGCATCCGCCTGTGAGATGGTAGTTGACAGGTTGGTAATGGTAATGCCTTGCGGAGCACACAGTGCACCGGCTACGAGCAGGAAGGCAGCGCCACTCCAGTCACCGGGCACCACCAAGTCCTGTGGCTTATAAAGTGTGGGTTTAATATGGAACACACGATAATCCTCATGTGTCACCTCTACCCCGAATTGCTTAAGGATTTGGATGGTCATGTCCACATACGGACGGCTGGTGAGGTTGTGTACCGTGACAGTGGATGGGCCGTTGGCACGTGCAAGTGCCGTGAGCACCCCGGTGAGAAATTGGGAGGACATTGCACCATCCATTTCCAGCTCTCCTCCTTGCAATGGGCCTTTCACTTTTACGGGCAGTAGGCCGTTGTTGGTGGTGCATTGCACCCCGATAGCCGGAAGAATTTTTTCAAAGTCGGCAAACGAGCGCTTGAGCAAGGTACCATGTCCGTTGATGGTTATCTCCTCTTCACTAAGTGCCACAATGGGAGTGAACATACGGGAAGAAAGCCCTGACTCGCCACACATTATCTCTTTGCTCGGATTGCGAATACCGGAGCGAAATGCATCAGGAAAGCCACCTTTTATGGTCACTGTATTTCCCTTTTGGGTAATAATGGCGCCAAGGGCTTTGGCTATCCCCAGTGATGCCACACAATCATCGCTATCGGGAAACTCACGTATTACGCTCTCTCCGCGCGCCAGCAATGCACATGCGACCATACGTTGGGCTGCACTTTTGCTACCGGGCGCAGCCACTGTGCCCGTCAACTCTGAGGGATAAACTTTCATTTTCTTCCAAGATAAATGGTCGCAATACCTCCCGTAAGCGGAATGCGTTTCGTATCCTTATAACCTATCTTATTCATGATAGCTAAAAAATCATCACCCGATGGAAAAGCTTTTACACTTTCCGGCAAATAAGTATAAGCCCGTTGGTCTTTGGACACAATGCGTCCAATCAGCGGCATGATGTATCTGAAGTAGAAGAAGTAAAGTTGTTTAAAGGGAAATGCCTTTGGTTTGGAGAATTCAAGCACGATGCCCAGTGAGCCGGGCTTGAGTACTCGTTTCATCTCCGTCAATCCTTTTTCGAGGTTCTGAAAATTGCGCACACCGAAGGCAACGGTATAGGCATCAAATGAATTATCTTCAAAAGGCAGATTCTCAGAATCGCCTATTCTGAGCTCTATGATATCGGAAAGGTTCTTGGCGGCCACTTTCTTGCGCCCTACCTCCAGCATACCTTCACTGATGTCCACACCGATGATTTTCTCTGCGCCCACTTTCATGCGCACAGCTTCGAGTGCAAAGTCACCCGTTCCGGTAGCCACGTCCAATAAGCGTTTGGGATTTTCTTTCTTTAAAATGCGCATGGCTTTCTTGCGCCACAACACATCTATTCCCAATGAAAAAAAGTGATTGAGGAAATCATAGCTGTGGGAGATGTTATTAAACATCTCTGCTACTTGTTCTTTTTTCTCGCCTTCGGAGTTGTACGGCTTAACTGTTTCCAATTCTATGTTTCTAATTATGTCTATTGAGCAAGATGTTGAATGGCTTCTTCCAGAAGCAAATCTTTATCGATGGATACTACACCTACTTTTTCGCAAACCAGTCCACCGGCCAAATTGGCAAGTGCAGTCATCACTTGTGGATTGGCACCACCAGCAAGAGCAAGCGAGGCCACACTGATGACGGTATCTCCTGCCCCACTTACGTCAAGGATGTTGCGCTCGTGTGCGGGCTCGCGGTAGTAACCTTCATTGCTTTTGGTAATCACTCCAAGCTCTGAGAGGGTCACCATGGTGAGTTCGTTGCCAAGGCGTTTTTGTAGCTCATCAATGGAGCTGCGCAACGCTGCTTCATCGTTTTTGTCAAACTCCACGCGCAAACCTTCGCGCAATTCCTTGAGGTTGGGTTTGAACAAGGTCACGCCTTTGTAGGCAAAGAAGTTTTCTTTCTTAGGATCTACCGCTATCGGTATATTGAGAGCAAGTGCCCATTGGATTACGCTGTTGATGACGTTTTCCGTGAGCACACCTTTGTTGTAGTCTTCAAAGATGATTACATCAACCTGTTGTTTGTCCAAGATGCCTTTGATGCAGCGGAGCAAGTGGCGCTCATCGGTTTGTGACAGTGGAGTGGTCATCTCCTCATCCACGCGCAACAAGTGATGCCCTTGGCTGATGACGCGTGTCTTGACGGTCGTCATGCGTTCATTGGAATCGATGATGCCTTCGGTAGAAAAATTGTTTTCCTTGAGTGTGTTGCGAAACATGTCGCCCTTGTTACCATCGCCCACAACGGAGCAGATGATGGCTTTGGCACCAAGGCTTTTGACGTTGAGAGCTACATTGGCCGCACCACCCAAGCGGTTTTCTCTCTTCTGAACCTGCACTACCGGCACAGGCGCCTCAGGCGAGATTCGCTCCACTTTTCCCCAGTAATATGCATCTATCATCACATCTCCGATGATCAATGCTGTCAAGGAGTTGAAGTGATGGAAGAGTTGTTCTAATTCGCCTTTGGTCATTACGATGATTCTTGCACTATATGATAAAATGAATTACTTGAGTTTGGACAAACCATTCTTGATGCGCGCAATGGCTTTAGTCAATACTTCCTCTGATGCCGCATAAGAAATGCGGATGCAGTTGTCATCACCAAAGGCACCTCCGGACACCACCGCTACCAGCTCGTTTTGCAACAAATACATGGAGAGGTCTGTACCGCTATGAATAGTCGTATTGCCATCAGACTTGCCGAAGTATGCCGATACATCCGGGAAGAAATAGAAGGCACCTTCAGGCTTGTTAATCTTGATGTCCGGAATCTCGCTCATGAGGTCATAGACGAGGTCTCTACGTTTCTTGAACACGTCAATCATCGGTTTCACTACTGAAGGGTCAGCTTCCACAGCGGCTTTACAAGCCATCTGCGCAATGCTGTTGGCACCGCTGGTGATTTGTCCTTGAAATTTATTGCAGGCATCGGCTATCCACTTTGGCGCACCGATGTATCCAATTCTCCAACCTGTCATCGCAAAAGCCTTGGACACTCCGTTCACCGTAATGGTGCGGTTCATCAAATTGCCAATGGCTGCGATGCTTTGTGTTTTGCCAGAGAAATTGATGAGCTCATAAATCTCATCACTTATTACATAAAGTTCTTCTTTTTGCTCAATTACCTCGGCAAAAGCTTCCAGTTCCTGACGTGAATACACGGAACCTGTAGGGTTACAAGGCGAGCTGTAGATAATCAACTTTGTCTTGGGAGTGATGGCATTCTTGAGTTGTTCAGCAGTGATTTTAAAATCATTCTCCACTGTGGCATTGATGAGCACCGGCACACCTCCAGCCATCTTGACAATTTCCGCATAGCTCACCCAGAAAGGGCTAGGCATAATCACCTCATCACCGGGGTTGACAAGCGCATACACAGCATTCGCAATGGCCTGCTTGGCTCCGGTGGAGACCACAATCTGGTCTGCTTGGTAGTGCAGGCCGTTGTCGCGTTCAAATTTCTTTGCAATTGCCTGACGTACTTCCAGAATTCCGTTTACCGGTGGATAGTGCGTGATGTTCTTATTCATAGCATCGATAGCCGCTTCCTTGATAAAATCCGGTGTGTCAAAATCAGGCTCACCTAAGGAGAGACTTACAATGTCCTTGCCCTGCTGTGATAGCTCGCGGCTGAGGCGCGCCATGGCAAGGGTTGCTGATTCCGTAAGCGACTCCAGAAGAAGCGATGGCTTACCAATAGTTTTATTCAACGTTTCGTTCATGCAGTGTTATTTAAGTCCTACCCGCGTTCTCCGCTGCGCATCACGCGAAAAATAAAGGCTGTGCAAACTTAGAAAATCAGGTGTTCTGAAAACTGTGAATAAAACCTTTTTGAAGCCATTTATTCACATCTCCAAAGTGCTACTTTGGAAGCGGTCTTATGAGAGTTATTTTCATTATTCATGGTGGCAAAAAAGAGTTGCGCCATTTGCCTAAAGAGCTGGAGGCTCTGCGCCCGGCCAACCATCAGTTCTACTTCTGTTTTACCTCTGACTTCGGAACGGGTAAACAAATTGCTTATGAAAATGCATCAAAAGCAGATATCATGACGGCCATAGGGGGTGATGGCTTGCTCAACGAGTGCCTCAACGGCATCAAGATTTACCAGCGCGAACATCCCACTGCTAAAATACCGGCTATTGCAATGCTGCCCTACGGGTCGGGCAATGATTTCGGTCGCAGTTTCAGCTGGAAGGGCAAATCGCTAAAAGACTTCATCCAGCGATTGGAGCGGTGTGAAATCAAGAAAATTGACATCGGCAAAATTGTGGCCGAGAGCGGCCGCATCGAATACTTCATCAATGAGTCCAGCACCGGACTTACTACGAAGGTTGTGGAGCGCGTGTCCACCATGGCCCGATACCTCCCCGGTAATTTCAAATATGCCTGGGCTATCTTCGAGTGTTTCATCACTTATCGCAAGAAGGTAATCACGCTAGAATATGACGGTAAGACCTGGACAGGCAAAGCCTTGCTCGTGGCTTGCTGCAACGGCAAATATTTCGGCAGTGGCATTTGCATAGCACCTGAGGCCGATATGTATGACGGTATGCTGGACGTTACTGTGGTGGGTGATGTAAACATCCTTCAATACATCCGCTACATGGGCAAATTGCGAAAAGGTGTAAAGCTCGACATTCCGCAGATGCAGTATATTAGGACAAACAAATTGCGACTGGTGGGCGATATGCGCATAGAAAAAGAAGGCGAACGCGGCAGTCGACTACCGTGTACCATCAGTATCAGCGAACAGATAGATATACTAGCTTAACTCAAATGCAACCACGCGCTATATGAAGAAAGGACTTTGGCTCATTTTGCTCTTGTGCTCGTTGCCCCTCGTTCATTCCGCACAACAAAGCGGTGATGACGATTATGTACCGACCGCAAAACAGGCAGAACCTGCCAAGGCAACATCCTTCAAAGACCGACTGGTATTTGGCGGTAACCTAGGTGGTGCTATCGGCACCTATTCTTATTTTCAAGTGAACCCGATGGTGGGCTATAAACTCACCGACTGGTGGGTTAGCGGTGTGGGCTTCAACTACATCTATTCGGGCAGTCGCGGATATTCACAGCACATCTATGGACCATCGGTGTGGAGCCGTGCCTACATGTTTGAGAATATCCTTGTGCATACCGAGTTTGAATACCTTACCATGAACTTTCAGACACCGCGCGGTGACGGATATACCAACAACGCACCGGTGTGGCTTGTAGGTGCAGGCTACCAAAACTCAGGGCCAGTACGTTTTGGGATTCTTGTTTTGTTCGATTTGATTCAAGACCCGCGCTCACCTTATTCCAATCCCATCTTTCGCGTGGGCGGACTCATCGGCTTTTAACCCACGAGTACTTTCTCTTCTTTTTTGATACGCTGATACACCTCTGCTTTGTAGGGTTGGCGCTGTTCGTATTCCGATGGACCTACGTAGCGCAAGATGAGTTTCAGCAATGCATTGCTGATGCTGCGCTGATGGATGATGGCACAAGTGAGGTCAACAGGCAAGGCACCAATGGTGGACTTAATCTCCGCTGCCGTGCGACCCAATACAATGCGCTCGCAGCCGCGGTCAATGCCTAGTGCTACATAATCATAAAGTATGCGTTGATAGACTCCGCACTCTTTGTTGCACGAATAATCTATACCAATGATGTGTGCCTCCAAAGAACGCCCACATTGCATGGCCGTCATAAAGCCCACTACCTTACCATCTAAGTGATAAGTGCGTACCACAAAGCGATCGGGCATTTGCTGAAGAAGCATTGGCAATGCGTCCACATTCATTTTACCCAGACGAAAATCAGCCCGGTAATGCACGTTTTCATAGAGCGTGCGAATCTCCTCGAGATAAGGAACAATGGATTGGGCTGAAAGGTTCTGGATTTGCAAGACCGCAGAACGCGACAAAGCTGCCTTGGCCTTGGTGCGGAACTTGGTAACCATCGCTGCCAAGTAATCATCCAACGACTTCCACTCCGGCAGTAACGGCATCACCATGTTGTGATCAACCTGAAAAGCTTTGAAACCAAACTCCTCAAACGCTTTGGAAACTGCGGCATTCTGGGGATAAAAGTCCTTGACCACCATTGCACAGATGCGTCTTTTCTTTTGCTTCTCTTGCTTGGCGATGGTGTTCATTGCTTTGGCGAGCAGCTCCACCTTCTTCTCTGTGGAGATATGCGGAGCAAAATAGAATCCGTGTTCGCCTGTTGCTATTGCATTGCCACAGATGAGGATGTTGTGTACATGTCCCATGCGCACAAGCTGAGTGGCATTGTGCAGGAAACGCATCACGGGATTGGCATAGGCATCAGGCGATGTGGCAAAGTGTGTTATCTGAAAAGCAGCCATCCCGAGCACACCGCTTTCATCACGAAACGTTACGTAGCGCAATTCAAGTCCACGACCATTGGCTTTCTCAAGAGCCTGCAAGTAATCGGAATGAAGGAAAGAATGCTCTGCGGGCATGAAGGCATCCCATGTGCTGCGCAAGGCATCATCCATCATTTCGGTAATGGATACATCTATTGCGTCATCGGATGCGCTGCATTTGCTTCCGATGACCTTGTTCATCACACTTGAGATTGTACACTCCATAATTGAGCCGCAAAACTACACCGATTATTGCGAACAATGCTGGGTAGAGGTATTGGCTTCAGCGACTGCTCGTCCCCTGCGTTTCTTTGCAAAAGGCTATTAAAAAAATAGAGAAGGCCTTCGCTTCGCGAAGGCCTTCTCATTAGCTTCAACATCATTCGGCAGATGTGGCGGCCAAATGTTGTGGTTGTCATCAAAGATTATTTTGTCACCACCATGCGCTGAGTGATTACCTCATTGCCTGCGGTGAATTCTACCATGTAAACGCCTTGTGCAAGTGGTTTGCTGAAGCTTACCATCGTGTTCAATGAACCGTCAACAGTGTAGCGGTTGTTATACACTTCGCGTCCCATACTGTCCATGATGCGAACGAATACTTCAGATGAAGTAATTCCGGTGAGGTTGATGTTCATGAGTTCACCGTTGTTCGGGTTGGGATAGATGTTGGCTGTGATGCTATCTGTTGAATTTGTAAGGGCATTCACGGCTTCCTGAGTGGCGGTGCTCATTCCTGCAGCAGGTGAAGTACCGTTCACCGCAACAACATGAGCTGGTCCGTACTCACCGGTGTAACCTTCATAGCGTGGCTTCCAGCGCACACTCCAGTAACCGATAGCAGGGTTCTCTGCCAATGGCAAGCCGTTGAATGCATAGTTCAAGCTGATGTATGGAGATGTTACTGATACGGATTTTGTGATTGGCTCCAATACTTGTGGATCATCACCTGCACAGTTAGCTACGCGAACAAACTCAACGATGTAACCGTTTTGCGCACAGTTACCACCTGAACCAAACATTTCACCATAGAGGTTAGCCGAACGTGCAAGCACTGCACCGTTTACACAACGTTGGTTAGCTCTTACTTCAATCAAGCGATGTGGCTCGATTACCAACAAGCAACCACCCTCATTGCTCACTTCAATAATCTCAGGATTGCCCAAACCATCTTCGAGGTGATATACAGCAGTATTGGATACAGTGTATGTAGCACCGTGACGCAACTGTGCAGATGGTGTGCTAAGGGTCATGTAATAAGTAGAAGAAGTGTAAGATGTGGTCACGTTGGTGTTCACATCCGTGAAGTAGAAGATGGTGTTTTGTGCTCCGGTAAGAGATGTTTGCAACACGCTACAAAGCGATTTCTCTGTATTCTCTGCACACTCAGGGATGCGCAAGTGTCTCACGCAGATATTGAAGTCACCATCCACCTCGCTTGCAGAAGCAACAGCAATGCGATACAAATTACCCGGAACAAGGTTGCTGTAATTCAAATATTCAGGGCCCGGACCTACTACCAGGTTTTCTACATCAAGCGGAGTGGTCAAGTCATTCGCATCAAACAAGTAGATGATTGGATCCATCACCGCACTGTTTACGCGGATGCTTACACCATTGCTCTTAGCGATGAACTGATACCACACATCGCGCTTGCCTGTTGCCGGGTGCACGGTAGCATTGGTAGTAGTTCCTTGAACGTTCACACAGCTTGGATATGAATAGGTACCGCTGTTGAAGTTCGGGTTGTTGCTCTGAGCGTTGTCGTTTGCAGGAGGAATTACCATATCGTAAGCCTCGGCAATCACAAAGTCACCGATGAGCATCACATTGAGCGCTTGTGTGGAGTTGGATGTGCGAGTACCCACATACATTCCGTTCCATGAACCGTTGTATAGACCGATGCTCACACCGCTGGTGTTGATGCCTGCATCCTTATCACCATTGAGGAAGGTGAAGGTAGGAGTATAACTCACCAATGAAATATCATTGAGACCAACGGTCCAGTAACGGTTAATACTCATATTCGGATTGAGAACACCGTTGCTTGCAAGTTCCGGATGATCCGGAGTGCGTGCGCGCCATGACATGTATCCGCCTTCGGTGACGTTTTGGAACAGAACGCTCACGGGTGAGTATCCATTGAAACCGACTTCATAGTTAGCAGAAGTAGCAGCAGTGGAGATGAATTTCTCCAAAGTACCATGAACCCACCCGTTGGAAATACCACCTCCTGATACATGACCGCCTTCGGCAATGGTTACTTTGTTTTCACCCACATTCAACACACCGAAGTAGATGCGCATAGTACCTGTAACAGTGATATTGTGCTGCACTTGTACTTGTTGATTGTAAACTGCCTTATCGAGGTAGAGGTTCACCATTTGTGTAGGAAGGCCATCCCCTGCTTGTTGGCTGTTCACGCTGCCCACGAAACCGTAAGAAGCAGTTGCAGGGAAATTGCGCACAGCGGTGCGTATGTTTCCGGTATTGCCTGCAGTTGTTATCGTGCCACCGTATTTCAAAGTAGCACCCGGTTGTAGGTCGAATGTACCTGCACCGTCAATGGTATAGCCAGATGCGAGACGGAAGCACACCGGTTCGTTGATGGTCATGGTGCCTTGCACACTGAAACTTGCGCCTGCAACAACGTTTGCTTCGCCTGCTGCCACGTTAGCACCTTCAGCATTGAGCTCAATGTTGTAGTAGCTGATATTGAGAGATGCAGCACCATAGGTACCGCGCAAAGAGTGTGTCTGAATTTCAGTAGTACCATACAATTCCACTGTACCACCGGTAATGTTGTAAGGAGTAGCCGTACCGGTCAATTCAGGAAGCGTTGCGTTTGTGCGTGCAAGACGAAGACGACCACCGGTCATGGTAAGACCTGCAGCACCGTTCACAGTGAAGTTTGCAAAATCCAAAACACCATCTGTAATGAGCAAGTTATTGGCAATCACAAATCCGGATGTGATGGTTTTGTAGCCCACATTGGTTACCGCAACGTTGTAGTAACCTCCGGCAGGTGAACCTTTGAGGATTTGGTCTCCGTTACCATTGAGCTCCACTGTACCGCCTGTCAAAGCATAGTTGCTGTGGTTACTCAATCGTGGCAATGCAGTTTCCAAAATGGTGGAGCGGAAAGTACCGTCAGTCATGACAAGACGACCGCTACCCGATACACCTGCTCCCGGTTGGTCCAGAAGGATACCTTTTCTAATTTCCAAACGACCACCGAGCACATCAAGGGTTGTACCGTTAGAGATAGCCACATCATTGCTCAATGTCAACGTGAGTGCATTGTTGTCCAATTCTACAATCACCACTTTAGCGGTAGAACCTGAAGTGATACCTGTACCGGTCACTTGGTTTTCTTTACCCATGTAATGGAACGTAGCGATCTGATTGATGTTTGGTGCTGTATTGGTACGGATGTTACCCACGTTGCCGGATGTTGATTGGATACCTTGTGGTGAGGTGATCTTCAGTGTAGCCCCTTCTTGTGAGCTAAAGCCAGTACCCGTAACACCGTAACCGTTAAGGTTCAAAGCTGTGGTGCCGTTGAATCCAAAGTCAAGTGTACCACCGGAAGCAACCACCACTTGGGAGCGCACTCCCAAATCAAGGTCTTGATTGGCAAGACGCACATAAGCGCCATTGGTCACGGTGAAGCGAAGGTTCGTATTCTCATTCGCAACTGTAGTGGCGATGTTTACGGTTTGTGTGGTAGCGTCTGTGAGGCCATCACCGGCACCAATGAAATTGATATAACCATAGTTGGTGCCGTTACCATTGGTGCTTCGCACAAGTGCTGTTGATGCCACATCGATATCGCCTTTGATGTTCAATGTAGCATCCACTTGATTGGATGTAATGGATGGGTTGAAGTCCAATTGTGCATTACCTGTTATTACAAGGTTGCCCTCTAGGTTCACTGTAGAAGATGAGCCGGCATTGGTAGTAGCTATTATACGTGTAGTACCGCCTTGCAACAACATATCACCGGCAATGTTCATCACCAAATCACCGCTTGTTTTAAACTGAACATTGGAAACGACAGACGGCTCAACAATGACGTTTCCACCTATGTTAACGGTAATCGTTCCGGTGGTAGAAAGGCGCAAATTGTTATTTCCAAAGCGTCTTACAATAAAGTCTTGATGAGTGAGATTATAGCTTGCTGAGGTAGTAGGTAGGATATCGATATTATTACCCGGGTTATCTATATCGATGATCAAGTTACCGAACAAGGCTGTGTTACCACCGAATGTAGAGGTATTGAGAGAAGTGTTCACTACAGAGTTGCTGCTGCTAATTCCTTTCACTACGAAGTTGGAATTCGGGTGGAAGATTTCTGTACCCGCAAACAAACTGGATGATGTCGCTCCAGAATGGTTGTAGTTCAATGTAGCATTGTCTTCCAACTCCAAGGTACCGCCACTTCCGATAGTGAGTGCCGCATTCACGTTGAGCACACCTCCACCGTTTACCAACATGTTCACTACCGTACCGGAATGGTTCACAGTAAACGTACCACCCTCCATGATGCGAACTTTCACAGAATTACCAAATGAACCACCGGTTGAAATGGTATGACCATTCTGAATGTAAATGGTATTCGTGGTTGAGTAGGTTGGAGAGTTACTTGGTGTCCACACACCATCAACCAATCTTTCCCAGATTGCTGGAGTAGCGCTGTTAGAAACCCAGTTACCGCTGCCCAATGTTCTGTAATCACCATTGGCATAAACAATGGTAGTAATATCAAACGGGTTACTTACTACGTTGCCCAATGTGCTTGTAGCAGTAAGAACGAAGCCTGTGCCGGCAGCCGTGTGGTTGATGGTACCGAATGTTGCAACACCGTCATCAGCTGCGGATGTTTGCGGAGTAGCAGATAATGAACCGGTGGAGGTAATGGAGATGGTACCGGTAAAGTCTAAGTCGCGGTTGCCGTTTACATCCACCGCTTGCACGGATGGATGAGGTGTCATGTTCATGTCCACCGATGTGTTCACCGGTTGTTGCAAGAAGCCGATGCGATCTGCCACCACTTCAATTCTGTTGCGGTCACCAGTAGTGCTGGAAGTAGCGCCACCAGCGTTGGCCGCTGCAAAGGTGGAACCTGTGCTTGCTGCCACTGCGGATTGTACGGTGAATTGCAATTGCTCATTGTCCGTAGCGATAGTACCAAAGCTTACACGCAAAGTGTAGTTAGCAGATACGTTATCGTCAGCGGCAACAATGTTGAGACCTGTGAAGGAAATCGTATTTCCTTCAACGTTAGCTGCTGTTGCAATGTGTGAATTGCCTTGGAACAAGCCTGCAGCTGCAACAGTGTTAGGTGTACCGGTATATGTAAACGTGATATCAGTCAATGTAGTGGGCAATTCATCGGCATCAGCAGCAGAAGCCCCACCATCGCGCACCTGGAACTGGAACACGCCCACGTTTCCGGTTGTGTTGGAGGTAGGTGGGTTTTGATAGTTGAGGTACTCAATATTCGATGTGTAAGAGTAAGTATTCACCGCCACGATGTCAGACTCGGTAGAGTAAACCCCTGTACCAGTTACGGTAAATGCGTAATCATCACCGGTGTTGTTTTCAATGGTGACTGTAGCCGACTTAACACCGGTAGATGTAGGCGAGAAAGTAACAGTGAAGGTAGTAGAACCTGCCTCTGCCACTGTAGAAGCCGCAGCAGCCGTTACGCTGAATTGGTCAGCTTGCAAACCGCTCAACGTTATGTTGTCGATTTCCAAATCAGCAGTACCGGAGTTGGTAATGGTGAATGTAACCGCTGCACTGCTAGTGCTTACTTGTTGGTTGCCGAAGTCATAAGAACCTGTACCGCTTACAATAGCTGTTGCACCTTGTGTAACTGCGATGGCAGGAGTTGGCTCTGAAGGAGCAGCAAGGCGGTAGAGTTGAAGTTCTTGCTGACCATTGTTAGCATAACAAGCGAAACGTGGAGAGCCACTGTTGTATGATAATTGACGAGTATTTATTGCAATGTTCTTTACAGTCCATTTGTCAGGTGACCCTGATGCACTGTATTCAAAAGTCCAACGTTCGTTATTGCTTGCTACACTACTTGCATAGCCTACTGCATTGGTGCTACCGGAATAGTGCAAATAAGCATCAAGAGTAGCCGAATAAATAGTATAACCACTACCATTAGGTGCGATATACCATACAATGTTTGCAGCCGGGTTAATGATTTTATCATCCACAGGCTCTACATCAGTTTTTATAAAGTATCCGTCTGGACTAGTTCCGATATAACCGCTAGTCATCGCAAATGCGCTTGTCTCATTGGTGATGACATAATAACCTTCCACAAGTTCTACTTGAGAGGTAATCAATTCATAAACCACAGCAGTAGTCACATTAAGCGTAGCAGCATCAGATGTAGTAGTACCACAGGCATTGGTCACTTCCACACGGTATTGATAACCGTTCATACCAAGCAATGTATTGTCTGTTGTATAAGAATCATTAGTAGCACCGGAGATGTTGTTCCATCCGCTGCCAGTGTTCTCTTGCCATTGGTAAGAAGTAGCACCTGTAGCAGTAACATTGAACGTAGCAGCATTGCCCACCACTACCGTTTGGTTAGCCGGTTGCGCAGTGATACTTGGAGCAGCAATCCCTGTACCTGTAACCGCTACATTGACAGTAGGCACACCGGTAGTGCTGATAGCGATATTGCCATCGGCCACACCCGCAGCAGCAGGGCTGAAACGCACACTGATTTCTTCGATCACCTCACCACCTACAATGGGAATAGACAAGCTAGTGGAGAAAGAAACACCGTCCGTAGAGAATTGATAACCTGCCAGCGGCCCTACAGTAACGTTAGTGCCGGCAAGGTTGACGCCATACAGTTCGAAAGTACCGGTGGTAGCAGCATTGCTGCCCACGCACACGTTGCCAAAACTCAAATTGCTCTCTGCCTCTACCCATAATACCGGGGCAGTGCTTGCCACAATGGTTTGCACACCACCCGCAGAAGCAGAACCGGTAGCCTCACCTGCTGAAAACACGAAGTCTGCACCGATCATAGCGTCCACATTGATAGTGCGGCCCACCACTGCGGCCGCAGCCACATCGGCTGTTAGCCAGAAATAACGCGTTGCACCTTCGGGAATGCTATAGCTAAGGCCGGTGTATTCCAGCAAGTCGCCAGAACCCGTTGAAGTAGTAATGTAAGAACTCAATTGGGTAGCAGTGGCAAACGTATTGGTAGTATTTGCCCACAACTTAATAGCCGTAATATCAGAAGAAGTATAGTTGCCGGAAGTAGTGAAATAAGCCTCGGTCAATGATGCATTGGCCTCGGCAGCAGCAAGCGTAAATGTTGACAGTACATTATCGGTAGTGTTTTGCTCCATGTTGCCTGAACCGGTTTGTGAACCGTTATTAGCAAGGGTGATTTCGGGATCTGCGGTAGGAGCTGACAATGTTCCTGTAAGCATAACATCGTCCAATCGACCATCAGTATCTCCGGTTCCTGTAAATCGAATTCTCAAATTCGCAACAGACGGAAGTGAGGAGGTAACTGTTCGCTGATACCAACCCGCTGTTCCTGAACCCGTGGGCAAGTTGGGATATGATACAGTAATATAGTCCTCACCATTTATACTATACTGCACCACCAATGGCTGTGTAGTTGAATTCGTACCTTTCCTAACGTAGAATGACAATACCAGATCCTCATAATTGCTAGTATTGATTCCTGAAATCTCAAACCATTTAGAGCTGAGATTCAGGAATACGTTACCACCACCACTTGATCCGGTAATGTTACTTGCGTTTGTTGTCCTAACATCCGTATTGCTAGCCCCTGTGAAGGTAAGAGTAGCAACGTTTTGAAATGTAGCCGGAGGAGTCCCATTCACATAATTTGAAATTAATGTGGTTGCGGTTGGGACCCCCATGTTTTCACTGAAAATCACCGTCTGCCCCCACCCCACAGTCGAGAGCAAAGTAAAAATCCCCACGAGGAGAAACGCCATGAACGGCTTTTGCTTAACAACGCTCCCTTTTGGGGGTTGCTTGTAAGAATGTTCCATAGAAAAGAGAGATTTATAATTATTCATTTTTGAGTTTAGATAGCAAGATTTATTCATAGGGGGAATGAATTGCTCGGGGCAAGATTCGCCCAGCGATGTTTTGTGGTAGTTAATTGAATATTAAGCACTGATGATGAAACGCAGCTAGAGCGAAACCCGCGCAGAGAGCACAGGAAGATAACATCATTTAGGTATGAAAGACCTCTTGTAATCAGAGCCTTCATGGTTCTAATAGTTTTTCATTGCCGTTAAAAAAGCGAGTTAGCGAAAATATATGCATGCAGAGTTAGGTTTATCAACAATTGACTCACACGAAAATAACAATTTAGGGTACTAAGGTTTGGGTGGCAGCCAGAACGGCTTTCCAATTCGAATTGTTGGATGTAGCGGCATTCGTGGCTTCAAAAGGTTCAGCCATCACCCGATTCATACTTTGCAGTTCACAATTTAAAATCACCAAAATGCATGACCCAACACTCTGAGTCACTGCAAAAAAGTCCCGAAGCGCGTTCGCCTCGGGACTCTCTCTTTCTAAGTCATGTGTTGGCGCTTGGCTTACAAACCTGATGAGCGTTTAGCAGATAAGGCTCTCAAGCTAATGGCCTGCAGGGCACCTAACGACACGAACTTTAACCGGAACATGGTCCTCCTTTCTCTTTGGCGGGGGATTGGGCAATACCACCGGAGGACCAGGTGACACATAAAAAATTTTTATACCGGATAAGCTACGGAGGGCCGTGGCTTTGGTTCGTTACTTCTAGTAATCAGTTTTCGTGAGCATCCTTAGCGAATGTTCTTACCGACAATCATTTCCTTTCAGGAACGCAGCTCTCTCTCTTTCGAGAGGACTTTCCGCCAATTGCGGACACATCATTCAATCAGAGTTCAAGGGAACAACTACTTCAAGACTTTCTACAACACTCCCTTATCCTCATATGACTCTTACAAGTCAACAGGACGAATTTAGAGATATTTTCTAAGCCCCTAATACCAAAGTTGAATTTATTATCTCGAATGTGGAATAATCACATGAAGGGTATTGGATGGTTTGTACAATTAGTGGAGTGATAAATTGTCAATAGTGAGTTCGTAGAGTGCATGATTCGTTGATTATCCTTTGTAGAACCGCTCAACTATATATGGTGTGCTCACTGCTCGGTTACTTTGATTGCGCTAGTACACCCTATAAGAGCTGCATGATGATGTGACTGTGTAAATACGCTTTCCATAAAAACAAAGTCGGCCTTCGCTACGCGAAGGCCGACTTCTTTTCTTTATCTATAAGGGCTGTGATTATTTCGCAACGATCATGCGTTGTGTCTTCACTTCATCGCCTGCGGTGATCTCCACCATGTACACACCT
>DATCJY010000036.1:0-7123 GCA_036562565.1 Flavobacteriales bacterium | reverse complement strand
CCGATACAAAACTTCGAAAAGATAGAATGGAGCAAATCATCGGCATTGATTTGACCGGTGATTTCGCCCAGGTGATAAAGCGTTCTTCGAATATCAATTGCGAGGAAGTCGCCTGTGATGCCGTTGTCCAATCCGTTGCGGATGTCAGCGAGCGCAGCGGATGCTTTGGTTAATGCCTCGTAGTGACGGGCATTGGTGACGATTGTTTCACCGCTGTGTGCCTTACCGCTTTCTACCAGTTCCAAAAGGCGATTGCTCAACTGGTCCATGTTGGTTTTGTTCTTCGCAGAGATGGCAATTACTTCACCCAATCCCGCTGTGCGTTCAGCAAGCTCATGCCCATCAAAACCATCCTTGTCAATTTTGTTGGCTACGATGAGCAATTTGTATTGTCCATCGATGAGTTGTTCATGGATTTCGCGCAGATTCGTTTCGAGCTCAGCGCGGGTGGTGTCTACGGCATCCATCATATAAAGGACAATGGAAGCAGCTCTGGCTTTATCCCAAGCACGCGCGATACCCATTTTTTCAATGGTGTCTTCCGTTGTGCGGATACCTGCTGTGTCGATGAATCGGAAACGAATGCCGCCAATTGTGGCGCTGTCTTCTACCGTGTCACGCGTAGTCCCCGCTATATCGCTCACAATGGCGCGCTCTTCATTGAGCAAAGCGTTGAGCAATGTACTTTTTCCTTCATTCGGCTTGCCGATGATGGCAACAGGAACACCATTCTTAATGGCATTGCCAAGAGAGAATGATTTGCGAAGGCCTTCCACCACGTTCGTGATTTCGGTAACGAGGTGAATGAGTTGCTGACGGTTTGCAAACTCAACATCTTCTTCAGCAAAGTCCAGCTCTAGCTCCACAAGCGATGCGAACTGAATCAATCGTTCGCGGAGATCTGCAATTTCTTTTGAAAAACCACCGCGCATCTGGTGCAATGCTTGCTTGTGGGCAGCAGCCGATTCGGAAGCAATCAAGTCACCCACGGCTTCGGCTTGGCTGAGGTCCATTTTGCCGTTGAGGTAAGCCCGCATGGTGAACTCCCCCGGTGAGGCCATCACAGCTCCGTTTTCAAGCAAGGCTTCAATGATTTTTTGCTGAATGTAAACCGATCCGTGACAAGCGATTTCTACCGTGGTTTCGCCAGTAAACGAACGCGGTGCTCGAAAGATGGTCGCTACAACTTCATCAATCTTTTCTCCTTTGTTTACAATCCACCCATGAATAGCCTTGTGCGATTCTGCAGTCGAAATGTCTTTGGAAAATATTTTTTGAAAAATGGATGCTGCATCGGAGCCGCTGAGGCGGATGAGGGCAATGGCCCCCATACCGGGAGCTGTACTGAGTGCACAAATGGTTTCCTGCAAATGCATGTTCTTCTTCAAAAAAATATTCGGCTGCAAATGTAGTTCTGTGCGGCTCTCTAAACCTGAGAAGTCAGTGAGGATAAAAGGTACACAAAGGGATAGTGCATTGTGTTATTGTGTGTTAGCATTCCTGGGCGGAGGCGCATGGCAACACTGGATTATTACCTTAAAAAAATGTTGAAATTGGTTGTTCGCCTACCTCCTTCTGTGGTGTACATTCGCACGCGTTAAAACAGAATTAATTACGACAAAAAACATATTATGGGCGTACTCGTAGGCAAAGACTCGAAAGTGATCGTTCAGGGCTTCACAGGAAGCGAGGGCACTTTCCATGCACAACAAATGATTGAATACGGAACCAACGTAGTGGGTGGTGTTACTCCCGGTAAAGGTGGCCAAACGCACTTGGATCGCCCGGTGTTCAATACAGTGGAAGAAGCAGTTAAGAAGGCCGGAGCAGATGTATCCATCATCTTCGTTCCACCGGCATTTGCTGCTGATGCTATCATGGAAGCCGCTGACGCTGGTATCAAAGTAATTGTTACCATCACTGAAGGTATTCCGGTTGCTGACATGGTGAAGGCTAAAGAATACGCTGTAAGCCGTGGTGCTACTTTGATTGGCCCTAACTGCCCTGGTGTTATCACTGCGGGTGAAGCTAAAGTGGGTATCATGCCCGGTTTCGTTTTTGTTCCCGGTTCAGTGGGTATCGTTTCTAAGTCCGGTACATTGACTTATGAAGCCGCTGACCAAATCGCCAAAGCAGGTTTGGGTGTTACTACCGCTATTGGTATCGGTGGCGACCCTATCATCGGTACAACTACGCTTGAAGCTGTGAAGTTGTTGATGGATGACCCTGCTACTAAAGGCATCGTGATGATCGGTGAAATCGGTGGTGAGCTGGAGCCTAAAGCTGCTCAATGGATCAAAGAAAACGGTAACAAAAAACCTGTAGTGGGTTTCATTGCCGGTGAAACAGCTCCTGTTGGTCGTACCATGGGACACGCAGGCGCTATCGTGAGCGGTGAAAACGAAAGTGCTGCCGCTAAAAAACGCATCATGCGTGAGTGTGGTATCCATGTAGTGGATAGCCCTGCTCACATCGGTGCTAAAATGAAAGAATTGTTGGGTTAATCCCTTGTGCTATAAAACCGGAAGGCCTTGCATACGCAAGGCCTTCTTTATTTTTATACTTTCGTGCTCATGTCTGAGCTAGCCAAATTCATTGCTATTGCAAGCGCTCTTCCGGGTGTGGAAGAGTCTCCTCATTTCGATAAAAAATCATTTCGTATTGCAAAGAAGATTTTTGCAACACTGGATACACAAACAGCAATCGGTTGTGTGAAACTATCAGAAATAGACCAAAGCGCTTTCAGTGCATATGATGCGAGCATTGTTTATGCTGTACCAAATAAATGGGGTAGGCAGGGTTGGACCAATATTGATGTGAAGCGCATCAAAGATGAGGCACTGGAGGATATTCTCAAGACAGCGTATTGCCATGTCGCTCCAAAGAAATGGAGCGCACTTGTCAATCAATAAGGTTGTTGCAAGAAGCGGTAAGAAGACTTATTCAATACTCCAAGTTGTTTGCGGAACATCGGTCAGTTGTCCAAAGTCCTTTGCCTCATATTTGAAGTGTGCGGTGATACCAATCATCGCGGCATTGTCCGTACAATAAGCAAACGGTGGAATAAATGCTCGCCATCCGTTGCGCTCGCACATTTCTTTAAAGCGCTGGCGCAATTCAGAATTGGCTGAAACTCCACCTGCAAGACAGATGTCTTTCACTTGGTGCTCTTTTGCAGCTTTTTCCAGTTGACTGAGCAAATAAGTAACTACCGTGCGCTGGTAAGATGCGCAAATGTTTTTCATTTCTTTTTCAATGAAATCCGCATCTTGCTTTTGATGGTCGCGCAAGAAGTAAAGCAGGTTGGTTTTTAATCCGCTAAAGCTGTAGTTGAATCCTGCGATGCGGGGAGTCGTGAATTTGTATTTCATTGCATCGCCTTCCTTGGCGAGCTTGTCAATCATCGGACCACCGGGATAGGGAAGACCAAGCACTTTGGCAGCTTTGTCAAATGCCTCACCTGCCGCATCATCTATGGTTTCGCCAATCAGCTCCATCTTCTGAGGAGAATGCACTTTTACGATTTGCGTATGTCCACCACTCACCGTTAAGCACATGAATGGAAACTCGGGAACCACCTGTTCTGCACTGTCCTTGATGAAGTGAGCAAGAATATGTGCCTGCATGTGGTGCACGGGAATCAGCGGTATGTTTAGGCTCATGGCCATGCTCTTCGCAAAAGATGCACCTACGTGCAGCGAGCCCATAAGTCCCGGTCCTTGTGTGTATGCAATCGCACAGAGATCTTTCATCTCAATGCCTGCCTCTTT
Organism: Flavobacteriales bacterium; assembly: GCA_036562565.1. Classification (GTDB taxonomy): domain Bacteria; phylum Bacteroidota; class Bacteroidia; order Flavobacteriales_D; family Sanyastnellaceae; genus DATCJY01. Next base: position 3,353 of record DATCJY010000036.1, on the reverse strand, counting down.
GATGGCTTGATGCACCACCGGAACAATATTGGCTTGGTGTGCGCGGCTTGCGAGCTCCGGTACCACACCTCCATATTTTTCATGCACGGATTGGGTGGCAATGATGTTGCTAAGTACACGATCGCCCTGCATGACAGCTGCAGAGGTCTCATCACAACTGGATTCTATAGCTAGGATATACTTCACGAAGTGCAAAAGTGAATTAGCGATTGGCATCTTGTTGCAAGCCGGTACCTACAATGCAATTATCAAAACCGTTGGTAGATGCATTGCGCAAGATTTCTCCGTCTTTGTAGAACATATAGGAGTGAATCTTGCTGTCTTCATTGGCCGCATAGTATTCGATTGCTTTCTCAATTCCCATCACCATAAAGGCACGAGAAAAGATTTTGGCTTCGGCGAGCGTGGGAGCAATCACGCCCACATACGCCATTTCATTTTCTACCGGATAGCCATGTACAGGATCAATCATCGAAATCTTGTCCTGCACATTGCTGTAAGTAAATGCACTTTGTAATAGACGAATTTGCAGGTCGGCAGAATCAGATGTCACACCCATCGGAATGATGTTGAGTTCATCGATTTCCATGCCGTGGGTAAGCACATCGCGATCATAAGCAATCTTGAATTGCAGTACGCCTTTTCCTCTTAAGAAGTCAGCAATGTGGTCCAGTGTGAGTGCTTGTGCAAGTTCGGTGAAATCAAGCTCGATGCGTTTGTCGCTTTTGCGCAGGAAGATGCTGTCCTGTTGTTCCAGCATGTCCACTCCAATGCCATCAAATCCAACAAACTGGTAAATGGAATCCAAATTGGCTGTTATTCCGGCCATCTTGGCTATCATCCATTCGCGTTTGAGCGGCATTACGGTCGGGTCGTAATATTTCATTGTGCGCCTGTTGAGGTCTTTGGCCAGGTCAAACACTATCGGAAATACTAGCGAGGTATCTTTAAAATTGAGGCTGCGTTGGCCCTCAGCAAGATTGTTGAACTGTGAGATAATACTCTGTGGATTGTTGCTATCAAACAATTTCTGGAAATTGGCGATGATGGCATCGAATTGTGGCTGATAATCGGTGGAGTCACCAATTACATCTATTGTATAGGGTTTTCCAAAAATCGTTCCTGTGTAATGGCGTCCACTAATGGTTTGTGGTTTGTCGGTACATGCCGAACAGATAACGATTAAAATGAATAGTACTCCTGCGAGTAATCGACTCAGATTCATGGCGCGAACATACTATGAATTCATATAAATTCACGGACGTGTACATGATCTGGCATCATTTTTTTAGATGCCTGAATGATGAAGTTTTCCGAATTTAGCATGGTGAAAAAAGGACTGTTGGTTATTGCGCTGTTATGCGCCATTCTTCCGGGCATATATGGCCAAACTCCCTATAGGAACAAGGCATTCAAAGAAACCATTCGCACCGTTCAGGTTTATCCGTTGGGCGACCCGATGGGTAAACCCATCATTGGCTTGAACTCCGGTGAGGTGCTCGAGTTTCATTTTGATGAGTTGGAAGGCGACCTAGAAACCTATAACTATGGTGCCATCCATTGCTCACGCGATTGGTTCAAAAGCGATATCGAAACTACGGAGTACTTGCAGGGATTTCCTTCCCAACGCATCGATAATATCGAAAACTCATTTAATACAATGTATGAGTTCGTGCACTACAAATTCATCTTCCCCAATGATATGTCCAAGCCGCGCTATTCAGGCAATTACCTCATGGTCGTTTCTACCAATCAAGACCTGAGCGTGGAGGAAGATTGGATTTTGACTTATCGCTTTGTTGTCTATGAAACACTCGTCAATGTGGTGCCTACAGTAAAGCCCTGCTCTGTGATTGCTGACAGGTTCAAGAAACAACAAGTGGATTTTACCGTGTATCACAAGGATTTCAGAATCTTTGATCCGATGCGCGATGTGAGTGCGACCATTGTGCAGAACTTGGATTGGAATATGGCAATTGCCCATCTCAAGCCGGTATTCATCAAGATGGATGAACTGACTTTCGATTATTCATCCGGTGAGAACGCCTTTATGGCCGGAAGTGAATGGCGCCATTTTGAGATGAAGAATGTGCGCTTTGCCAGCAGTGAAGTGGAAACCATCTTGTATGAATCAGATGGGTACAATGTCTATTTGCGTCCTGATTTGCCGCAAGGAAACAGAGCTTATTCAACACAGACCGATATCAACGGCAACTTCTTCATTCATAACGACCAAGGTTATGAAGCCGATTTGGAAGCGGAGTATGTGTGGGTGCACTTCTTTATGGAAATGCCCGAGACAGTGGAAGGCGAGGTGCGCATTGAAGGTCGTTTCACGGATTTTATGACCCAGCCGATTGTTTGCAAGTACGATGCAACCAAGAAGGGATACACTGCTGCAGTACTCCTCAAACAAGGCTATTACAACTACCGCTTTGTGATCTATGACAATTACCGAAAGGAGAGCAATATGGCCTACACCGAAGGATCCGATATACAGACCGAGAACGAATATGAGGTGTTGGTTTACATGACCGACCGCAACCTTGATTGTGACCGCATCATTGGTTATCGCGCCATCAATTCAGTGAATCGCAGGTAAATTCCAAATCAATAGCGGCAATGACACGAGCTGTGACAGAAGTTGGCAAAATTGTAACAATGCTGTCGAAAGTCGGCCGAGTTCTTTAGATTTGCCCGCATACCATTATCAAAAACATTAAGATGTCTAATAATTTATTGAAAGGTAAAAAGGGGATTATCAGCGGTGCTTTGAACAAGCAATCCATCGCATGGAAAGTTGCTGAGAAAGCCTATGAACAAGGAGCTGAAATCGTTTTGACCAACGCACCGATAGCGATGCGTATGGGTGAAATAAATGAACTGGCAGCAGCTATCGGCAACGCGCCCATTATCCCTGCAGATGCTACCAGCTTGGAAGATTTGGACAACCTTTTCACCAAGAGTATGGAGCATTTCGGTGGTAAGTTTGACTTCATTTTGCACAGCATTGGTATGAGTCCAAACGTGCGCAAGGGACGCCACTACACCGAGACCAACTACGAATGGTACAAGCAAACCTTGGATGTGAGTGCTATGAGCTTGCACAAAATGTTGAGCACTGCATGGAAGAAAGATGCGTTGAACGATTGGGCTTCCGTTGTGGCTTTGACCTACATCGCTGCGCAGCGTATTTTCCCGGATTACAACGATATGGCCGATGCAAAATCGTTGCTTGAAAGCATCGCACGCAGCTTCGGTTACCACTACGGTACTGCGAAGAAGGTGCGTATCAACACCATCAGCCAATCACCTACTGTAACTACTGCAGGTAGCGGTGTGAAAGGTTTTGA
>DATCJY010000034.1:0-9255 GCA_036562565.1 Flavobacteriales bacterium | reverse complement strand
TTTTAAGTGAGATTCGTAACGACTCCAAAATGGGTCTTCAAAATTATCTGTCACCATATTCTATAATTATATCATTTTAAATGCCCATTACTTTAATCTAAATGTTGCCGGAATGTTCTTGAATTCCTGCTCATTACTCTTCATAAAAATCTTTGATTTAATTTCCTATGGATAATATCCGATAACGGTGAACACTGACTCATCAGGATAATGAAGAGTAGTCTCCAAGAGCAATGCGAATGACTTTTATAAGATGAGTGGTTAGTGGGATGAGGTTGGCGAGCGAGAGAGTGAAAAATTACACAGCTCTTTCAGCAATATAATTCAAAGCAGCTTCATTGAGCAGGCCAAGCAGTTTTTTGGTCATTTCATTGTAGTAGCGCTTGGTACGGTAAGTGACCACCCATTCGATACCGCGTATTGCATTGGTAAGGAAGATCTCGTCAGCGGCCAATAGATTCTGCGGGTTTAGAGAGCATTCATACACTTTTATTTTATTCTCCAAGGCTAGGTTGATGATGTTCATGCGCATGGCACCGGCTACGCAACCGTCTTCGAGGGTAGGAGTGTATAGCACCCCATTGCTCACAATAAATAAGTTGCTGGAGGTGGATTCAATGATTGAGAATTTGCTGTTTTGTATCAATGCTTCATCGAGACCTTTGTCACGAGCAAAGATGGCCGCAAGCACATAGAGCTGGCAATTGAGCGTTTTGAAAATCGAGAGCTTATTGACTTCCTTTTTGAAATCCGTGAAGATGTCCACCACCTTTCCGGCCGAATTGATGAGGAACTCGTTGTGCATATAATGAGAGGCTTCAATAAAGTAACCGAGGTCATCGGTTTGTGGCAAGTAAAAGCCTTCTGATTTACGGTAAAACGTGATGCGCACACGACCACCTTGGGTGATGTTGTTGCGCTGCAGCAGTCCATGAATTTGTTGTGACAACAACTCCAGAGAGAAGTTGGATGAGGGTACAAAACGCAATGCCCTGATTGTATCCATGATACGGGCAAAGTGTGTTTCAAGAAATAGTGCCCTGCCGTTCATGACACGGATACTCTCAAAAAATCCATCCCCATATCTGAACGCGCGATTGTCTTTGGTAATCATTGCCTGATTTTCCAAGACATATTCTCCTTTGTGAAATACGAAACTCATGATACCGAGGGCAAAATAGAGAATTAATTTAAGTCTGCCACATAATTCAACAAATCGGCATTGGTAGGAATCTTAATTCCGCGCACACCCACTTGCGCTGCACATTGAATGTCGCGGTCCTTATCGCCAATCATCACACTTTTTCTTACATCGATGTTATAACGACCGATGGCACGTTCCAGCAAAAGGGAACATGGCTTGCGCGAAAGCGAATTGCCATAATCCGGGTGATGAGGAGAGTAGTAAATATTGGTGATTTCTACGCCTACTTTTTTGCATTCCATGCGGAAGTAATCATGAATTTCATTCACGGTATCATGCGTGTAAAGGCCTTTGGCAATTCCGCCTTGATTGGTTATAAGTATCAGGAGATACCCTTTGTCTTGTGCAATTTTGAGTGCCTCCAATACGGTTGGGAGAATGATGAACTCTTGGAGGGATGCGGTATAATCACCGGGATCGTGATTGATGACACCATCACGGTCGAGGAACAATGCTTTATTCATTATGTACTACAAGTGGGTTCACTTCAAATCCGTCATCCAAAACCGATTCGGTTCTGCGCGAACCGGGACGAGACGGAGTTTTGAAAGCGAAGTAAGCAATTATTAAGGCAATAAAAATAAGTATGGCACCGGCTATAAACGGTGCTCCCGGAAAGTAAGGATGGCCTTCGGTGGTATAGTAGGCGAATATGGCCGGCATCATAATAGGGCCGAGAATGGAAGTAAGACTTTGAACACTCACGATGGTGCCTTGAAGTTCGCCCTGCACATTAGGAGGCACCGAGCCTGTAATGACCGATTGCATGGCAGGGCCATTGATACCACCCAGACAATATGGAAGCATGGCCAATAGCATAAACGTACCGGTAGGTGCTAAGCCAAATGCAATCATACCGATTGTATAAAGGAACAAACCGGTGAGAATAGCATTGCGCTCACCAATGGCAGGATTAACCTTGCGAACAACCAGCCCTTGCACAATGGCAACAAGTATCCCCACAATGGAGATGGAAAGACCGATGGCTTTTTCGTCCCAGTTGAATTTGAGCTTGGTGTAGAACTGCCAGTTAACCATTACCGCAGTGGCCGCCAGATAGAGCAAGAAGAAGCAAAGCATCATCGGTGCGATACGTTTGTACTTAAACATGTTTACCAGTGCTCTTCCTGGAATCAATGCCTTGCGGTTGAATTTTCGCATATTCTCTTTTTTGAGCGATTCAGGCAAGATGAAATAACCATACAGCCAGTTAATCATCGATAGCCCTGCACAGGCGATAAAAGGAACGCGCATTCCGTATTCAAACAAGAGACCTCCAAGTCCCGGTCCGATAATGAATCCAAGACCAAAAGCTGCACCTATGAGCCCGAAATTTTTGGATTTGTCTTTTTCCGTACTGATATCAGCAATATAAGCCATGGCAGTGCTGTGACTGGCACCCATGATTCCGGCAATGATGCGCCCCAAGAACAACCATCCAACCGAAGGAGCAAAGGCCAACAGGAAGTAATCCAATGCAAAGCCAAAAAGTGAAAGCAATAAAACAGGCCGTCTGCCAAAGCGATCGCTCAAGCTTCCCAAAATAGGAGAGAAGACAAACTGCATAGCAGCGAAGCACGCCATGAGCCAACCGTTGATTTCACTCGCACGGCTAATATCGCAGTTCTCCATGCTCATGATGAGATCAGGAAATACCGGGATGACAATACCAAAACCTATGGAGTCGATGAAAATGGTGATGAGAATAAAGATCAGTGCGGGTTGTTTGTTGCGCATGGCGAGCTATCCTTCTAATTAAGGAGGCGCAAGATATTGTGCTATAGACCAAGTTGAGGGTTTCCTATGACAATAAATACCTCAGCTGATGCGCAATCCGTTTTCCACTTTGCGTTCAGGTTGAAGCAGGGTTACTATACCATTGGCATCCACACTTCCCAATACAAGACATTCACTCATGTAATTGCCGATTTGTTTGGGAGGAAAATTGATAACCGCCACCACCTGCATTCCGATGAGCTTTTCAGGTTGATACAAAGCTGTGATCTGAGCGGATGTTTTGCGTATTCCGATCTCAGAACCAAAATCGATTTTCAGTTTGAAGGCCGGTTTTCTGGCTTCAGGAAATGTCACCGCTTCCACAATGGTTCCCGTTCTTATATCGATTTTTTCAAAATCACTCCAAGTAATGAATTCCATAAAAAAATAACCAGGTTTGAATTAAAATGAATGCTTGCGCTTGGGGAGTAAAGTTGAGGTTAAGAAATGAAATTTTTATCATTTAATTTGAGGATTAGCACTAAGAGTTTGTAGTTCAGGATACAACGATTTAGCCGTTCGTGTTGTCTATTTGAGCAAATCGATACCGTTTTGGAAAAACTCAATCTTTATATCAGAACCCTTTTGATAGTAGTTGCCGTGCCATTTGCGAGTAGGGCACAGAACGGAGATTGCAGCACGGCTATTTCGGTTTGTAATTCTATTTACCAGGAAACCAATTCTCCGGTAGGAACTGGAAATGTATATGAAGTCGCACCGGGGTCGTGCCAAACCGGAGGTGAGTTCAATAGTGCTTGGTACATTTTCACAGCCCAAGAGGACGGGCCGTTGAGCTTTATTCTTCAACCGAATAACAACAACGATGATTACGATTGGTCCTTGTTTGATATAACCGACAACGGATGTGCGGGGATTAATTCAGGAGCCTCGCCTGAGTTAAGCTGCAATTCTTACGGAATATTATTCGGAGTCCCCGGGCCTACAGGAATATCCACTGCGATGGGTGGTTCGGGCAGCAGCAACGGCCCCGGTGATTTCAATGGCCCTCCCTTCAACGAAGATGTGAATGTTTCAGCCGGAAGGGTTTATGCACTGGTAGTCATGAACTGGTCAGGTTCAACCAATGGATATACACTCGATTTTTCTGTTTCAAATACCTCCATTTATGACAACACACCCCCTCAGCTTGTCTCCTCATTCGTCAAATGGTGCACTGGAGAGATTGAGTTGCATTTCAATGAAGACGTTGATATAACCGGCTTAATACCCGGGAATTTTATTATCTCACCGGGAAATGCAACGGTAACCGCTATCTCTATGCCGAACAATGCCACACATGGACATACACTCAAATTGCAGGTGAGCAATTTGAATTCGGTCAATGGCAACGCCTTGACATTAACCTTGCAAAACCAAATACTCGGAGATTTATGCGGCAATCCATTTGAATTTCCGGTACAGATTAGCATGGTACCGGAGTTCAATTTTACCACTGCAATAGAACCGGCTTGCAATGGATTCAATGGTTCGTTGTCTGTTTCGGTAACACCGAGTGCAGCGTATGAATTTACCGTGAACAATCAAGGGATTGTAAGTTTTCCGTTGAACAATTTGATGCCGGGCAATCTTGAATTGACCATTACCGATGAGGTGGGATGCACCAAAACGGCACAACTCACGATGCCCAATCAGATAGCAACGTTGACATTGCCAGAAGATACGGTTTTATGTTCTATGTCAATGGTACTCCATGCGCAATTTGAAGCGCAACAATTTCATTGGGTGACGCAAACGGGATTGACATTTCAGAACCCTCAGAGTACAACTACACAAGTCATTGCAGCCAGTCCCATTCAATATACTATTGAGGCAGTAGCCCAAACGGGGACTTGTTCAGTGAGTGATGTGGTGCATGTGACTTTCAATCTACCACCCGTAGTGGAGATTGATATAGATGACGTTCAGTGCTATGGTCAATGCAATGGCCGCATTCAGGTAACCAATGCAGAGCCGAGCAATATCTCCATTTGGACAAATGAGCATAGCATAGAGACCGGGAATGCTCCAATACTTTCATCAGTGTGTGCAGGTAGCTATGAGCTCTTTATCTCTTTCGGTGCGCAATGCATGTTTAGTGAAATGGTTCAGGTGGGACAGCCAGCTCCGGTGAAAGCATCTATAGAGAACTCATATACAACGGTGGATATCAGAGAGCCTGAAATTACACTCATCAGCAATTCGCTAAATGCAGCCTCGGTAATATGGATGTTTGAAGGAACAACGACTGTATTGTCACAACAAACGGTAGCGCAAATCACCCTGCCTCAGGTTCCCGGAACATATGTACTACTGCTGTATGCATATGACAGCAATGGCTGTGTGGATGTGTTGCGCATACCGATTGAAGTGGTGAGCGAGCTGTTGGTGTATGCTCCCAATGCATTCACCCCGAATAATGACAACATGAATGATGTGTTCAGAATTTACCTTTTAGATGAACCAAAGGAATATGAACTCACTATCTATAACCGCTATGGCCAAGCCATCTTCACGGCCTACGATCCTAAGCAAGTATGGACAGGAAATATGCATGAAGGAGATTACTACACCCTAGATGGCTTATACCAATGGGTACTCAAATTGAAAGCCAAGGGCGATAACGAAGCGAAAGTATATCGCGGATATGTAAATCTATTGCGCTAGTGGCTTACACACTCTCCACTTTGAATTCACTGGTGAAGTGGAAATTCAACTCCGGATAATTCTTGCGTTCCATATCCAACATGAACTCTGAAGGAGCGAGGAACACATCATTACCATCTTTGTCAATCACCATGTTTTGTCCTTTGATGCGCTTGAATTCAGCCAGCTTATCGGGCTGTTCGGTAGTAATCCAGCAAGCTTTATAAAAAGATTTAGGTTCGAATTCGCACTTGGCACCATATTCATGTTCGAGGCGGTATTTGATTACTTCAAATTGAAGTTCTCCCACGGTACCCACAATTTTGCGAGAACCCGGCTCTTGGATAAAGAGCTGCGCAACACCTTCTTCGGTTAATTGGCGAATACCTTTTTCCAATTGCTTTGTCTTCATTGGATCGCGGTTGACAAGTTCTTTGAAGATTTCAGGTGAGAAGCTGGGTATTCCTTTGAACATCATTTTTTCACCTTCTGTAAGAGTGTCCCCGATTTTGAAGTTACCGGTATCGTACAAGCCAATTACATCACCGGCATAAGCTTCATCAATGGTATTTTTAGAAGAAGCCATAAAGGTGACAGGGTTGGGATATTTAAACTCCTTACCAAGGCGTACGTGGTGATAGAATTTATTCTTTTCAAATGTGCCGCTTACCACGCGAAGGAATGCAATTCTGTCGCGGTGCCGTGGGTCAATGTTTGCGTGGATTTTAAATATGAAGCCTGTAAGTTTCGGTTCATCGGGTTTCACTTTGCGCAAGTTGGTTTCGCGGTATTGGGGTGGAGGAGCCAACTCCAAGAATTTGTCCAACAGTTCTTTTACCCCAAAGTTGTTCATCGCTGAACCGAAGAAAACAGGTGCAAGTTTACCCGCGAGGTATTGCTCTCTGTCAAACGGGTCATACACGCTCTCAATAAGCTCCACATCATCGCGCAGTTGTTGAGCATGTTCGCCAATCAATTGGTCAAGAATCGGGTCATTGAGGTCATTGATGGATACGATATCTTCATTGACCTTGGTCTTTAGCGATTCAAAGAGGTTCAAAGTTTTGTCATAGAGTTTATAAACTCCTTTGAATGAGAACCCTTTTGAGATGGGCCAAGAGAGTGGACGCACTTTGATTTTCAAAACCTTTTCGAGCTCATCCAGCAAGTCGTCCGGGTCACGACCTTCCAAGTCCATCTTGTTGATGAAGATGATAACCGGAGTGTCACGCATGCGACACACTTCCATCAAGCGCTTGGTTTGAGCCTCCACCCCTTTGGAACTGTCAATCACCAGAATAACGCTGTCCACAGCGGTAAGTGTGCGATAGGTATCTTCTGCAAAGTCTTTGTGACCGGGAGTATCCAACAGGTTTACTTGCATTCCGTTGTACTCAAACACCATAACCGAAGTGGCCACGGAGATACCTCTCTGGCGCTCAATTTCCATGAAGTCGGACGCAGCAGTTTTGGTGATTTTATTGCTTTTCACTGCACCGGCCGTCTGGATAGCTCCTCCATAAAGCAAGAGCTTTTCAGTCAACGTGGTCTTACCGGCATCCGGGTGAGAGATAATAGCAAAGGTTCTTCTGCGTGCGATTTCTTCTTTGAGACTCATTGTAATCTAAACTAATGCGTGTTTCCCGAAAAGGGCGCGCGAAGATAGGAAGTACCCATTGAAAATGAATGATGGTAAAGGCTGTTACAACAACAAAAATCCCCGGCTCATTTTCAGAGACCGGGGATTTTGCATGAGAGTTATTCTGTTAGTCAAATTATCGAACTACCTGAAAGTGTCCGCTGGCTTCGAAAGGTGTATTGTCTATACCTTCAGCCTTCAACACATAATAGTAAGTACCATCAGAGTAGTCGCGTGGATTCCATGAGCCGTCAGGCGTAGTGATTTCTCCAACAAGGTTTCCGTAACGGTTGTAGATTTTTACATCCAATGAACGCAAGTTCTTTTGCTTGATGCGGAATACATCATTCATACCGTTTCCATCCACCGTAACAATATTTGGAATCAACTCAATGGCTGACTTGGAGTAAACCAAGATTGGTAGTGAAGAAGAACACAAAACACCATTGCTCATTACTTGCAAGGTAGCAGTGTGCAAACCGTCTTCGAAGTAGATTGTAGAAGGGGATTGCTCCGGCATGTTAGTGGTGGTAGAGTCACCGTTGCCAAAGTTCCAGTAGAACAAATCTCCTTCGGATAGGTTAGTGAATTCAACAACCAATGGAGATAATCCCTCTGTCGGGTTAGCAGTGAAACCTACTGTAGCCACAGTAACCTCAATCTCGCCTTCGCCATAACAACCATTGCTATTGCTACCGGTGAAGGAATAAACAGTGTTCTCAGTAGGAGTAGCCCATGGGTTGGTGATGTTATCAGCGGAAAGTGTTTCTCCGTGATTCCAAGTAATGTTGGTCAAACCCGTAACCTGAAGTTGAACGGATTCTCCCGGACAAATGTGGTGCGGCCCACTTACCGTAACAGCCGGATTAGGCACCACAATCACTGTAACGTAGTCCATAGAAGAACAACCGTTTTCAGTACCGGTTACAGTATATGTTGTGGTAGTTTGCGGTGTTGCTATCACAGTAGCGGTATTAGAAGCGCTGAGACCTTCCACAGGAAGCCAGCTATAAGCAGTAGCTCCCGTAGCAGTCAAAGTAGTGCTTTCTCCTTGGCAAAGAATCACGTCTTGGCCGGCATCAACAACCGGAAGTGGAAGCACAGTGATTTCTTTAATAGTTGTGCTGGAACAACCTGCTTCACGGGTATAGGTGATAGGGTGGTTACCAACACCGGCTTCAGTAGCATTGAAGGTGGCATTTTGGCTGTTCACACCCGGACCAGACCATGTTCCCCCCGGAAGGTTGGCTGTCAGGTTAAGGCTCTGAACGCTTTCACAAACACTGCTTGGAGTATTAATAATCAAAACCGCAGGTGTTTCCACTGTAATAGTGGTCATGCCGGTAGCTGCACAAATGCCGGGAACAGTATAGGTTACCATGTGCTGTCCTTCACCTGCAACTTCAGGATCGAAGATGCCAAGAGCTGCATCAATAATACCTGTACCGGACCATGTACCTCCTGTAGTATCAACAGTCAATTGGAATGGTTCATCGCTGATACAAACAGGAAGATGAGGAGTTACCACGATTGGTTCATTTTGTAATACAGTCAACGTAATTGTAGCAGGTACAGGGCAGGGGCCTGATGGAGTATAGGTGATTGTATGCTGGCCTACTCCTGCAGCCGCTGGGCTGAAAGTACCATTGTTGGCATTGGTAATTCCGGGGCCTGACCATGTACCCCCAGCAGGTGTTGCTGTAAGGTTTACTGTTGAAGATGATACACAGTAGGTTGTATTTTGAGTGGTAATAGTTGCCTCAGTAGCACCCACGTAATCAAACAAACGAGTTGCAGAAGTTGTTCCGCCACAAATAGCTCCAGGGTTATTACCGGTGATAGACAATGTAAACTCCGTATCCACCATTGGGCCGGGGCTTAGAGTAATGTTCAATGATGAGGTACTGTTAGGGATTGGGAATGGAGGGTTGGCAGTCCACTCATAACCGTATTGGAAATAAATAGGCGATGGTGGTGGAGCAGGTACTTCAAA
>DATCJY010000015.1:0-13781 GCA_036562565.1 Flavobacteriales bacterium | reverse complement strand
CATGGTCATTGACAATAACAACTTGCTATCGGCAGGTATCATCTTGGGATATACCCAGCGCAGTGTGGATGCCGATGGTTTGGCATGGGATAGCCAGTACAACGGTTATAGCTATGACCCTTCGCTTGACAACAAGGAACGATTTGTCAATCATACTAAGGGGACAGCTGATTTGGGTATTGGAATCAATTGGAAATTCAAAGGACCGTTTGATGTATATGCTGGATATGGTGGGCGACATACTCGCCAAGACCTGTATATGTTGGCCAAAAGCTCTGACAAATATGCTTTGCGTCATTCTCTGAATTTCGGTATCTCAAAGCGCATAAGTCAAACAGACTTAAAAATTGATGTACTGATGCAGCGCCAAGCGGGGGCAATGGAAATCGTCCTTGGTGGAACATTGGATTATCGCATTGGTGATGACTCCAGATATACGAATATGCGTACTTCAAGTGTGCTCAGAGGAGGAATGTTTTACCGCGTTAAAGACGCTTTACATCCGTTTATCGGTTTTCAGTATAAGCGCACAGCGATGTTCTCGTTCGGTTACGATATCCGATTGTCACGCATGTCTACCATTCAAAAATTGCCGGGTGGTCCGGAAATTTCCATTGCCTATTTGGGAACCATAGGACGTTCTCGCATGCGTGTCAAACACTGAATATTCCTAGGACTTCGGATATTTATTCAGTATTAAATCTACGAGAAATCATGTAATTTTGGTGGAGGGCTGGAACAGAAATTAGCGGCAAACTCAATAAACTATCTATCATGATTAATTTCACGCCTAACAGTGAGAATTTAGAGCCCGTTGATGCTTTGATTATAAAGAAGTTGGAAGGTCAAATTCAATCTTTAAAGTCTGAACGCGAGAAGTTGCTAAGATTACTAGCCGAAAAAGATGAAGCCCTGAGCAATATGTTCTCCTTTATTCAAGGTTTGAACTCAGGAAATGCAAAATCGTCCTCATAGGAATTGATTTTCCTCATGAGTATATTGGTCTTTAGAAGGTAACTTTGCTCTGCTTTGCGGCCATGAATTATCCCGCAAAACAATCACTAAGATGACAATTGAACAGATTTATACCGGGTGCCTTGCACAAGGTGCATACTACATTGTTTCCAATGGAGAGGCAGCAATCATTGACCCGCTCAGAGAAGTACAACCCTATCTGGACAGAGCAAAGAACGATGGAGTGAAGATTAAGTACATCTTCGAAACGCACTTCCATGCGGACTTCGTTTCCGGTCACCTTGATTTGAGCAAGAGCACGGGAGCACCCATCGTCTATGGACCTACTGCTCAACCGGAATTTGATGCGATTATCGCTGAAGATGGTCAGGTATTTAAAATCGGGGAAATCACGATTACCGCATTGCACACACCCGGTCATACCTTGGAGAGTACCACCTATTTACTGAAAGATGAGAACGGGAAAGACCACGCCATCTTCAGCGGTGATACCTTATTCCTTGGTGATGTGGGCCGTCCTGATTTGGCGCAGAAAGCAACCAATATGACGCAGGAGCAATTGGCAGGTATGCTCTATGAAAGCCTCATGAACAAAATCATGCCTTTGGCAGACGATGTGATTGTCTATCCCGCACACGGTGCCGGTTCGGCTTGTGGTAAAAACATGATGAAGGAAACGGTTGATACATTGGGTAATCAGAAAAAAGTGAATTATGCATTGAACCAACCGGATAAAGAAAGCTTCATCAGAGAAGTCACCAGCGGCTTGCTTCCTCCTCCGGGATATTTCGGCATGAATGTGGCCATGAACAAAAAAGGCTATAGCAGTTTTGAAACCGTGTTGAATAAAGGGATGACTGCATTAACTCCTGCGCAGTTTGAAGCTGCTGCCGAATCCTCAGGAGCGTTGATTCTTGATACCAGAACACCCGTAGAGTTTCATAAAGGCTTCATTCCGCAATCCATCAATATTGGCCTCAATGGCGATTTCGCACCTTGGGTAGGAGCATTAATTGTGGACGTGAACCAACCCATCTTGCTGGTGACAGAAGTGGGCAAAGAGCAAGAAGCCATTACGCGTTTAAGCCGTGTAGGCTTTGACAATGTACTCGGTCATTTGGCTGGTGGATTTGAGGCTTGGAAAGCAGCCGGCAAAGAAGTGGATACCATTAAACGTATTACTGCCGCTGAATTCAAAGAACAGTATGAACATGGTAAAAGTCTGGTTTATGATGTCAGAAAAGAAACCGAGTATGCTTCTGAGCACATTGAAGATGCTTACAACCGCCCCTTGGCAAGCATCAATGATTGGATGAAAGACATTGATCCGCAGAAACACTTCTTTATGCATTGTGCCGGTGGCTATCGCAGCATGATTGCCGCAAGTATCCTTCAAGCTCGAGGCTACAGAAATTTCACGGAGATTGAAGGTGGATATGGTGCCATTAGCAAGACGGATTTGCCACGTACCAATTTCGTTTGCCAATCCAAAACCATGAACAGCTAATCCGTTTGAATTCATTGATAGGCCCCGCGCGTAGCGCGGGGCTTTTTGTATCCTTCAATTACCAACTATGTGATTTTGAAACCGCTAGTGTAACGAAGTTGTATAGTTCCAAACCTCTCCCTTAAGTTTGACCAAATAATTCAAAAAAAGAAGTACAGATAATGAATTTCTTCAAATCACTTTTAGCCTCAATGTTAGGCACCTTTTTGGCTCTGGGCTTATTAATGCTTGTCTTCATTATGATTATTGCTTCTGCTTTGAGCAGTGGAGACAGTAAATCCATTACCGTTAAGGATGGTTCTATTCTCCACTTACAATTGAATCAGGAAGTGGTGGAGCGCAGCAACAATAAGAATGTCAAAATCGATCTTTCCGATTTTTCTTCTGAACGTAAAATGGGCCTCAACCAATTCATCAAAGACATTGAGAAGGCAAAGAACGATGATAGAATCAAAGGTATTTTCCTTGAACCTGTCGGATTTACTGCAGCTCCCAGTTCGATGTTGGATATGCGCAGAGCCTTGGAAGACTTTAAATCCAGCGGCAAGTGGATTGTTTCCTATGCCGAAGGTTACTCGCATGGCAGCTATTTCCTAGCCAGTGTTGCCGATGAAGTGTACCTCTATCCTGAAGGCGACTTCGACTGGAGAGGCTTGAATGTGGAGCTGATGTTCTTCAAAAACTTGCTCAACAAACTGGAGATAGAACCACAAATTCTTCGTGGACCAAACAATGCTTACAAGAGTGCTGTGGAACCCTATATGTACGACAAGATGTCGCCTGAAAACAGAGCGCAGATGAAAACGTATGTGGACGATATCTGGAGAATCATGCTCGACCGCATTAGCGAATCGCGCGGTATCCCGGTCGATGTTCTCAATGCATATGCAGACTCTTTGATAACTTATGACAGCAAGGCTTTGGAAGCCACCAATCTGATTGATGGTAAGAAGTATCGCGATGAAGTAATGGCGATTCTCAAAACCAAAGTAGGATTGGAAGAATCTGCTGAAGACAAGAAGATGAATTTGATTTCATATGCAGATTATTCTATGAGTAAGTCTGACGTGAAGAAAACAACCCCTTCCTTGAAGAAAGACAAAGTTGCTGTGATTTATGCCGTAGGTGGCATCGAGAGCGGAGAAGGTGATGATGAAACCATCGGTAGTGACCGTATTGCGGCTGCATTGAAGTCAGCACGTGAAGACGAGAAAGTAAAAGCCATTGTACTTCGTGTCAACTCACCCGGTGGTAGTGCACTCGCCAGTGATGTGATTTGGAGAGAAACTCAGCTAATCAAGGAGAGTGGTAAACCATTCTATGTATCCATGGGCGATTATGCAGCAAGTGGAGGTTATTATATCAGTTGTGCTGCCGATAAGATTTATGCCAACCCAAATACTATTACCGGTTCCATAGGTGTATTCGGCATCTTAGCAAACTTGGAGAAGTTTTGGAACAATAAGCTCGGTATCACATTTGACCGATATGAAACCAATCAGCATGCGGATATGATTTCAAGCAGCAAGGCGATGGATGCGAAAGAAAATGATGTGATGCAAAACATGATTGCAAATGTGTATGACGACTTCATCACAAGAGTTGCAATGGGCCGCAATATGACCAAAGCACAAGTAGATAGCATTGGTCAAGGACGCGTTTGGAGCGGGGAAGATGCTAAAAATCTAGGTTTGGTTGATGAATTGGGCGGTTTGCAGGATTGCGTGAAAGCCATCGCAAAAGAAGCCGGTTTGGAAGATTATGCAATTACTGAATTGCCAACCATGATTGATCCATTTGCAAAGCTCATGGAAAGCCTTTCTGGCAGCACGCAAGAACAGGCTTTGATTTCAGTACTTGGAAACGATTATAAGAAGTACAAGGAAATAAAATCAGTGGTAAAGATGAAAGGAGTGCAAGCGCGTCTGCCTTTCATGATGGAAATTAAATAAGAACATAATTCATTCACATATTAATGGCCGTCAATTTGACGGCCTTTTTTTGTTTTTGTAAATACTATAATTCTTAGAGGAATATTTGTAATAAACACTTTCTGGAGTCTTCCGTCCTTTGAACCATTCAATATAGAAGTCCTGAACCTTTCGTTCAACTACTCTCTGAACTGAAAAAACTTTCAACTCATTTTAATTAACCCTAAAAACATTAGACTATGAAGACGTTATTCAAAATCGGATCATTCCTAACCATTTTTTCTATTCTTATGATGTCTTGCGACAACACTCCGAAAGTATCAAAAGAAGAGGAGCAACTCAGAAAGACTGAAGAGAAGGTGAGAGAGCAAACAGAAGAGTTGCGAAGAGAATTCGAAAAAGAATGGGTAGACTTCAAACGTTCATCTGAAGATAAGCTCATGAAAATGGAGAATGATATTCGCGACCTAGAAATCAAATCGGAGAAAGCTAAAAACAAGGCAGAAATAGATCAGCGAATTGCAGATATGCGTGCTGAACTGAAGCGCGAAAGAGATGCACTAGCTGCACATACTTCAGAAATTGAGAGTGGTATGAAAAACTTCAATGAAGATGTTGCACGCAGAAGCAGATCCTTCCGGGATGAATTCAATCACGATATGAATCAATTGGGAGAATCCTTCAAGGATTTGTTTAAAGACAATGTAAAATAGAACCCTGCCCGGCTTAACGGTGAATCGTCAGGAATGACGCATTGGCTGCGAGGTTTTATTTTCCTCGAGGTTGGTTATAAAATAGAAACCGGCTTGAATTCTTTCAAGTCGGTTTTTTATTGCTGGTGTACTCGAGATTGCTAATCCATTTTAATATCGGAGCTTTTCAAGCATGCGGACTTGCATGGAGCTCATATTAATTGTGCTGCCGGTTACTAATATTCCTTTTACACCATCATGTGAGCTGATGCCATAAACAGTGGCTTCATCTGCAGGGTCGGTTTCTCCATCATAGCGATAGACTTCATCGATTTCAAATTGATCGTGCTCGTATTTGCCGGCATGGCACACAATGCAGTTTTCGCTTAGGTTGAAGTCGATTGAATAGCCTTTGCTGCGCAATTGATTCACGGCATCTGTTACTGTGGCATAATACACTTTGGGAGTTTGGTCACTCATCACATTAAATTTTTATGTTCAATCAAATATACCGCTTATTTCCGGTGGATGAACGACTGCCCATCAGCCCAATAGCCTTTTGAGCCATTGGAATTTGGATGTTGTATAGGGTGGGTATTTGATATTTGGTTCTCCCCAAGTTGCACGCTGTAATATTGCTTTAGCGTGTGAAAAAGTCTCAAAACCAAACTTGCCGTGGTAATTGCCCATTCCACTGTTCCCTATACCACCGAATGGCAATCGGTTATTACTGATGTGCATGAGCGTATCATTGATACAACCACCTCCAAACGATATTTCATGATTGAAAAGTTTGTGTTCACGCTTGTCATCGCTAAATAGATATGCCGCCAAAGGCTTTTCATGTGCACGCACGCTATCGAATGCTTCAGCCAAGTCAGTATATTCCAATATGGGCATGATAGGGCCGAATATTTCTTCCTGCATGCATTTGTCATTCCAGTCAACTTCATCCAATACGGTTGGCTCTATATAGCGCTTGTCGCGGTTGGTGCGCCCACCATAGATGATTTTCGAAGGATTTATCAAGAAACACAATCGGTCGAAGTGTTGCTCAGTGATGATTTGTGTATAGTGTTCACTTCCTTCTTCGTACTCAAATTCTTTGATATAATCTATCAAATGTTTTATGAATTCTGCCTTTACGGAACGATGAACATAGATGTAATCGGGTGCAATACATGTTTGTCCCGCATTGAGAAATTTGCCCCAAACAATCCGTTTTGCTGCCACTTTTAAGTTCGCGGAGGCAGTCACGAATACAGGGCTTTTACCTCCTAATTCCAGCGTAATGGGAGTGAGGTGTTTCGCAGCTGCTTGGTGATAAATCTTGCCCACACGTGTGCTCCCCGTAAAGAAGATTTTGTCAAATCGCTCTTGTAGCAGACGGGTAGTTTGTTCCACATCAAAGTCTACCACATGTAGATAGTCCTTCGGAAAATGGGAGTTAATCAATGATTGGAGAAGCGCTGTTGTAGAGGGTGTCAAATCACTTGGTTTGATGATGCATGTATTGCCCGCAGTCATTGCTGCAATCGCTGGAAGCAAGGTCAATTGATAAGGATAATTCCATGCTCCTACAATGAGGCAAACCCCATAGGGTTCATGGTATATTCTACTCTTGCCCCAAAGGTTTGGTAGGTTGGTAATAACTTTTTTAGGCTTCGCAAGTCGATGGAGGTGCTTGATGAAATAATTGATTTCTGAATAAATAAAGCTTAATTCAGTGGAGAAGGTGTCGAATTTGGATTTTCCGAAATCCGCATGGATGGCCTGGTACATCGCGTCTTCATTTGATTGAAGCAAAGACAAAAGCTGCTGCAATTGCTGCTTGCGAAATGCAAGGTCTTTGGATTTTTGGCTATTGAAAAACTCCCGTTGTCCTGCTACTAAATCGGAAAAATCCATTGTATTGCTGTTTATTTATTGCACTAATTTACTCTTAATGAAAACTTCGTTTAAAAACAAAGTTGTTCTCATCACCGGAGGTGCATCGGGTATCGGTCGGATCATGGGACGAAAAGCGTTGGAACGTGGTGCGGCTCGGCTCGTTATATGGGACATCAATGAGCAAAATATGAATGATACGCTATCGGCCTTTGCATCATTTGGTGATAGGGTGGTGGCGATACTTTGTGATGTCTCCGACCTTGAGTCGATGGAGAAGGCAAAGTCGGAAACTGTTGAGCGTGCCGGATATCCTGATATTATCATCAACAATGCGGGAATTGTTGTGGGAAAGTATTTTCACGAACACTCCATGCAAGCAATCAGTAGAACAATGCGTATCAATGCTGATGCGCCCATGTTGCTGACACGGTTGTTTTTGTCGGAAATGATGCAGCGCAACAGAGGAGCTATTTGCAACATTGCTTCTTCCGCTGGATTGGTCTCTAATCCGAAGATGTCGGTCTATGCTGCTTCAAAATGGGCTGTGGTGGGATGGAGTGATAGCCTCAGGCTGGAAATGGAAGCGTTGAATAAGGACATTGCTATAACGACTATCATGCCTTATTACATCAAGACGGGTATGTTTGATGGTGTTAGATCCAAGGTGATTCCTTTGATGGAACCGGAAGTGGCTGCAGAGCGCATTGTATGTGCTATTGAGCGCAGGAAGAAAATGTATGCGCTTCCTTTTCCTTATTGGTTCATTCGCCTTGCACAAGGCATTTTCCCTCTACGCCTATACGATTGGTTGATGCGGACGGTACTCGGCATTTATGATACGATGAATGAGTTTAAAGGACGAACGAATACTGCTCTTTGATATACCCCGGAAGCGTTCAGGTTGTAACTGTAATGCGTGTGCTTTACATAAACAAAAAGCCCTTCGAGCATTTCGAAGGGCTTTTTCAATGATATAGTTAGAGCGATGATTACATCATACCACCCATGCCGCCTCCGTTCATTGAAGGCATAGCAGGAGTTTCTTCTTTGATGTCGCTAATCACGCACTCAGTAGTCAACAACATACCGGCAATAGAAGCTGCGTTCTCAAGAGCTACACGGCTAACTTTAGTCGGGTCGATTACACCTGCAGAAATCAAGTTTTCGAATGTTTCAGTGCGAGCGTTGTAACCGAAGTCATCTTTTCCTTCACGGATTTTCTGAACGATTACAGCACCTTCACCACCGGCATTGGCAATGATTTGACGAAGAGGTTCTTCGATAGCACGTCTTACAAGAGTGATACCGGTGTTCTCGTCTTCATTGCTTCCTTTGAGTTTATCCAAAGCTTGTTGAGCACGGATGTAAGCAACACCGCCACCAGGAACGATACCTTCTTCTACTGCAGCGCGAGTTGCGTGAAGAGCATCATCTACACGGTCTTTCTTCTCTTTCATTTCTACTTCAGTAGCAGCACCGATGTACAATACTGCCACACCACCGGCAAGCTTAGCAAGACGTTCTTGCAATTTCTCGCGGTCGTAGTCAGAAGTAGTTTTCTCGATTTGAGCTTTGATTTCGCTTACACGAGCAGCGATAGCGTCTTTGCTACCGGCACCGTTAACGATGGTTGTATTCTCTTTGTCAACGGTGATTTTCTCAGCGCGGCCAAGGTCTTCCAATGTAGCATTTTCAAGCTTCAAGCCAGTCTCCTCGGAGATAACTTGACCACCGGTGAGGATAGCGATGTCTTGCAACATTGCTTTTCTTCTGTCACCGAAGCCTGGAGCTTTAACAGCAGCTACTTTCAGTGAACCGCGGATTTTGTTCACTACAAGTGTTGCCAATGCTTCACCATCTACGTCTTCAGCAATGATGAGCAATGGACGGCCTGTTTGAGCAGTTTTCTCAAGAACAGGAAGAAGCTCTTTCATGGTGCTTACTTTCTTATCGTAGATAAGGATGTAAGCGTTGTCCAATTCTGCTTCCATGTTCTCTGCGTTGGTTACGAAGTATGGAGAGAGGTAACCACGGTCGAACTGCATACCTTCAACAGTTTTCACTTCTGTTTCGGTACCTTTTGCTTCTTCAACGGTGATCACTCCTTCGGTACCTACTTTCTTCATTGCTTCAGCAATCAAGGAACCGATGGTTTCATCGTTGTTAGCAGAGATGGTAGCAACTTGTTTGATTTTGTCGTTGTCGTTACCAACGGTTTTAGAGATTTTCTTAAGCTCAGCTACTACAGCAGCTACTGCTTTGTCAATACCGCGTTTCAAATCCATCGGATTAGCACCGCTGGCAACGTTTTTCAAACCTCCTGTTACGATAGCTTGAGCAAGAACTGTTGCAGTAGTAGTACCATCACCTGCGATATCGGCAGTTTTGCTTGCTACTTCTTTGAGCATTTGAGCACCCATGTTTTCAATTGGGTCAGCAAGCTCGATTTCTTTAGCAACAGATACACCGTCTTTGGTAATGTGTGGCGCACCGAATTTTTTGTCGATTACGACATTACGACCTTTCGGTCCAAGTGTCACTTTCACGGCATTTGCCAATGCATCTACACCCGCTTTTAATTTCTCACGAGCGCTAGTATCAAAAGTTATTTCCTTAGCCATTTCTTGTTTATTGTTTATTGAGGATTAAATTGAAAATTGTCTTGACTGAAAACTGACGATTGAGCATTTTCAATCTTCAATTTTCAATTCTGTGTGATTTAGATGATAGCGAAGATGTCAGACTCACGCATGATGAGGTACTCTTTGCCATCGATGGTGATCTCTGTTCCGGCATATTTACCATAAAGAACAGTATCGCCTTCTTTTACGGTCATTGGTTCGTCTTTTTTACCCTTACCAACCGCTACGATGGTTCCGCGTTGTGGTTTTTCTTTTGCTGTATCAGGAATGATGATACCGCTTGCAGTAGTCGTTTCAGCAGGACTTGGTTCTACAAGAACGCGATCTGCGAGAGGAGTTACTTTAACTGACATGTTCTTAAAATTTATTACCGGTTATAATTCTTTTTTTAGTTGTTATAGCTAAACGAAAATGTGTTGGCACGTGCTTAACGCATTTTCATCCGATGCCGCACTTGGCATTTTCTGTGCCATATCGGTTATGGCAGTTTTTGCCGAAAAAAATGTCAGATTTAAGGACAAAAAAAATGTCAGTGTTGACGAGAACACTGACATTTTGATGCTATCTTGAAAGCTGAAATGCTTATTGTGCGTCTTCAGTATCTCCACCGGTTGTTACTTCAGTTGGGGTAGAGATGGTTCCTTCAAATTGTGATGTGCGTGAGGTGAAGAATTTAGCCGAGATAAGGCACAATACAAAAAGTGTAATGGCAAGGTACCATGTAGCCTTCTCAAGGAATTCGGTTGTGCGTTGAACTCCACTCACTTGTGCAGCACCTTGGAAACCAGCGGCCAATCCGCCTCCCTTAGGGTTTTGAATAAGAACTACGATTCCTAGGAGTAGGGCTACGATTACGATTAGTATAATGATGAACATAACTTTATTTTACTTTTTGTATTTGTCTAAATTTTTTAACTGGGCGGCAAAGTAAACACTTTTTTCCGGATGTAGCTCCATCAATTTTTTGAAAGCCTTTCGTGCCTTATCCGGTTTGCCTTGTTTGGCAAACAGGATGGCCATGGTTTCTGTCACAAATGAAAAGTCTTCTTCCAAGCTTTCTTTGGCTAAGTTTCCGGCACTGTATTCCAATGCTTTGCCAGGTGTAATCTTAGGTTCGAACTTGATGAAGCGGTCGATGAGCTCTTGCTGATGGCTCTTGGTGGCTGAAGGGGTGAGCTTTTTAATGCCATGCGACAAAGGCGATTTGCTCACCGGTGGCATTTCATCGTGCTCCGCTTCTTCCATTGCCGGCTCGGTTTCATCCTTTTCCTCATCCTCCAAGGTAGATGCCGCTTGAGGTTGCGGTGTGCGAACCCAATCGCTCACGGCCTGCGGTTCATCCTGCGGAAGTGCAGGTTTGTCAGTTGTGCTGAAATGAACTTCTTGCGAGCGTTTGTAAATCCAAGCCGCATAGCTGTCGGCTTCTTCTTCCTCTTCATGGGTTGGCTCGGCCTCAGCCAGAGTATGACGAGTACTTTGCGTAACTATCGCGGGCTCATCAGCCGAAACTGGGGATTTGCTTTCTTGAGCTTCTTCGCTCACTTCAAGCTCTATGCTGCTCTGCATAGCCTCCAACAAGATTTCTGTTTCCACAGGGTCAAATTGCTGGATTGAAATAGTTGGAACCTCTTCGGTTTCTTCGCTTTCTTGTTCAGTATGTAAATGCGATTCAGGTGTTGCAGTTTGAGCAGGTGTCGCATCAACAGCAGCTGGTGATTGGGTTTCCTCTGTCGGTTTAGCCTGTTCTACCGGTGATACCGGTGTGCTCACAGGAGCTTCTTTTTCTGCAGTGACAGAGGGCGCTTTTTCTGCTACAGGAGCAGGAGTTGTGACTTTATGGGCAGGCAGTTCGTCTTCCAGCATCAGGCTTACCAAGTCCGAAACTCTTGGCTGGAGTGCCGGAACCACCTCGGGCTCTTCTGCTGGCGTTGGTGCCTGGGTTACAATCGGCTCGGTCTGAGTTATTATTTCTTGTGGTTCCTCTTCGGTCTGCACCGGGGTTGCCACATGGGGCATAGCAGGCGCGTTTGCTTCAAAACGTGTTTCTTCTGCAAGCGGCTTTTTTACCCATTCATACAAGTGCTTTCTATCAGTGGAGTAGATAGCTGCCTGATGTAGCTGGTCGGTATAGCGGTAATGATTGGTTCGTTGATAAGCCTTGGTGAGCAACAGTTGTGCAGCACCAAAGTAGGGGTATTGACTCGAAATTTTTTCCAAGTCTTCCACCCCCGCATTCAATGCGACTTCCGGATGCTCAATAGCTTTATGTATAATGTCCTTGTTCAAGAGATAATATGGCCAATCGTTTGTTTTTACCAGTTACCAACGCTTGCGTTGTAAATCTCTACAATCAATTGTTCGTTGATGATTTTCCAGAGTTCTTCTTCTACAGCAAACAAATCCTTGTCGGCTTCGAAGTCGGCAAATTTCGAAAAGCTCTTCTCAAAATTTAAATCTTCTTCTAGGGTGTTGACGTATTTGACTTTAACGCCAATGGTCAATCTGTTCATGGAGGCGATTTCGGTATTGCCACCTGTTGCTGATGCTGGGGCAATGTGGTATTCTACAATGCTGCCGCTGAATTGCAAGTCGCCATCGGATTCCCGCAGTTTAAGTGGGCTTTGCGCTAGGAGAAAATCTTTGAGTGATTCGGAAAATAATTGTGCATAGGTGGGGGTGGCCAATCCTGTCTGGGGTTTGAAATAATCCACAGAGAAGGTTTTGGCATTACCGAATTGTCCGCCCGTCATGGAGTATTGAACGGTACATCCGGTCAACATTGCCAATGCGAAGCAAATCGATAACAATCCCTTCATGGTTCTCAGCACTTTATTTCGCGATGCCATACTCTTTGATTTTTCTGTAAAGGGTACGCTCGGATATTCCCAATTCCTCAGCGGCATATTTGCGCTTGTTGCGGTGTTTCTTCAATGCGCGGATAATGAGCTCTTTCTCTGAATTCTGAAGTGAAAGGGTTTCTTCTACCTCGATGTGTTGCGTACCGGCAGGTTGTGCCATGCCCGATTGTGGCAGTCGAATGACATTCGAAGAGGGTGTGTTTGCATTGTGCTGGAAATTGGTATCGGCAAAAACGCGTTGCACAAGTGCTGCGTTGTTGGCATCATGAATGAAATCTGGGCCTGATTGAATCAAGCCGGATACCAATTGCTTGAGGTCGTTCAAGTCGTTTTTCATATCAAACAACACCTTGTACAGGATTTCGCGCTCGGTGAAGTTTTGAGCATCAGCACTTCCATTACCTCCCAAGGGAACAAGGGAGCCGGAGCCAAAACCTTCTTGTGGCAGGTAGAAACGCAGTGTTTCTGCCGTAATTAAGCGGTCTTGCTCCAGTACATTGATTTGTTCGGTGATGT
Source organism: Flavobacteriales bacterium (assembly GCA_036562565.1). Lineage (GTDB taxonomy): Bacteria > Bacteroidota > Bacteroidia > Flavobacteriales_D > Sanyastnellaceae > DATCJY01. Next base: position 770 of record DATCJY010000015.1, on the reverse strand, counting down.
TCTTGAGCTGACGAATGTTCCCGGGCCATGAATAATTCATGAGCAGTTCGCGTGCTTCAGGTGTCAACTCTAGCACGGGCATTTTGTATTTCTCCGAAAAGTCTGTTGTGAACTTGGCAAATAGCAATGGAATGTCTTCACGCCTTTCACGCAATGGCGGCAGATAAATCGGTACTTGATTGAGGCGGTAGTACAAATCTTCCCTGAACTTGCCTTTGCGAATCGCCAAGTTGAAGTCCACGTTGGTTGCAGCCACTACCCGCACGTTGGTCTTTTGCACTTTGGAGGAGCCTACGCGTATGAATTCGCCTGTTTCTAAAACGCGCAACAGGCGCACTTGCGTCATGAGTGGTAGCTCGGCTACTTCATCAAGGAAGATGGTTCCGCCATTGGCTTCTTCAAAATATCCTTTTCTGGAATCGGTAGCACCGGTGAAGGCGCCTTTCTCGTGACCGAACAATTCACTATCAATGGTACCTTCAGGAATTGCCCCGCAGTTCACGGCTATGTAGGGCGCGTGTTTGCGGGCACTATAGGCATGAATGATTTTCGGAATATTTTCCTTACCGGTTCCGCTCTCACCATTGATGAGAACGGACATATTCGTTGCGGCCACTTGCACCGCTATATCCAACGCGCGGTTCAACATAGGCGAATTACCTATGATCTCAAATCGTTGTTTTACGGTACGGATGTCCATGTTCAGTTCTAAATTCTTATGGTTATTATTCGTAAGGATTAAACCTCATGGGTATAATCATGGCTAAGCT
>DATCJY010000095.1:0-6254 GCA_036562565.1 Flavobacteriales bacterium | reverse complement strand
ACATAAGCCGCTACATCAAACGGACTGTAGGCGATGAGTCTGCCCGAGTTATCAATGTAGGTATCGCGGAAGTTGGTATATGGTGTGTAGCTCAATCCCACGCTAGGCATAATCACATGTCGGATGGCGCGCAAGTTGCCGGTTCGGAAGTTGAACATACCATAGATACGTGTATTCAAATCGGCATTGGCGCGGTAATTAAATGCATTGATATAGTTGAAAACCGTATCACGCACCGGTTCTGCACCTTCCACATAATTGAGGCGCACCTCCTTCATCGAGCCGTGGTAAGTACCACTGATACCGGCCGTTGTTGTCAGATACTTGAGAACCGTTCCGGCAGTGGAAGCCGAGCCTTGTATTTGCACTCCATTGCGACTACGGTGCATAAGGTCATTGATGTTGTTGAAGCTATACAACGATTCATGAGCCGTAACACGGTTGGAAAGGTTGGCACTTCCTTGAATACCGATATTGTCCAATAACCGTTTAAAGGGCGAAGTACTCGGCACCAGTTTGCCCAACATCACACGCTTCATGTTAGCCGTAAACGAGGGCAATGTCACATCCACTTGCCGAGTCTGTGTATTTTGCGTGTGGCCAAGATTGATACCAATATTGAATGGAGTATCCACAAAGTCTTTGGTCCATCGGATTTGAGAGGTGAACGTACTGCTCAAATAATTGGTTTGAGAAGAGTTCAGGTTGTTGCGGAAATTTTGCGATGAACCCAAGTTGACACTCGCACCGAATGAAGTACTTGGTCGTGCTTTGGGATCTTGGTTGTGTGTCCACTGGATATTGAAGGTCGTCTGCTTGCTATAAGTACTAGGGAGCTCCGGCATACCATCCACATTGATGGTGCGCGAGATATTGAAGTTACCGTTGTATTTATACAAACGATTGTATCGGGTAATGTTCTTGGCACTCCAACTACCTCGTGTATAGACATCAAACAAAAACTTGGTATCGAGGTATTGTCCCAGCGGAACGTAGTACCCAAGGTTTTGGAGGAAATATCCCTTTGTGCCGCCATTGCCATAACCCGGAATGATGATACCATGCGTACTCTCTTTGCGGTTGGGGAAGAATCCAAAAGGCAAGGCAAGCGGTGTAGGAATCTTTCTGAACTTCATATAAAGCGGCCCTGAAACAATCTTGTCGTTAGGCACCTGTATGGCCTTGGTCAAATGGAAGTGATAGTGCGGATTGGGCTTATCACACGTGGTAAATTTTCCGTTGCGCAATGAAATCCAATCATTGGCTGCTTTCTTGGAAACGCCTGCATGCATATAAGCATCATCCAATTTGGTAAACACACCGTAACTGATACCTCGCTTGGTTTTGAAATTGTACATGAGCGAATCCTCATCAAAAGCCATTTCCCCTTCGGAGAAAACTGCTTTTTGGACAATGGTCCCTGTACTGTCGCGCTTGCCGATGGCACGAGCCGTATAATCTTTGAGGGAGAAATCGATATAATCGGCTTTCACCTCCATGGAGCCGTATCGCACCCACGCCTCGCCATACATCATGATGCGTTGGTTTACCACATCCACCACCGTGCTGTCCTTGCCAAAGTATTCCACCTCATACTCCAGCCCCAAGTCATCATCCTCATCGACTGCTACAATAGAATCTTGTAAGGAGACGTTAGAAGTATCAGTTGGCAAGGTTATGGATAAAGAGTCCGACACTTGAGCGTACGCGGACCCCGCCATTATCAACACCAAGACGGTGAAAATTGAGATAAACCCGCGGACTGTCACTGATTTGAAAAAATACTTTTGTAAAATTCTGCTATTTATGGGCATCAAAGCTATGAAAGACCAACGTAGTACATCCAAATCATCCATATTTCGCTTTGTGCGAGGGAAACGACTGGTTGTATCTATTCTTGTACTGGGTGTCATTCTAATGGCGGCCACTTTGCCACCTGTGACTCCACCCGCGCAGTACACAGTGGTGCTGGATGCCGGCCACGGAGGCTCTGACCCTGGGAACCTTGGAACAGGTCGTTACAAAAAGACCGAAAAAGACGTTGCCTTGGATGTGACGCTCCTCTTGGGCAAATACATCGAAGAGAACTTCCCTGAAATCAAAGTTGTTTATACGCGCAAGGGCGACACCTTCCCCACGTTGCATAAACGCGTAGAGATAGCCAACAGCTCCAAAGCGGATTTATTCATCTCCATCCACTGCAACGCAGCTGAGAACAAGGCTGCCTTTGGTACCGAAACATTCGTAATGGGATTGCACAAGACCGAGGAAAGCTTGAAAGCCGCTATGCGCGAAAACGCGACCATCTTCCTCGAAAAAGATTATGAAAAGACCTATCAGGGATTTGACCCGAAAGACCCTGATACCTATATCATCCTGAGCATGCGTGAAAATGCCTACTTGGACCAGAGCATCTCTCTCGCCAAGAAAGTGCAAGACCAATTCCGTGTGCGTGTAGGCCGCAAAGACCGCGGTGTAAAACAAGCCGGTCACTATGTAACAAGCTTCACCAATATGCCCGCTATTCTTGTGGAGCTTGGTTTCCTCACCAACAGCGAAGAGGAAGACTTCCTGCACAGCGATGACGGAAAAACCTACATGGCCTCAGCCATCTACCGCGCCTTTAAAGAGTTTAAGGAAAAGGCCGATGGCAAGAAGGGAACTTCAAATCCTGAAGTAGCCCCCATCGCAGAACCGACACCTGCAAAGGCAGAGCCCGTTGCTGTGAAACAAGAAGAAAAAACCACAAATGAAGCATCTAAGAAAATAGAAGAACCTGCAAAACTCCAGACAACTGTGGAAGCCTCCGCAACACATCCCACAGTCATCTGGAAAGAAGTACCGAAAGGAATCAAATACCAGGTTCAAATACTTTCATCGCCCAAACCACTCAACAAGAAATCACCTGAGTTCAAAGGTTTGGACCGAGTGGAAAGCTATATACAAGGCGGGGTACACAAATACCTTGCGGGCAGCACGCCAAGCTTCAAAGAAGCCAAGAAGATGCAAGACTACTTGCGCAGCATTGGTTTTAAAGACGCTTTTGTGGTGGCATTTGAAAATGGACAACGCATTGACCTCAACAAAGCGATAGCACAAACGGCAGAATAGTTACATGAAATTAAGCAAAGAATTCATCATTGGAGTAGTAGTGGTAGTGGCCATTGCTGTATTGTATTTGGGCGTGAACTACCTCAAAGGCGTGAACCTCTTGTCTCGCCAACAAACCTATTATGCCGTGTACACCAACTCCGCAGGCCTCATCCCTTCCAATCCGGTTATCCTCAATGGTTTCAAAATCGGTATTGTGAAGGATGTTTATATGAATGAAAACGGTGACGGAACCATCATTGCCGTGGTAGTACTCAATGATGGCAATTTGAAGATTCCCGTGGATACCGAATTGCAAATCCGAGATGCCGACTTGTTTGGTGGCAAAGCCATAGAAGTAGTGCTGGGCAAAAGCCCCACGCTTGCCAACAACCGTGACACCCTCTCCTCTTCCGTTTCAATGGGATTGACGGAATCCATCAAGAGTGAAATCGAACCGCTGAAACAAAAAACATCTGAATTATTTGCAAGTGTGGACTCGGTGCTCAACAGCGTGAACATGGTACTTAACGATGCCAACACCGGAGACCTTGGGGATATCTTTAAAAGCCTCAAGAACACCATGAAAGACCTTGAAGGTACTTCACAAAAACTCAACAGAATTCTCGACCGCAACGGAACACGCGTTGATGACATCCTTATTAACGTAGAGTCTATCTCAGCCAACCTCAAGAACAACAATGCCGCATTGACCAAAGCCATCAAGAATGCAGAGTCATTCACGGACACCTTGGCCCGCCTCAACCTTGCAAGTACCATTAAGAAAGTGGATCAGGTGATGGGCGAGTTTGCACAGATATCTGCCGACATCAATAGCGGAAAAGGCTCTTTGGGCAAATTGGTGAACAACGACTCATTGCATCAGGAGCTTGTGAATGCATCACACAGCTTGGACTTGCTCCTCAACGACATGCGTGTACATCCCGGCCGCTACCTGAGCTTCTCGGTGTTTGGCGGTAAAAAACAGCAAAAAGACGAGCTCTCGAAAAAAGAAATGGAAATCATTCGCGAGGAAATAGACAAAGCAATTGAAGAGAAAGGGAAGTAATTCCCTTTTTTACTTAATTATGCCCCGTGATATTTAGACAGTTTCTAAAGCCATTTCAATACATTTTTGCACCTATATGCACGCATAGGATTATAATTACATTGCGTTCATACACTTAACACAGAATATGATCGGACAAATACTCTTCATAGTACTATTGGCCGCGGCCGGCTTCTTAGCATACAAGCGTTACAGATTTGTTAAGAGAAACATTGAGCTTGGAAGAAAACAAAAAGTCAGCGGTAGTGTGGCTGAGAGAATGCGCATGATGATTCTTGTAGCATTGGGGCAAAAGAAAATGTTTGCCCGACCACTGCCGGCCATCCTGCATTTGTGTGTTTATATCGGTTTCATCATCATCAACATCGAAGTACTCGAGATTCTCATTGACGGGATTTTCGGCACTCACCGTTTTCTCTCACCCATGGGAAGCTTCTACAATTTCCTAATTGGAAGTTTTGAAGTTTTGGCCTTGTTGGTTTGGGTATCGTGTGCAATTTTTCTTGTAAGAAGAAACGTGGTGAAGCTCAAGCGCTTCTGGTCAGCAGAGATGACCAGCTGGCCCCGCACCGATGCAAACCTCATCCTGATAACCGAAATCCTGTTGATGACAGCATTCCTCACAATGAATGCTGCGGACTATCTATTGCAACAACGCGGTGTGGACCACTACATCGCAGCAGGTAGTTTCCCTGTTTCATCATTCATCAGTGAGATGCTTTCCGGCCTCAGCGATGGCTCCTTGATTTTCATCGAGCGCTTCTGTTGGTGGTTCCACATTGTAGGTATTCTCTTCTTTATTGTATACCTCACTTACTCCAAGCACTTGCACATCATCCTTGCGTTCCCCAATACATATTATAGCAAGCTTGTTCCTGCCGGTCAGCTGGACAACATGAAGAATGTGACCAACGAGGTACAACTCATGTTGGATCCATCGGCTCAAGTTCCTGCACCGGAAGAAGGCGCTCCTACCCGCTTCGGAGCAAAAGATGTATTTGACCTCACGCGTGTGCAACTCATGAGTGCATACACCTGTACGGAGTGTGGACGTTGCACCTCAGAGTGTCCGGCTAACCAAACCGGTAAGAAACTATCACCACGCAAAATCATGATGGACACGCGCGACCGCATGGAAGCAATCGGTATGGAGTTGGACAAAAACAATGGCTTCTTCCAATTGTCCTGCGCTCCCAAAGAAGAATACAACGATGGCAAATCGTTGTTGCGCGATTATATCACCGAAGAAGAACTGTGGGCATGTACATCCTGCAACGCCTGTACACAAGCATGCCCCGTGAACATCAATCCGCTTGAGATCATCATTGACTTGCGCAGATACCTCATTATGGAAGAAAGTAAATCTCCGGAGAGCATCACGGTGATGTTCAACAACATTGAGAACAACGGTGCTCCATGGGCGATGAGTGCCTTGGACCGCGCCAACTGGGTAAACAGTTAATCAATTCAACAACAACTGAGCGTACAGCGGCAACGCTAAAAACAATAAAAAACAAATGAGCGAACTCAAAGTAAGAACAATGGCTGAATGCCTTGCCAATGGCGAGGTTCCTGAAATTCTATTCTGGGTGGGATGTGCCGGAAGTTTTGACGACCGCGCCAAGAAAATCACCAAGGCCATTGCCAAAATCCTCACTCACTGCAAAGTGTCATTTGCTATACTTGGACAAGAAGAGTCCTGCACCGGAGATCCAGCCAAGCGTGCAGGTAACGAGTTTCTTTTCCAAATGATGGCCATGCAAAACATTCAAGTACTGAACGGATATCAGGTGAAGAAAATCGTGACCGGTTGTCCTCACTGTTTCAATACCTTGAAAAACGAGTATCCGTCATTGGGTGGAAACTACGAAGTAATACACCACACACAGCTCATCAACGACCTCATTGCCGAAGGTAAAATCACCATGAAGAATGGTGAGACATTCAAGGGCAAGCGCATCACCTTCCACGACCCATGCTACCTTGGCAGAGGAAACAACGTGTATGAAGCTCCACGCGAAGTGTTGCAACGCCTAGATGCAGAATTGGTGGAGATGAAACGCTGCAGAGCGAAAGGCCTATGCTGTGGCGCAGG
>DATCJY010000057.1:0-60348 GCA_036562565.1 Flavobacteriales bacterium | reverse complement strand
GCTTCCCATAAATCTTGGCGATGGAAGTCGGAGTTATACCCGGATATTTTTTGCGCTTCTTGCCATGCTACTTGATGCACACCAAGGCGCGGCTTCCAATGGAATTTGACAAATGTCCCTTTGTCTTGATCGTTTACGAATTTGAAGGTGTGAACACCGAATCCTTCCATCATGCGCAACGAGCGCGGAATCGCTCTGTCAGACATGGTCCACATTACCATATGTGCGGCTTCTGGCATGAGCGAAACAAAATCCCAAAATGTGTCATGAGCTGAAGCGGCTTGGGGCATTTCGTTATCCGGTTCCGGTTTTACCGCATGCACAAGGTCAGGAAATTGCATGGCATCTTGAATGAAGAACACTGGAATATTGTTGCCAACCAAATCATAGTTTCCTTCTTCCGTATAAAATTTTACAGAGAAGCCACGCACATCACGCGCCAAGTCCGTAGAGCCTTTGAATCCCGCCACAGTGGAGAAGCGCACGAATACCGGGGTGACTGTTCCTTTGCGAAGAAATGCAGCTCGTGTGTACTTAGACATATCTGCTGTTGCCTCAAAGATGCCGTGTGCAGCTGAGCCGCGAGCATGCACTACACGCTCAGGTATACGCTCGCGATCGAAGTGTGCGAGTTTGTCTTGATAAATAAAATCTTCCAACAACGATGGCCCTCGGTCACCTGCCTTTAATGTGTTGTTGTTATCATGAATGGGCACACCATCATTGGTAGTCATTACACGCCCGGTATTGTCCACTGCATGTTGATCGATTTGCCGTGTTTTCTCGTTCTCTGCATTCGTAGCAGAAGGGGTCTTTTTCTTAGCCATAGCATTCAATAGTTTAAGGATTTGACTTCATGTATCGTTTAATTCTGAATAGGAGCTATGAAGAGTAATCTCACTTCTTGTCCTTTTTCTTTTGTCGTTCTTCGCGTCTTTGTTCTCGTTTGGATTTCTTTTCGGGTTCGTTGAGTTCAGCGGGTTCATCTTTATGGAACAGGCGATGCAGGAGTCCGGGATTCTCGTTAGCCTCCGCAACTTTGTTGAGATCAATGGTGTGTTCCACTGAGGGCTGCAGCGCTTTTATAAATGCATTCTTGAGTACGGATATGACCGCGGGAATAAAGGCTACATGTGGATCGGTGAAGTGGCCGTTGAGTTCAATTTTCGAGGCGAGTTGTTCTTTCGGTTGATTTTGAAATATTTCAGCAACGGAAGCAATCAGTGCTTCCCAGGCGATTTGCGCGAGATTGCCTTCCTCTTCTTCAAATTGAACGATGTCCAAATCCTTAATTACAGGTTTTACATAGCCGGCAAATTGGCCGTCCTTGGCTGCCATTTCGCAGGCCATTTCCATTGTTCCGGCTTTCAAATCGAAGTTCGCATATTCCGTAAAGAATGGATTGAGATATGCGAGTTCAGTTCGGGTGAGCACCGCGTCAAGGTCGAATGTGGGCGTGTCATTTAATGGATCCAGCGCCACATCAATGTCTATTGAGCCATCATACAATGCTGCGTCCATAGTTATAGTTGCAGGTAGCGTCACGCCTGCGCTTGGATTGTTCGTAAGCCCTTTTCCTTCTAGCTGGACGCGCGTCAGAGGAATATCCACCAACGGATTGGAGCCTTCATCTATGTAATGGATTTCGCCATTGTTTACTTGGAAGCGGTTAATGTCCAATGGTGTAAAATCCTTGATGAGCTGAATGAAGTTTGTAGAATCCTTAGGCGCTTTATCTCCAATGTTGGCGTCCTTGGTGTACTTGAGTACCGGATGTTCAAACTCTACTTCAGCCACAAGTTTGCCTTCAAACAATGCGCGCCATTCCACCGATAGGTCAATCGTTTCCGCTTTGAAAAATTCAGTGATGGTTTTCCCTTGCTCATCTGTCTTGTTGATGTAGATGTCATTGATTTTGTATGCACCGCGGATGAGGGCTAAATCAATATCTCGTATATGTCCGTAATGTCCATCCAAATTGGCCAAGCGTTGATTGGCATAATGAAGTACCACATAAGGCAAGATGATGCGCACCACTACTAGAACCCCGAGAACAATGAGAAGAATGGTACGTTTACGGAATTTTCTTTTCGGTTGTGTGGGCAGCGTAGTGGAAGAATGGTATCGCTCAGATGTCATAGGCAATTCAGACTAAGAGAAGTTCTACAGGAAATAAGGAAAGCGGAATTATCCTTCAAAGGATTGCTCATCACCACTCGCTATTAAGATGTCGTTTGATTATTGCCTGTGAGCTTTTTGATAACAAAGCGAGCTGCAAGCATGATACCGGCAGTAATCAGTGCTCTTTTGATGGGACCTTTTCTCTTATTGCCATTGTTGGTCGGAGCTTCTGCCGCTACTTTCTCGGTCTTAATTTGTTTAGAGGAGTTTTTCATGGTAAGTGTCGTTTTTAGGAAAGACCGTTAGGGGAGGGCAGTGCTTTCGTTGGTTAACTCATGCAAAGTGCTAAAACCTTTGATAATCAGTTGTTGAATATGGGAATGTCACAAATCTTCACGGTAATTATGGTAGTACTGGGAGCAAGAGGTTGATATTTGAGGAGCCGCTTATAAGGTCTATTGACCGCTTATCATGAATGAAGGGAGGAGGAATCCGGAAGTCAATTTCTATAACAGTTTTTAGCAACTTTAGTTGAATCAAATTGGGGGGCTATTTGTCGGCAATTAATCGTTTTTTCGGTCACCGCTTCTCATATGTCATTCACCCCTCAATTTATCCGTTTCGCGGGCTTGACTTATTTAATAGGTAAGTAGTTAGAGCCAAATTTGCGGCCGTAATTCCGGTTCTTTCACAAACCTGCCCTCTCTTAGGAAAAGAATTCTGAATTATTGTAATGAAGTCGCATATAACTATGGTTCTTTTGCGGCCGTTTTTGGATAAAAAAAGTAACTGAGGTATTTATAGAATGAAAAATGTAATTTCGATAGTGACCATGTTGCTGCTCAGCAGTTATGCGGTTACTGCACAACAAGTTCTCACGTTGAAAGACGCAGTGAACTATGCGTTGAAGAACAAACTTGAGGCAGTTAATGCTCAATTGGATTTGGCCAACAGTGAGTACATGATTCAGGAAGCCAGAGCGGGTGTCCTGCCGCAAATCAATGCGCAAGCGGGAGTTACACACAACGTTAAGATTCAGCAGATGGCGTTGGATTTTGGTGGTCAAACCATGATTGTTCGCATGGGTCAGCCATGGGTGTCTTCACCGGCTATCTCGCTCAATCAGCAGTTGTTCAACATGACTGCTTTTCAAGGATTGAAAGCTGCCAAAACCACTCGTGAGTTTTATGCCATCAATGCAGAGCTCACAGAAGAGCAAGTCATAGAGAAAGTGATAACCAGTTACTACGAAGTTTATAAAACCAAATCTCAACTTTCCACATTGGACAGTACGTTGGCCAACACAACCCGTGTGCGCGATGTGATTGCCAGCTTGGTGGAAAATGGCTTGGCCAAGAAAATAGACCTAGACCGCATGAACGTAACATTGAACAATTTGAAGTCAAACAAGCTCCAATTGCTTTCTGCTCTAGAGTTGCAGGAAAACGCACTCAAATACTTGATTGGTATGGACATCACCACACCGATTGAATTGGAGGAGAAAGCCTTTGAAGCACCAACCGGTGAGCCATTGGCTAGAGATGGTTTCAATGTAGAGAACAGAAAGGAAATGCAGCTGTTGGCCAAACAAGGCGAGCTCCTTCAATATCAAAAGAAAGCAATTGAAGCGGCATACTATCCGACCTTGTCACTAGGTGCCAACTATGGCTACTATGCTATGGGAGATAAATTCCCATACTTTCAAGGTGACTATAAAGGTGTAAGCGGCTCTGACTTTGCTGCAGTATCACTCACATTGAACATCCCAATCTTCAATGGTTTTACGGTTCGTTCGAAAGTAAGTCAGGCACAAATTCAAATTCTTCAATATGAAGCCCAGTTGAAGGATACCAAGCTGGCATTGAGTCTTGCGGTAGAGAATGCATATACCAAAATCAATAATGCATTGCTCACATTGAACAGCCAACGTGAGAACATGTTGCTTGCAAAAGATGTGCTGGACAACATTGAGAACAACTATAAGAACGGCTTGGCTTCACTCACTGATCTGATTGATGCCGAGACATCTTATGTAAGTGCTCAAAACAATTACACCACTGCGTTGGTGGATTATAAAGTTGCTGAAGTAGAACTGCTCAAAGCGAAAGGTGAATTAAAATCATACTTCACTCAATCCAATAATTAATATAAACGACAAATTATAAAATGAAAAAATTGCTTGTAACCTCCATTATTATCATCGCTGCACTTGGAGGTATATTTTATGTTCTGAATAAAAACAAGGCTAAGAACCAAGCACAAATTGATGTGGTGGCACAAAAGAATGCTGCTGTTGCGGTGCGCTCGGGCTTTGCTGAGAAGAAAGAGCTAAACATAGAGTATGTAGCCAATGGTGTATTTGCTCCAAAACAAGAGGTAATGATAGCTGCAGAAACTGCAGGACGCGTAGTGAGTGTATTGGTTCAGGAAGGTGCTCATGTATCTGCCGGCCAGACATTGGCAGTTATCGAATCCGATAAGCAAAACGTTGGCTTGGCCAATGCACAAGCTGTTTATAACAACGCACTTGCTGAAGTAGCTCGTTTTGAAAGTGCTTATGCAACAGGTGGTGTAACCAAACAGCAACTCGACCAAGTGAAGCTTCAATTGGAGAATGCGAAGAACAATTTGAAAAGTGCTCAACTTGCTGCCAACGATGTGATTGTGAAAGCATCGTTTGCCGGTATCGTCAACAGCAAGAAAATCGAGCCTGGAGCAACCGTGAACTTCGGTCAGCAAATGTTCGAAATCGTAAATGTTTCTTCTTTGAAAATCAAAGTAAACGTGGACGAGAAGCACATTGGCGGACTCAAATTGGGACAAGAAGTGAAGATTACAACTTCTGTAATGCCTGATAAATCTTGGACAGGAAATATCACCTTCATTGCTCCTAAGGCAGATGCTAGCTTGAACTTCGTAGTTGAAGTGGAAGTGAAAAATAACGCAGATAATGATTTGAAAGCCGGTATGTATGGCACAGTAACCTTCGGCAGTGGTGAGAAACAAACAGTTTTTGTTATCCCCCGTACTGCTTTCGTTGGTAACGTGAGCTCAAACAAAGTGTTCGTTATCAAAGATGGAAAGGCCATTCTCACACAAGTTGTTTCAGGCAGAAACTTTGGAGATTATGTAGAAGTGATTTCCGGTCTTAATGAAGGTGACGAGGTAGTAGTTACCGGTCAAATCAACTTATTGGATGGTATGGCAGTGGAGGTCATAAAATAATTAGCCCAAATAGAATCCGATGAAAATTACTGAAATATCCATAAAACGTCCCAGTCTCATCATAGTACTGTTTCTATTGTTGACACTGGGAGGTCTCTTCTCATATACCCAATTGGGTTATGAGCTGGTACCAAAATTTGATGTAAACGTTATCTCCATTTCTACTGTATATCCGGGAGCAGCGCCATCGGAAGTAGAAAACTCGGTAACGAAGAAAATCGAAGATGCGATTTCCTCTTTGGAGAACATCAAGAAGATTGAATCCAAATCGATGGAGAGCGTATCGGTGGTTATCATTACACTGAACAGTGGTGCTGACGTGAACTTCCTTGTTACCGATGCACAACGGAAGATTAATACCATCCTCAACGACCTTCCGGATGATGCTGAGACACCATCCATCAACAAATTCTCTTTGGATGATATTCCAATTATGAACCTCACAGTTACTTCTCGTTTGTCAGAGAAAGAATTGTATGACCTTTTGGATCAGAAGATTCAACCGGTATTCGCACGTATTGATGGTGTGGCCAAGGTGGACATGATCGGTGGTGAAGAAAGGGAGATTCAGGTGAGCATCGATCCGTTGAAAGTTCAAGGTTATGGAATGACCATCAACCAAATTCAACAGACCATCGCGATGTCAAACCTCGACTTCCCGACCGGTAGCATCAAGTCTCGCGATAATCAGACAACCATTCGTTTGTCTGGTAAAATCACCACCTTGGAGCAATTGCGCAATTTGCCATTGACTACTCCTGCCGGTGTGATGATTCGCCTACGAGACGTAGCAGATGTGCAAGACGGTATTAAAGATGCAGAGAAGATTGCGCGCATCAACCAAGTAAATACGGTGTTGTTGCAGGTTTATAAGCAGACCGATGCGAACGCTGTGGCTGTATCTGAAAAGGTGAAAAAGACCATTGAAACGGTTGAGAGAGATTATGCACAACAAGGTGTAGATCTTACCATTGGTAGTGATTCAACGGATTACACCTTGAGAGCAGCTAACAATGTGATGTTCGACTTGATGTTGGCAATTGTGTTGGTAGGTGCTATCATGTTGTTCTTCTTGCACAGTTTGCGCAACGCAGCAATTACCATGGTCGCTATTCCGTTGTCATTGATTGCCACATTCATTGCCATCTACATGTTCGGCTATACGCTCAACTTGATGTCTTTGCTAGCCCTCTCACTGGTGGTTGGTATCTTGGTGGATGACGCGATTGTGGTTATTGAGAACATCCACCGCCACATGGAGATGGGTAAAAACAAAGTGCGTGCTGCTTACGATGGTGCGAAGGAAATTGGATTTACCGTTACGGCTATTACATTGGTAATCGTGGTGGTGTTCTTGCCGATTTCCGTGTCCACAGGTTTCGTATCCAACATCCTTCGACAGTTCACCGTGACTGTAATGGTTGCTACCATGTTGTCACTTTTGGTATCGTTTACGGTTGTGCCATGGCTGTATTCTCGTCTTGGTAAACTAGAGCACATCAGCAATAAATCATTCATCGGTAGAATCCTTAACGCATTCGAGCGTGGATTGGATAGCATGACCCATGGCTTTAGCAATCTTCTTAAATGGTCATTGCGCAGCAGAAAGAACAAGCTGATCACATTGGGTATTACCCTTATCATGTTCTTCTCATCCTTTATGCTCGTCATCAAAGGATATATCGGTACCGACTTCTTCCCGGCTAACGATAAGGGAGAGTTCTTCTTGCAATTGGAATTGAATAAGGATGCCTCTATTGAGCAAACCAACTTCATGACCCAACAGGCGGAGAACTACCTTTCTCAAAAACCGGAAATTGAACGCATCATTACAACAGTAGGTCAAGCTTCTGATGGTATGATGTCAACCAGTGGTACCAAGTACAAATCAGAGATGCACATTTTCATCAATGATGAGTTTACCAAGACAACTCCTACGAAAGTATATGCTGCGATGTTGAAGCGTGAAATGGAGCGTGTATTGGTAGGAGCGAAAGTGAAAACCGTCAGCATGGGACTTATGGGCGCAGAGCAAGCACCATTGAAGCTTACCGTCATTGGTCCAACACAAGCAGATGCCTTGGAGTTTGCTAACCAGGCTGCTGATTTGTTGAGAAAGATTCCGGGTTCTACAGAGGTAAAACTTACTTCTGAAGATGGTAACCCAGAGATCGATGTGAAGATGGACCGCGATAAGATGAATGCACTTGGTTTGAACGTGGCTACTGTGGGGGCTACCATGCAGATGGCGTTTTCAGGTAACACAGATACCAAATTCACTCAAGGTGATAAAGAGTATGATATCAATATCCGTTATGATGAAATTGGTAGAGCGAGCATCGATGATGTGAAAGAACTACAGTTCATCAACAACAAAGGTCAAATGATCAAGTTGGAGCAATTCGCAGAAGTTACTTACGGTTCAGGTCCGACATTGCTTGAAAGACGTGATAAATCACCTGCGGTATCGGTGGAAGGTCAGGTAGTAGGTAGAACGGTAGGTACAGTGGCCGCTGAGTGGGAAGCTCAGTTCTCTCAATTGGAAAGAAAGCCTGGTGTTGCTTACCGTTGGGGTGGTAACAAGGAAAACCAAGAAGAAGGTTTCGGCTCATTAGGAATTGCATTGTTGGCATCCATCATCTTGGTATATCTTGTCATGGTGGCATTGTACAACAACTTCGTGACTCCGTTTGTCGTGATGTTCTCCATTCCGTTGTCTTTCATTGGAGCGCTGTTGTTCCTGGCTTTGTTCAACCAATCATTGAACATCTTCACCATCTTGGGTATTATTATGTTGATTGGTCTTGTGGCTAAGAACGCGATCATGCTTGTGGATTTTGCGAACCACCGCAAGGAGGAAGGCTATTCCACTCACGATGCGCTGGTTGCTGCCAACCATGCACGTTTCCGTCCTATTCTTATGACCACCATTGCGATGGTGATAGGTATGTTGCCAATTGCGATTGCACAAGGTGACGGTGCGGATACCAACCGCGGTCTTGCAATTGTAATCATGGGTGGTTTGTTGTCATCGCTCTTCCTTACCCTTGTTATCGTTCCGGTGGTTTACTCCATCTTCGATAGCCTTGGAAATCGTTTCGGCAAAAAAGAAAAAGTTAACTATGCCGAATTGATGGAAGCAGATTTCGAAATGAATCCTGATTACAAGGAAACGCATGCGATATAATGCAAGCCCTTGTGGCTTATTGTAAATACTGATTTCAATCAGCTGTATAGACAACCTAAAGCCTTCATCCGTATCTTAGATACTCGCTTAGATATGGATGGAGGTTTTTAGGTTTATTTTTTGGTCGTAACACTGAAAACTGAAACAGTATGAAAACGCTTGTTGTTGCAACAGACATGTCTCCTGCAGCCAATAACGCTGCTTTGTATGCCGCAAAAGCTGCACAAATCACTCGCCATCACCTTGTATTATTTCATCTTTACAAAGTGCCCCATCATGTTTCGAACTCATTGATTGGCACCAAAGGCATTGATGAAATGGTGGAGTTTACCAGAAGAAAACTGGAGCACTACGCCAAGGAATTAGCTGATATGTATCAAGTCACAATAGATGTGGATGTGAGAATGGGGGAAATGATGGAGGTTATTCCCCAAGTGATGGAGCAATATGATGCGGAGATGTTGGTGATGGGCATGCCCAAACTCACATTTGAGCAAGCATTATTAGGGAATACTACCCGAGCAGCCATGCAACGTTTTCAATTTCCGATATTCATCATTCCTGAAGGTGCAGGGTTTCAGGGAATAAAGCGCATTCTTTATGCTTGCGATTTATCCAAAGGAGTGGATAAACGCATCCTGCATCAGGTGAAACACTACGCGCGTTTGTTCAATGCAGAGCTTCAAGTGATATATGTTGGAGATCCGGAGCGAAGCATCAAGGAAGAGCAAACTTTGAAACGCGAAATGGAAGACCTACCGTATACTTATAAGAACGTACAGTCAGAATCAGTAACGCGAGCACTACAAGAGGAGGCTCTCAACATTCATGCAGATGTGATCATTATGACACCTCATAAGTCCGGCTTTTGGGCAAGCGTTCTTGGCCAAAGTAAAACCAAGGCAATGCTTTCCCAAGGAACAATTCCTCTTCTTTCAATTGCCTGATAAAAGGCTTATACATCAGAAAAATAGCAGGGTTATATATAAAGTTTCCGACCAAGGTTGTGACTACTTTGCTAAGTGTAAAATCACGCACTTATGGACCTTCATTCCGGACTACCTTTTTGGATAGTAAAAAACGAACTATACGATTACTTCCATCCTCTAAGGGAAGATTATAAAATCGATGTGGCCATTATTGGTTCCGGTATTACAGGAGCTCTGGTTGCGCATGAGTTGTGTAATGCAGGAGTTTCTTGTGCTGTATTTGATAAGCGAACCTTGTGTACCGGGAGTACAGCGGCCAGCACATCTCAGTTGCAATATGAGATTGATGTTCCGCTTGTGGAGATCATGAAGATTCATGGCGAAGCACCTGCAGTTCGCGCTTATATGGAGAGTCTTCAAGCAATTACTACTTTGCAACATGTATTTGAGAGCACGGAGATAGAACCTGACTTTAGACGAGTATCCAGCGTCTTTGCAGCTTCGAATCGCAAGGGACTTCGCTTGATTGAGAAAGAATTTGAAGCAAGACAAAAGCATGGCTTACCGGTGGAGTTTCTGGATGAACAAACATTGTGGGAAGTGCATCGCATCAAGCGCCTTGGTGCTTTAAAGAACAATGATGCCGCTCAGATGGACTGCTACCGCGCAGCTGTGGCATTGCTCACGCATCATCAGAATAAAAACAGCTTGCCGATTTTTTCTCATACAGAAATTGTGGAATATGGAGAGGTGCGCGGTGGTTATAGGTTGATAACCGAAAAAGGCCATACCATTCGTTGCAAGTATTTGATAGTGGCGGCAGGTTTTGAGGCAGGAAAGTTTTTGCCGAAGAAAGTAATGGACCTTATTTCTACTTATGCAATCATTTCACAGCCCGTAGAGGAGGAGCAGCTTTGGCCTGAACGCAGCCTTATATGGGAAACACAGTCACCTTATCTCTATATGCGCACAACAGTTGACAATCGTATGATTGTGGGCGGTGAAGATGTTCCATTCAAGTCGGAAGTAAGACGTGACAGATTATTGCGTAAGAAGATAGCCCGGTTGGAAAAAGCCTTCTCAGAGTTTTATCCGGATATTCCTTTCAAGACGGATATGGCTTGGTGCGGAACGTTTAGTACGACTATGGATGGTTTACCATATATCGGTCCATGGCCGGGTAAAAAGCGCATGTTGTTCGCTCTGGGATATGGCGGCAATGGCATAACATTCAGCATGATTGCTGCGCAAGTTTTGTGCAATTTCATCCATGGAAAGAAAGACGATCGCCTCGCTTTGTTTGGTTTTGAAAGATGAATCAACGAGAAATAAAAAAGAGGAGCCGATGCTCCTCTTTGCGTATTCACTTATGATAGGATGGCATCAACTTTCTTGCGAATGTCGTTTTCTGTAACGGGCTCAAATCCTTTCTTCTGCTTGAGATAATTCTTCCAAGCCAGTTCGTCAGCCAAGTGTCCAAGTGTTTTGATACGGAATGAATTTCCTGTTTTGGACAAGATGTAAATGAGTATGGCAGATACTGCCATGGTAATACCGCCAATGAACCAGTCGAAAGCAATTGAAAACGGAATACACGCGAAGAAAATGACAAGCAGTATGCCGTAGAGCACCCCATTGGGTTTGAGAATATCTAGATCTATTCCCATTTCAGCATTCACTTTTGCCACCAACTCTTTTCTGTTTTCTTTCGGAAAAATTTCCTCCAGCAGTGTTTCATTCGTTAGGGTAGATGGCGCAACATTCTTGACTTTGGCAATGGCATTCTTCAATTTGTGGAAAACCATGTCAGAGGTCCATTCTCCATTGAGCTCGTCAACAATCTTTTGCACTACCAAGTCTTTCAGACTCGATGCAGAGTACGAAGCACTTTTGAAGTCATCAGGATTGACATGCACCTTCAATTGCTGATTGATTTGAGCAATCAATGCATCAACCTGTTCTTTTGTGAATGTGTCAGCCATGGATGCTTACTTAATATCGACAGTAAAATCTTAATCTTCACTGTAGTTACCACAACCGATAAGGTTCTTTTTACCGATTGAAATCTTGCAGCTGAAATTGGTCTTGGTGCCATCGGCAGCAGTACATTGTCCCGGGAAGATATTGAGCTCAATCACTTCCCCTTTATCAGCCCCTTCCACTACACCGATGTAGTTAGTGGTGCTCTTGCCCGGTGCAGGTTTTTCATTGCCTGTCATGCTTTTATTCAAAACAGTTTTGATGGTGTCCTTCCCATTATTTTGAATCAAAGTCATTGGGAACGTTCCGTTCATTGCAGACTTTACATCCAAAGTCCAGTCATTGCCACTTGCTGAGAAGAAAGCTTGTGGAATATCTTCCTCAACAGGAAGAGGAGTTGCAACATTCGTTTCTTGTGGAGCGTTTGGCTGAGATGGAGTAGCAGACTTATTGTCGTTGCAGGCAGAGAACAATAATGTACATGCAGCAATGTAGAGGTATTTCATAGTTGATGGATTTGAATAATTTATTTTAGGTTGTTCCAATTTCGAATCACCATTTTCTGGAGCCCAAAACTGTTTTGGTGAGCAATATAAAAATGGTGATGAGTGCTACGAAATAGATGACATCTCTGGAGTCAATGAGTCCTCGGCTGAGAGAAGTGTAGTGTGCCTGAATGCCCAGTTTAATGATTACATCATCCAGCGGGCCGAACAAGTCGAATGAGCCCAACGACTGGAACCCGGCATACATAAAGAAGCACAACAAAGCTGCTACTAGGAAGGAGACAATCTGGTTATTGGAGATACAAGAGGCAAAAATGCCTATCGCCACATAGCCGGCTGCAAGGAAAAACAAGCCAATGTATGAACCCCATGTACCCCCGCTGTCGATGTTGCCTACCGGATTGCCATATATATAAACGGTGATGTAATAAATCAAGGTCGGAATCAGCGCAATCAGAACAAGCAGCAATCCGGCAAAGTATTTTGCAAGGATAATTTGCGTATCGGTTAGCGGGCGGGTAAAGAGCAGTTCAATTGTTCCCGAGCGCTTTTCCTCAGCAAAGGAACGCATGGTGATGGCCGGAATCAGAAACATGAATACCCATGGAGAGATAAAGAACAAGGTATCGATATTGGCATAGCCCATGTCCAGCACGTTGAAGTCACCGGGAAAAATCCATAGGAACAAACCGGTGATGAGCAGAAATACACAGATGACCACATAACCGATGAGGGAACTCAGGAAACTGCGGATTTCTTTTTTGAGTAATGCTAGCATATCAATATTCTCGTAATGAATCAGGGTAAAACAATTTCTTCGTTTACGGTCCATGCTTCAGCAGGAGCTTGGAACAACGCTTTTGTTTGTGGCCAAACTTCGGCAAAAACATCGGAGTGGCGGTATTTCTCCAAAAAACTTTCATCTTCCCATTTGCTGTAGGTGAAGAAGATGGTTCCATCATGGGTTTGGCGCAACAAAGTGAGATGATGGCAGCCTTCGGCTGCACGTATCTTTTCTTTGTATGTATTGAAAATGTTTTGAAACGTTGCTACTGCATCATCTCTAAAATTCATTTTCACTATCCGGGTCACCATAAAAATCGATTCTGATTATTTCTCCTTTCTTTAAGCTCAAGAGGCTGGCAGCGCCACCACCTTGATCCGTTGCTCCACCATTGAGGGCTATGAGCAAGTGCCCATTCACAGCCCACATGGCCAAGCGCTCACCTTCCACCACATCACTGAAGTTGTTACTGATAGTGCGGATGGTGTATTGAGCACGTTTAAACTGGATGGCGAAGCTACGCCCGCGTCTGTGTGCTTCAAAAATATCTTTTGTAATGTTGCAGTAAACGTTGCCGTATTTATCGATGTATTCCACATGGCCGGTGATGGTATCTTCTTCGATAAATGGCTTCGGAGCTATCAAATGTCTGTAACTCTCCACAGGGCGCCCAACAAAGTCAATGGCACCTCCTTTGGATAAATGAGCGGCTACAGTTGCAAATACTCCCTTCATCGGAAAAGTCCAATCCTCACCTTGCTCTAAATGGATTTCATAAATGTCTTCCGGTTGTTCATCAAAGATGAGCGAGAAGATACCGTTGTCGGCAGCAATGAAGTAGTGGCTCATGTATTGCACTACCAAATGGGTTTGTTCGGTTGTGAATTCAGGATTGATACCAATCACGTGCACTGTTCCCATAGGGAACAGATGCCACACACTGCGCAACAGGAAGGCCGCCTCATGCAAGTCAAAGGAGCGCACCTGATGGGAAATGTCCACGATAGTGGCTTGCGGTGCTTGAGCCAGAATGGACGCTTTTACCGCAGCCACATAGTGGTCGGTAATTCCCATATCGGATGTGAGCGTAATGATTGCCATGGCTGTTATGTGCTGGTTCAGCAAAAAAAAAATCGCTGAAGCAGCCATCTCTGCTGATACGCAAGATGAAATACATTTATGTTTGTCCTACCAATTATTGATAGATTTTATAAAAAAAATAATTAACGCTTGATAGAAAAGGAAATCATACTGCCGGAGATAGACCAGTTGGAGTTTTTCGGCTCGAACAACACGAAATTCAAGTTTCTTCAAAGTCGTTTCCCCAAGCTCAAGATTGTTGCCAGAGGTAATCACATCAAGGCAGTTGGTGATGAAACGGAAATAGACCGATTTGATTTGCTCGTGGAGAAGGTGTTTGCTCATATGGAGCGTTTCAATGCGTTGTCAATGGAGGCATTGGAAAAAATACTGGACGGCAAGAGCAATGAATCCAACCCTCACTTTACCACAGCGGATGGCGTATTGGTTTTTGGTCCCGGAGGGAATAAAGTAATAGCACGCACGGCCAACCAAAAGCGCATGGTAGAAGCCTGTGATAAGAATGATATGGTTTTCGCCATTGGGCCTGCTGGTTCCGGTAAAACCTATACGGCCGTTGCCTTGGCAGTGCGGGCATTGAAAGAGAAACAAGTGAGGCGCATCATCCTCACACGCCCGGCAGTTGAGGCAGGTGAGAACCTGGGCTTTCTCCCCGGAGATTTGAAAGAAAAGCTCGACCCGTATATGCAGCCTTTGTATGATGCATTGTCGGATATGATACCTTTTGAGAAGCTCGCTGATTATATCGAAAAGAATGTGATTGAAATTGCTCCGCTCGCATTCATGCGTGGTCGCACTTTGGACAAAGCATTTGTGATTCTGGATGAGGCACAAAATGCAACAGTGAGCCAGATGAAAATGTTCCTCACGCGTATGGGGCGTGATGCCAAGTTTATTATTACAGGTGATGCTTCGCAGGTGGATTTGCCTAAAAACCAACCTAGCGGATTGCTCAAATCTGTGGAGATGCTGCGCAATATTGAAGGCATTGCCATCATTGAGCTGACAGGTGAAGATGTGGTGCGTCACAAATTGGTTAAACGCATCATTGAAGCCTTTGATAAAGCTGAAAAACGATTATAGCGGCTTCAAAGAGTCTAATGCATAGGTCGTAAGGGATTGATAATAACAGCACTGTTATCTCGGCTCTTTTTAGGAGGTTTCAAACGATAGAATTGGTGCACTTCTTGCAATCGTCATGCAAGAAGTGTTCACCGACACTACTTAATACTTAAATAGAAAAACGATGAAAATTATTTTCGTGTCAATGCTATCCCTTACACTGATGTTGAGCCAGGGGTGCAACAACAGCCATGAGGTGGAGAAGAACAACCGCACTGCCAAGCATGCGATGACGGATGAGCACATTGCGCAGAATGCACTGGATTGGCCAGGTACTTATTCAGGTGTTGTGCCGTGCGCAGATTGTGAGGGCATCGCTACAGAGCTCACGCTGAAACAGGATGGCAGTTTTGTTCTTACGGAGCAATATCTCGGTAAGGATAATGAAATTGAAAGTACTATGACGGGCAGTTTCGATTGGCAGGGAAACAATGTCGTTCTCCGCGATGAGCAAGGGCGAACAGCTATTTACCGCGTGGAGGAGACCCGTGTGCGGGCTTTGAATACCGAGGGAAAAATGATTGAGGGTGCTCTTGCTGATAGTTATGTATTGGCAAAGCATGGCAATACGGAAGTAGAAGACAAACACTGGCAACTGGTGGAGTTGAATGGTAAGGAAGTAAAAGGTTCTCCTGAAACACACTACATCCGTTTTCAATCTGCCGACAATATGCTGATTGTAAAAGCCGGATGCAACGTGATAAATAACCGCTATAAAATAAAGAATACTTATCGCCTTGAAGTAACACCGGGTATTTCCACACTCATGGCATGTGAGGACAAGACCGAAGATGAATTACTAAAGGCGCTGCTGAAGGCAGATAACATTACCTTTAATGAGAATACACTTTCCATCAATAAGGCACGCATGGCTCCGCTAGCAGTATTCAAATTGGTTCAGGACTGATAAATAGTACACCTTAAAAAATAAGAGAACAAAAGCCGCACTGAAGTGCGGCTTTTTTATGTGCCCGAAAAATGCCTACCTATTTTTTATGTAAGTAGCACTCGGTGTTTTTGTAAATTAATACCAATAAAAAAGGCTGCCTCCTTAGGCAGCCTTTTTATATTTTCAATCGGATGATGTTCTTTTATTAGAACTGATCTTTGATGTTGCGGAATTCAAGGTCTTTCTTCGCTTTGCTAGCTAGAGAACCGTCTTTTTGAATTGCAGATTTAATGGCGCTAACAGCAGTAGATGCATCGTTGTTACGAGCTGCAATCACCGCTCTGAGGTAATCAGCCATAGCAGATGAATCACCGCTAGCTTCTAGGTCGCTTGCAGCACCACCAAAGTCTTTGTTCAACAATTTAGCAAGAGCAGTATTGAAAGTTTTGTAGTTGCTCATTTTGCTAACAGCAGTAGCGTAATCACCGTTTTGGATGTTAACCAAACCAACATTATAGTCAGTTTCATTAGAAGCACCGGCTTCAGCGAAGTAGGTCAATGCTTGTTGGCGATCGCCTTTCAAACGGCTAACGATACCCATGTTGTTGCTAGTTTCAGCAGCTTTTTGCATTTCATAAGCTTTTTTCCACTGGGTTTCAGCATCGTTCAATTTGTTCTGCATGTAGTAAACAGTACCCAAATTGTTGGCAGCGCGGTAGTCAGCATCTTCTTTGCCGGCAGCAGTTTGATAGATAGTAGCTTTTTGAGCTAGGTCATCAGTCAAAGTAGCTGCTTTCATCAATTCTTCATATTTCAAAGCTGATGGGTTGCTAGAAGCGATTTGAGACAATTCAGCATCGCTGTAGCCTTCCAAATCGTAGTGAACGATGATGCGTGTTCTACGCAACAATGGGAAGATGGACTTTTGAATCTCAACATAAGTTTTAGAGATGTTTTTGATCTCTTGTTCACGTTGGTTCAAGTCACTGGTCATTTTCAACACGTTGATGATGATGTTGCGATCTTCGATGTTAGATTTTTCCATCTCAGTGCGGAAACCTTCCCAGTCTTCCCCTTTCGGAGTAGAAACATACACAGACTCAGAGATGTTGGTGTATTTCTTTTTCTTGATGATGTCATTGATAGCTTTTTTAGCTGCTTCAGTACGGTCAGAAGCAAGGTTGTCATTCAACAACATTTCACCTTCAGGAGAAGCATAACCTACGAATTCGATTTTGCGAATTACAAGGCGTGGATTTTTAGCAGCCTCATCAAGGAAAGCAATCAAATCATTGATGTCTTTATCTTTCAACTCACCGCTTCTGATAGCGCTGGAGTTGTAGTCAAAGTTGATTTGAGCTTGATCGTAAGTGTAAGACAACGTGCGAACAAATTTGTCTTGAGCGAACATGGCTTTGTCATCACTCTTCATCAAGTATGGAGTGGTGATGACACCAGGAGCAACCGGTACCGGTTCGAAATCAGCTTCTTTGTTACCTTTTTTACCATGGATACGCAACTCCATTGCGCTGGTCTCCATAGCAGGTATGTAGGCTACTTTGTCAGTGTAGCTGAAAGATTTTCCTTCGTTGTAAGGAATCACAGGGAAGTTGCCAGCGGCTTGTTCACCTTGATAGCCTTGTTTTTTGTAAGCAGCTTCACCACCTTCATACACGAGTACCGGTGTAGCTTCGATAGAAGCTTTTCTGTGGAAGTACTTTGGGGGGAATTTTCCTGTAATTGTAACAGCAACGCTATCACCATGAACCTCCAATGGGTTAGGGCTTGCAGAGGCTCCAAGCTCTTCAATGTGCTTTTCCATCTTTTTTAGCCCGTTGCACGCAAACAAAACTGTTGCAGACAATACAGCTACCAAGAAGTATAAGCTGTTCTTTTTCATATCCAATTGTTTTAATTATTTAATGAGATTGGGGACAAATGTAATAAGCTAAATGCACTCGCAAAGCATTATTTAATTGCTATTGGGGAGGTTTTCAACATTGAAATTGGAGTGAAAAATCATGTTCAATTATTGCAAGTATTTTACTAATAATCCCGTTCACAGCCAGTTGCAGCATTACTGCCGAAAATTATGGATGTTATCAAATCCCGTATTTTTCAATACTTGCGCTATGTGAACTTTACAAATCTTTGATTCTATATTGTAAACTTTACTCGCACTTTTGTGGACCCATTTAATTTTATGAGAAATCCATTAAAAATTGGCATTGTTTGTTACCCCACCTTTGGTGGTAGTGGGGTAGTGGCAACCGAGCTTGGTATCGCGTTGGCAGAGCAAGGTCATGAAATCCATTTTATAACATATAGTCAGCCGGTACGTCTTACCTCTGCCAGCAAGAATATTCGTTATCACGAGGTGAACGTAAGCGATTATCCGCTATTCATTTATCCGCCCTATGAATTGGTATTGGCCAGTAAAATGGCACACGTGGTGAAATACGAAAAACTTGATTTGCTCCATGTGCATTATGCCATTCCGCATGCCTCTGCAGCCATTACCGCCAAGCAGGTGTTGGCTGAGGAAGGCATACACATTCCGGTAATTACGACCCTACACGGAACGGATATTACGCTCCTTGGCAAGGATGCTTCGTTTGAGCCGGTTATTTCTTTTGCAATTAACAAGAGCGATGCGGTCACGGCCGTTTCGCAAAGTCTGAAAAATGACACTTACAAATTGTTCGGTGTAAACCGAGAAATAGATGTCATTCCTAACTTTCTGAATTTGGACAAAATGAGCGATTTGCGCAATGAGTCCTTGCGCAGAGATTTTGTGAACGAAGGCGAGAAGGCCATCATTCACATTTCGAATTTCCGCCCAGTGAAGCGCATTTTGGATGTGATGGAAATTTATTATCAAGTTAGCCAGATCATTCCATCCAGATTGATCATGATTGGTGATGGTCCTGAGCGCAACGCGGCTGAACAGAAATGCCGGGAGTTGGGCATTTGCGACAAGGTCGTCTTCTTGGGGAATGTGCGCAATCCGATGGAGTTTCTGGCTATAGGTGATTTATTCATCTTGCCATCTGAGTCGGAGAGCTTCGGGCTTTCGGCTCTGGAAGCAATGGCTTGCGGAGTTCCCGTTATCTCAACCAATACCGGAGGGCTGCCGGAGGTAAACCGCCACGGTGTAACCGGTATGATGAGTGATGTGGGGGATGTGGAGGACATGGCCCGCAATGCCATCTTTATTCTGGAGGATAACGCCCGACACGAGAAATTCAGACGAAATGCTCTGGCACGTGTCAAAGACTTTTCATTGGAAAAAATTCTACCCCAATATATCGCACTTTATAACTCTGTATTAACGACAGCATGAATCAAACAGCACCTAAGTTCATTGGCAAGCGCATGTCGGTGACGAAGTCAAAGAATGAAATCAAAATTGAAATTTCACAACAAGTAGAACGCTGGCAGGAGGCTCTCCTCATAGTGTGGTTATTGGCCTGGACGCTCTGCGGTGGCGTTTTCGTTTACTACACTTTCGGTTCAGGTGATTCCATGCAACGCATCTTCTTTGCTGTGGTTACTGCTATGTGGATGTACTTTTTTGTACGCATTGCGAAGGTATTTTTCTGGAGAAAAATCGGAAAAGAGGTCATAACCATAAAGAAAGGGGAACTCACTTTACAGAATGCCTTTGGCAAACGGGGCCGAGTAGAGACTTTTCATTTTCACAACATCTTTAAGTTGGGGTTGGTGAAAAATGACCCTACCAGCTTTTTCAATTTTCTCGATAACAGTTTTTGGATTATCGGTGGCGACCGCGTTGGATTTAACTATGGTAGTGAGAAAATTCGCTTGGGTAAGCAGCTTGAGACCCGCGAAGCCGAGATGCTAGTACGCATCATAGAAAGCGGCATGCGCGAATTCAAGGCATAAGCCTTAATACCACAGAAGCTGTGTCTAAAGAAGCTTTTCCCGAAGCGTTTTGGATACAGCTTCTGTCATGGTTTGTACATGAAGCTTGTCATAGATTTTTTTGATGTGCGAACGAACGGTTTCAAAACCGATTTCCAATTTGTCCGCAATCATTTTGTAGGAATTGCCTTCAACCAACAGCGCCAATACATCTTTTTCACGTTGGGTCAGAGCGTAGTCAACCTTAGCAGGAGATGCCTCAGCTTGCAGATGTGACATCACTTTGCGTGCAATACTGGGTGACATGGGAGCGCCTCCTTGCATGACTTCGGTAATGGCATCAAGGAGTTTCTCCGGAGCTGTACTTTTCAGGACGTAGCCCAGTGCACCGTTGCGCAATGATTTGAATACGCGGTCCTCGTCTTCAAATACGGTAAGCATAATGATTGGCAACTGTGGAAATACCTTGTGGATATCACTTACGGCATCGATGCCGTTTTTCCCGGGCATATCAATATCCATGAGCACTACGCTCGGATTGAAGGTAGTGATTATTCTCTCTGCATCATTGGCATCAGTATATGCCCCGATTAGTTCAAATCGTGGGTCGGTCACCAGCAACAAAGAAAGTGATTCGCGAATGTGCTTGTTGTCGTCAAAGAGAATAATTCGTATTGCCATAAAGCAAAGATGCAGATTGTTGCAGCAAGTTTATCGTCCCCAATTTGGGTGAAAAATATGAAGTGTGGTTGCTAAAATTCAAGGAGTTATCACCCGAGGTGATAACTCAATACAATTATTTAAGCAAATCTTCATCAATCATCACGCGTCTCATTCTTTCACTGATGAGCTGCGACACCGGAGTAAGTGGCAAGCGCAGGTAGTTCTCGCATATATCGAGATGTGAAAGCACTTCTTTGATACCTGCAGGGTTGCCTTCGATGAACAACAACTGAATCAACTCAAGCAGGCGATAATGCAATGCACGCGCCTGTTCCATTTCGTTGTTCATCGCATGGTGTACCATAGCAGAGAACTCGGCCGGGAAAGCATTCCCCACTACCGAAATAACACCATCGGCTCCGGCTGCCAGCAATGGCAGTGTGATGGAGTCATCACCAGAGATGACCAAGAAATCCTTGCGTTTCTCTTTGATAATGTTCATCACTTGTTCCATGTTGCCACTGGCTTCTTTGATGCCAATCACATTGCGGCAATCAAATGCGATGCGCAGTGTGGTATCTGCAGTCATGTTGCTGCCTGTGCGTCCCGGTACGTTATAGAGTATGATGGGGAGCTTGGAGTGCTCACTGATGGCTTTGTAATGTTCAAATAAACCATTTTGATTTGGTTTATTGTAATAAGGAGCAACGGAAAGAATAGCCGTAATGCCATTTGTATCCATTCTGTCAAGATGGTTACACAACTCAAAGGTGTTGTTGCCGCCCACACCCAGGACAATTGGTTTTTTGCCGGCATTGGTGGCCATGATGGTTTCAAGCACCAATTTGCGGTCTTCTTTGTCGAGTGTGACACTTTCGCCCGTAGTTCCCATTACTACCAGGTAATCAGCACCACCGCTGATGAGATGTTCGGTGAGTTTTTTCAAAGCCGGAACATCCACGGTCAAGTCTTTCTTGAATGGAGTTATCATGGCCACTCCAAGCCCTTTTAGTTGATTCATTTGATAAGCGGATTACTCAAGTACGAATTTAATTGTTCTACGTATTTGGCGATACCTGTGGAATTGCCCATGTCGATGATGAAATCACAATATCGCTCTGCAGTTGCTCCTTTTTGCCCCACTTTCATGAGTGCTTTGCTTTCTTTCAGGACAAAGTTCAGAGGCAGATTGTCTCCATCGGAAAAGTCGATGAGGATGTCGAATTCTTCATTGATGAAATTCTGAACGCGCTTAATCGGTTTCAGATACCAGTTGAGGTCATCTCGGGTGAAGAAGTCGGATTCTAGAACATGTTGTTGCCAGATTGGAGCGTACTTCTCCTGCCGGTCCACATAGCCCATCATATGCACGGATTTTACTCCAAAGGAGTTTTTGAGGTAGGTTGCATATTTCTTGATGTTCTTAAAGAATTCCTCATCGGAGTCTAAGTATAGAAAGGCAATTCGCTTAGCCGAATGGTAATTGGAACCGTGCTTATTCCTTGCAGGTTCATTCTCCCGAAGCAGCATGCGCTTGCCATACGAGGTTCTTAAGGATTTAAATAGTTCCATACTTCGCCTCCAAAAATAGGGGCAAGGCCGTTACTCAAAAGTTTCCGGGCCTACTTTAAATTAAATTTAATTTTCAAGTTGGACGGTAGGTAAGCTACTATTTGGAAACTAATTTGGTAGGTATGGAGGTAACCGATACAAGTTTTTACCGTTCAATACGTTGTATACTTTAAAAAGAGGCAGGCCATGAAAAAGTTAGATCGTAATTGGTTAACAGAAGGATGGTTGGACTTTGAATTCAAGAAGTATGTATTGCTCGCTTACCTCAAAAGCTGCGAGGAACGTTTTCAGAAGCAAAAGCTCTATCCTCAATTGAGCGATTTGCTGGAGCATTATAGGCAGTTGCAAGCATTTGCTCAAAATTTGGAAACACTTCAAAATGCTTTCCCAAAAGATTTAAAGGGATTGGATATGGAAGCTTTGGAGCTTCGTTTCGAGCAGCTCATCCAAGATGAGGATTACATCACAACACTTGAGGAAATCATGCGATTTGCCAAATCGAGTATGCAACAAACCATTGAGATGGGTAAGGAGGTGTATGACAAGCTGGAGCCTTATCTCGAAATAACTCCTTTGGGAATTGTACCTGTGTATGACCGCGAAGGTTATTTGATGTTGTATCAGGAGTCTTACAGCGATGTCTATATCTACCAATATCATTATTCAACGATTGTGTATGCCTCCGAGCGTCATCGTTCATTGCATGTGCGGTACCTCTATAAGGAGGAAAAAACTCTCGCCAATCCGTTTGAGCAAATCAAGATGAACCTCATCAACAAGTACAAAGAGTTGCCCAATCCGGCTACGTTCTTGTGCTGGAGCAAAGTACAGGTGCCGTTATGGGAAACATTGCTCCCGATGGCTAAACGTCTTATGATGACCAAGGTGCTGGCGTAATCGGTTGATGAATGCTCATAATTTTAAATTTTGAATTTCTGAAAAAGCGTGTAGGTTTGGCCGAGTAACCGAATTTACACGTATGTCTCAACCCAAGAAAGGTTTATCCCTATTTGCCTTGACCATGATAGCCATTGGTGCGACCATTGGCTCAGGAATCTTTAAAACGCCATCGAGTATTGCGGAGCAAGTCAGCGATAAAGGAACGATTCTCTTGTTATGGGGATTGGGCGGGGTGGTGTCCTTGTTGGGAGCTTTGGTGTTTGCCGAAATGGGCTCACGCTTCTCCAATGCGGGAGGCGTGTACACCTATCTCAACAAAGCATACGGTTCTCTGGCTGGATTCCTCTATGGTTGGTGCTTGCTCATCGTCATATCCAGCGGTACCATCGCAGCCTTGTGTACGGTCTTCGCTGAGAATCTCAATTACTTCATTGGTCTGAACCCGGGGTGGGAGAAGTACATCGCTATGTTTAGCATTGTGGTGTTGACGTTGTTCAATACGTTCGGTATTCGGTTGAGTGAATGGTTTGCAAATGTGGGCACGGTACTGAAGATTGTGGGTATTTATGCTTTGCTATTCATCGCGCTTTTGTTGGGGGATCAAAGCGTGTTTGGTGATGCCGCTGAAGCTGCTTCTGTACCACTGCCACCTTCGGGAGAAGGGGATGATTTAGCAGGAGCTTTTGTAGGAGTATTGTGGTCATTTACCGGATGGCACTATGCAAGTTTTGTTGCCGGTGATGCCATCAATCCGAAGAGGAATATTCCACAAGCCTTGTTGTTGGGAACCGTTGCTGTCACACTTACTTATATCCTTTGCAACATGGGTTATTTCAAAGCGCTCACACATGAGCAGATCAAGAATTCTCCTGTTGTAGCATCAGATGCAATGGCAGCTGTAATGCCCGGTGCTGATTATTTCATTTCGGCTTTGGTTGCGTTGTCCGTGTTTGCCTGTGCGGGTATGTACGTATTGTCCACTCCGAGAATCTTCAATCAGATGTCTAAGGAAGGACTTTTCTTTAAAGCATTTTCAAAGAACCATCCAAAGTTTGGTGTGCCGGTAAATGCCATCATTTTGCAATCGGTTTGGGCCATCTTGCTGGTGTATGCGTGGGGCACATTTAAGAGCATCATCGAGTATGTCACGTTTGTTGAATGGTTGTTCTTGCTAGTGGCATGTGCGGGTATTTTCATCATTCGCAAAAACTATCCGGCAGACGATTCTATTTTCAAAACACCGCTTTATCCAATTATTCCAATTTTATTCGTAGCGATTGTCGGCTGGTTCATTTATATGAATGTCGGTGCGGGTAAAGCAGAATACTATGCCGGATTGCTCGTAATACCGGTAGGGATGATATTCTATTTTGTCTATCGCAAGCTGAACAGAGACAATTCGGTGAGTGAATAAACTATTGCACGGATGAGTCGTTGGGTGCGTTGGAGAGGCCTTTTTGTATTTGAATGCCTACAGGTGTTCGTTCTCTTGGCCAATGCACAAGTGGATTCTACGTTGCGTTCCATTCCGCAGGCGGAGTTTTCTGTCCTTGCCGGACGCTTGGTAAAAATTCATGGAGAGTATCCACCAAATGATGTTACCACGGTGGCCGAGTTCAATTTCTCATGGAAAACACAGGGCAATAAAACGTGGCAAAGTCAGCACGGTTTCCCATCAGTGGGATTCAGTGTGGCGCATGCACAACTTGGTAATCAGGACATACTTGGACAAGCCATAGGAGCTATGCCGACTTTGCGCATCGACAGAGCGAGAGGAAATACACGATGGAGCGCACGAGTAGGACTTGGAATAGCACATTTCTTCAAACCCTATCATTCCATTGACAATCCAAAAAATCTGGTCATAGGTTCTCCATGGGCCAATATGACCATTGCTAAAGTTGAAGCATCGAGGCCATTGAATGAGTTCTGGCGCTATCACGTTGGAGTGTCGTTTATGCATTGCAGCAATGCACATGTGGATGTGCCGAACATAGGTGCCAATCTCTTAGCTATCCATTTTGGTTTTTCATATACGCAACTTAAATCACCCGACAAGTTTATTGCAAGCCCACCACAAAAGATTCATTGCAGCCATCCATGGAATATAGGAATGCAAAGCATTCTTGGTTTGCATGAGTTCAAAGGAACTATTCGCCCGGTGGATGGTCCAACTTATCTCGTTTATGGTGCCGGTGTTTATGCATCTAAGATGATTCATGCAAAAGGTCGTGTTGCTCTTGGAGTGAATTATCATTATTACAACGCCTATCACAATTACGCATTATCACAAGAGCTATTTGGCAATATTGATAATGTGCACCGCAAATCACAGAACATTGTGTTGTTTGCTTCTTATGAATGGTTGTTCGGTCGTGTTGGTTTCTTCTTGCAAGGAGGATTGAATGTGTATGATCCATTCATTCATGCCTACAATAAGATTTGGGATATACCGAAGTTGAGTTTCATCAATTTGTACACTTCCAATAAAATTGGATATCGAGTCTATGCAATGAGTCAAAACAAAACAGTGCAACTCAACAAGTGCATTCAACCTTATCTACAAGTGGCGGTAAAGACCAATGGAGGTACTGCAGATTTCTTGGAGTTGGGGATAGGTGCACACATTGGAGCAAAGCGTGTGCAACGCAGTCATTAATTTATTGAAGGCTGTTCCATTGCATTCATAGTTTCATGGTTATGGTTATATTGTTTAAGGGCAAGATTTGGTTTGAAATTAAATTTTCGTGTCTGAAGGCAGTTTTTAATTGTAAAAAGAAGGCATAAATGAGGGCTAAAACCCGTGATTAGACGGTCAGTAAGTGCCTAAAAGCCCCTATTGGAGCGGGTTTGGGGCTATAAAAACCCGGGCTTATTAACAAAACCGCTCATTTTTCAACAAAGATAGCAGATTTCCCGCGTCAATTCTTGGTTTCAGGAATATCCGCACTCTACATTTGGCATGAACAAGCACTAAAGCTTGTAATGTTTAACCCATACAAATTCTAAAAAAATGAACAAAGCAGAATTGATCGAAGCAATGGCTTCAAACGCGAAACTTTCAAAAGCTGATGCAAAAAGAGCTCTTGATGCTTTCATTGAAACTACTACTAAGGCTCTTAAAAAAGGAGACCGTGTAGCTCTAGTTGGTTTTGGTTCTTTCAGCGTTTCTAAACGTGCTGCACGTAAAGGACGCAACCCACAAACCGGTAAAGAAATCACTATCAAAGCTAAAAACGTAGTACGTTTCAAAGCTGGTGCTGAATTGCAAGCTAAAGTGAAGTAATCACTTTGCATTCGAAATGAATAAGGCCGATACGTTATGTGTCGGCTTTTTTATTTTTAGTACCATTGAATTGAATGACTTGTTGAATGCTTTAAAAATGAAGTTCTATAGATGTGTAACTTGCCGCGTCTATTTATATGAAAAAGCAAGTGAGTGAGCGTCTATATGAAATTTTGTCGGAGCACTTGACCGACAGAAAGCGTCAATTGTTTGAGAAGATAGTCAATGACAGAACGCGTTATCTGACATTGGTGTTGGAAGATATTTATCAAGCACAAAATGCCAGTGCCATACAGCGTTCTGCAGAGAGCTGGGGTGTTCAGGATTTGCATATCATAGAGAACGAGCACTATTTCAAGCATCATAAGCGCATTTCCAAAGGGGCTGGAAATTGGCTCACTTTGCATCGTTACAATAGCGAAGTCAATAACTCTGAAGCCTGTTTCAAGAAGTTGAAGGAGGAGGGGTATCAGATTGCTGTAACAATGCTCGATGATACTTCCATCAGTATTTATGACCTAGATTTATCAAAGAAGACGGCTGTGGTTATGGGAACCGAATTGACCGGAGCTTCGGACATCGCGTTGAAGTATGCGGACAAGAAAGTCATTATTCCAACTTATGGTTTTACCGAAAGCCTGAATGTGGGAGCCGCTGCAGCCGTGATAACTCAGGTGTTGGTAGAGCGCCTACGCAGAGAACAACGCCCATGGCAACTCACTGATGAAGAAAAATTGAAATTGAAAATTGAATGGGCTTGTAAAACCATTTATTGGAGCAAGCATATCATCGAGATGTATGAATCAGGAGAGATTTCCTGAGGCAGATAAACAGCTGTATGACGGAACAACTCAACATATCTACACGTAGTATATTATCTGTTGCTGTACCCATTAGTCTAGGAACTTTCGTTCAGTTTGTTGTTTCGTTTACCGATAATTATTTCGTTGCACAACTTGATGGCAATGCCATGAGTGCGGTTTCATTTATTGGGCTCATGTATATCAGTTTGTCCATGATAGGTGTGGGGCTTAGCAATGCCGCTCAGATTCTAATTGCTCGCAGAAAGGGAGAAGGCAATCATACAGCGGTTGGTGAAGTGTTGGGCAACTCCATACGGCTTGCATGGATGATTGCGGCTATCCAGTTTGTGCTATTGTTTTTTATTGTTCCACTTTCGCTCGATGTATTTGTGAAGCATGATGGTGTTGCTGTTTACATGCAAGAGTTCATTGAGTACCGTGCGATAGGTTTCTTTTTCTATACGTTGACTTTAGTCTTGAATGCATTCTGGTCAGGCATTGCACAAACACGTGTAATGATTTACACCACCGTCATCACGGCTTTGGTCAATATTCTTTTGGATTACGGGCTCATCTTTGGTCATTTGGGAATGCCGAAGCTGGGTGTAACAGGAGCAGCACTTGCCACCATTCTTTCTGAAATAGTTGGCTTTCTATTCGTTCTCATATACACTTGGCGCCATTCGGATGCATTTCATAAGGATCTAAAAAGCGCATCGTATGAAGTGCGCAAGTGGTTGTGGAAAGGCACTTGGAAATATTCTTCAGCACTGGTCAGACTTGGTGGGCCGATTTCAATGCAGCTTGTTTTGAGTTTGGGTGTGTGGGTGATCTTCTATGGATTCATTGAATCAATGGGAGAATCAGAATTGCATGCGTCATTCATCGTACGCCAGTTGTATATGTTGGCATTCATCAGCATCGGTGGTTTTTCAACCACCACAAAAACTTACATCTCAGGACTGATAACCGAAAACAGGCAAGCGGAATTGCCCAAGGTTATGAAGCGTTTAATGTTACTCAACTTCTTAGGAGTGTTGTTCTTAAGCCATGGACTCTGGCTGTATCCTGAGTTTATTGCCGGTCAGTTTGCTACCAATCCAATCACTATTGAACAAACAGTCAAAACCATGTACATCGTACTACCTGCGATGTTGACTTTTTCAATTACCAGTATTTTATTGGGCACGGTGGAGGGAAGCGGCAATACGTTCGCAGGATTCATGGTTGAGCTTCTCACGGTTATTGTTTACCTTATTGTGGCATATTTAATGGTCTTTAAATGGACATGGCCCATTCACCTGGTATGGACAGTGGATTATCTCTATTTCGGGCTTATTGGACTGTTTTCGTGGGCATTCCTGTACAACGGTAAATGGAAATATAAAAAGGTCTAAAACCGGTGTTGGTAGAAGGTGGTGCTTAACTTCGTCATGATTTTATACATGCACTCATGAAGCACGATATTCAAAGCAAACATGATATACAGCTACTCGTAGATACCTTTTACGGACGCGTATTGGAAGACGAAGTTATCAAGGATTTTTTCGCTGATCTTGATTTCTCCAAGCACAAACCGAAGATGGTTCACTTTTGGTCATTCGTATTGCTGGATGAAGAGGGATATACCACCAATGTATTTGATAAACATGTACACATGCCACTAAAGGGTGAACACTTCGACCGTTGGATGGAATTATTTGATGCCACGGTAGATGACTTATTTGAAGGTGAGAAGGCCAATACAGCAAAGCTGCGTGCTAAAACAATAGGTTGGACATTCAAAGAGAAGTTCAAAAGAAGGGATGAAGGTTTGAACTGATTCCGCGCTCCTTCTGTAAATTAAGCCCTTTCATCAAACTGCACCGAGCGTGAACAGAAGAACATTCATTCGGCAGACCGGCTTGGCAACCGCGGGTTTCACACTGTTGCCCTTTTGGTTGTCTTCCTGTAAGAAGGAAGTATTGAAGAATCGCTCCGGCTTCTCAGGAAAGGTATTGATTGTAGGTGCCGGAGTTTCAGGTTTGTATGCAGCCTCTTTGCTGGAGCAGTATGGTATTCCGTATGAAATACTGGAGGCTTCCTCCCATTACGGAGGGCGTATTCGCTCATTGCAAGGTTTTGCGGATTTCGATATTGATCTCGGTGCTGAGTTCATCTATGGTGAACGCTCTGTATGGTATGATCTGGTGCGCCACTTTGGAGGTGAATTCACCGCGGAAACAGAATCGCTTTATTATTACAATGGCTCTTTCAAAACCTCTGCTCAAGCAACAGAGAACACCTTCTTCAATCGTATGTGGGAGTTCACCCAGTCTTTCAAGAGCTATGCAGGAGAGGATATTACCGTTCAGGAATATGCGAATGTGTCCGGTATTCATTCATCCATGCAGCATGTGCTGAATGGCTTGGTGGGCAACGCGATGGGGACTTCCAATACACGTGTTGGAACATTTGGTTTGCGAGAACGTGCTGAAAGGTGGAACGCAGGTCATCAAGTAAGGCGATTAAAGAATAAATCACATCATGCTTTACTTAATGAGTGCTTTCAATCGGTCATTTCCAAATTGCGTTACCAAACAGTTGTGCAATCCATAGATTATTCGGGTGGTTCAGTGGTTGTAATGGATAGCGATGGCAATACTTACTCGGCTGATAAGTTGATTTTGACAGTTCCACTTACCATTTTAAAACGCAACGATATTACCTTCATTCCATCCCTTCCTGCATCCAAAACGCAAGCCATTGAGCGCATAGGAATGGATAGGGGAATCAAGGTTGTATTCAAATTCACTGAGAGATTTTGGCCGGATGATGCCGGAGCGATGTATGGTAGTCAGAGGGTTCCATTGTATTTAGCCCCGGCATCAGGTGGAAGAGGAGAGGAGGCATTGCTCACCGCTTTTATTTGTGGTGAACAAGCAGAAGCTTTGTCAACTCAAGGTGATGCAATAGTTGAAGTAATACTTGATGATCTGGATGAACTCTGGGGTAATGCTTCTGCAAAGTATGTGGCACATCATATTCAAGATTGGGGAAGCGAACCGTTTATTGGTGGTGCCTATTCTTATTCAAAGCCCGGTACAGGCAATGCGCGTGAAATGCTAGCGCAAACACTCGGAAAAAAAATCTACTTTGCAGGCGAAGCAACGCACACTCATGGACATTGTGCCACCGTTCATGGGGCCATGGAAACTGCACTTCGTGCGGTAAATGAAATGTTGTTTGAGGAATGAAGACTAACCATTTGACATATCGTTCCTCGGTTCGCAGATGTATTGTTGCAGCTTTGTGCTTGCTGTTTTGTCCGGTATTAAACGCGCAATGGTCGTTTCAGGCCGGTTATTCGTATTTGTACAATCGTCCTCTTGACGAAGTGTTCCAAGCGTTCAACACCGCGCGCTGGTGGTCTGACGCACCGCTAAAACCTTTGACCAACGGTGTGGACATTACCGCAGGTTATAATGTGATGCTTCATAAAAAGCGACAATTGCATGTCGTTCCGCAATTGGCATATGCCTATTCAATTACAACTTCCAAACGCGATGAGTGGCGTTGGTCAGCGGGAATGCATCGTGCTAGCATCAATGCACATTTTCGATTCCATCCGAGAGCAATTATAAAAGGAGTGCATCAAACGGGGCCTTTGGGGCCGCGGTGGTTTATGACGGTTGAGCCGGGATATACATTTCTGATGCCCTTCATAAGAGTAGCTGGCGAACCTTTGAAAGAGGAGGATGACAAGCCATACAGGCCATTATCACTTGCTTTTTATACATCAGTCGGAATCGGCCATCACGTGATAATGCTCAATGAGCGGATAATCTTGACACCTGAGCTCAGTGCGTGTTGGTATCCTTATTTGGAGTTAAGGGACTACACTCGCAATCTCAATGGTCATTCCATTTTGAATCAATCGGACACATTTGAGAATGTATTCTTCTTCCAGCTCAGACTGCGCGCAACTTTTTTGAAGAAAGAAGTGAAGTGGTGGGATCGCCCGGCACCAGGGAAATAATCTTTAAGAAAGCAGTTCGTGGTTGAGTAGTTTACCGGATTCTATCAACTTGTGCAGATAAGGGTTTTGTCGTGCTACTTGCATGAGTTGGATATGTCCCATGTGGTGGCAATCGGTTCCGATAAAACTCACCATGTTTTCCTGAATCAGTCTTTCTGCAATGTGCTTGGTCATGGGGCCGTATTGACCGGTGAGGCTGTTGATGTTTATCTGCAGTTGCACGTCTTTATCCAACATGCTCTCATACTTTGAAAAATCGTGATGCCAGTACGCATAGCGCTCAGGGTGCGCGAGGATAGGTTTGTAACCGTTGAGGTGCATGTTGAAGATAGCACGCGCCATGTTGGCATTCTCTTCATCAAAAGATATCTCAAAGAGCACATAATTCTTCGGGCCAAGTGTGAGCAATGTTTTTGCCTCAATGTACTCTTCAAATGCTTCATCGCAGAAGTATTCAGCAGCTGCATGAAACTCTATATCGATGTTTCTTTTGGCAAGTTCCTTCCTTACGAGTTCGAGCTTGGAGAGAATGATTTCTGAAGTGTTGGGATAGATATCGCGGTAGACATGAGGAGTTGTGATGAACTTCTTATAGCCAAAAGCATGAAGTTGTTCGATGAGCATCATGGATTGCTCCATGTCCTGTGCACCGTCATCTATTCCGGGCAGCAGATGGCTGTGCATATCGGTTCCTACTAATCCCAAATCGATAGGCTCTAAAGCCTTCTCTTCTGCACCAAACAATAGTCGTCTAAGAAATCCCATATCGATTTGTTGCTATCCGTCATTCAACTGAATGAGCTGGCAAATTTCGTGTTCTTATCTGTTTGAGTATTGGTTTTCGTAGTAATTCATGTATTCACCTGAAGTTACTTCTTTCAACCAAGCTTCATTTTCCAAATACCAATCAATTGTGCGGCTCAACAATTCTTCAAATGGCTGAGAAGGTTCCCAACCAAGTTCGCGTTTGAGTTTGCTGGCATCGATTGCATATCGTGCATCATGGCCGGGACGGTCGGTAACGAATGTAATGAGCTGTTCATTGGTACCTGCAGGTCTGCCGAGTTTTTCATCCATCAGGCGGCAGATAAGTCGCACCACATCGATGTTTTTCCATTCGTTGTTACCGCCAATGCAATAGGTCTCACCATTCTTTCCTTTATGAAAGATTAAATCGATAGCGCGTGCGTGATCTTCCACCCAAAGCCAATCGCGCACATTTTCACCTTTGCCGTAAACAGGTAGCGGTTTGTTATGACGAATGTTGTTGATGATAAGGGGAATCAATTTCTCTGGGAAGTGGTGACTGCCGTAGTTGTTGCTGCAGTTAGATACCACGACCGGTAATCGATAGGTGTGATGAAATGCGCGCACAATGTGGTCGCTGGCCGCCTTGGAAGCGCTGTAAGGGCTGCGAGGGTCGTAGGGTGTTTGCTCATTGAATTTGCCCTCTGCACCAAGCGAGCCGAATACTTCATCAGTACTGATGTGATAGAAGCGCTTACCATCAAAATTGTCTTTCCAACAATTGAGAGCTGCATTGAGCAAGTTAGTGGTGCCCATTACATTGGTTTGAATAAATGCATCCGGACCGGAAATACTGCGGTCCACGTGGCTTTCGGCTGCAAGGTGTATCACACCATCAAATTGATGCTTTTCAAACAAATCCAACAAAAACGGTTTGTCATTGATATCCCCTTTGATAAACGTATAGTTTGGGGCATTTTCCACGTCTTTCAGGTTGGAAAGATTACCCGCATACGTCAGTTTATCCAGGTTGAATATTTGATAAGTGGGGTAGGTATTCACAAATCTTCTCACAACATGAGAACCGATGAATCCTGCACCACCTGTGATAAGAATTTTCATTGCAATGGGTCTCTTAGTTCTGATGGTCTTTGCGGGACAACAGTTTGAATTCGACTCCGAGTCTAAACCAGCGTCCCGGCATTTCCACTACACCACTTTCGATGTAGGAGCGGTCGAAGATATTAGTAATATCGAAATAAGCGCCAAAGTGCTTATGATGGAAACGCAGGCGATAATCAAGCAAACCGAACTCCTGCGCTTGGAAACGCTCAACATAACGACCAGTAATGGTATGGCTGAAGTAGTTGGTCGTTTTCAAAGTCACCCTTCCAATCATTTGCCAGCGCAGGTGCTCCAGAGCATACTTGCTCAGCAAATTGCCGGCATCATATTGCGCATCGAGATAAGTGATGCCTGCACTGAATGAACTTAAATCGAAAGCGGTACCTCTTTCACGCATGGTGTATTGAGCTCTGATATCCACACCGCGCACGAGCACATTGCTGAAGTTTTGCGGTTGCCACATCAGTGTATCGTCTGCTCTTACAAAGTCAATGAAATCATGTGATTGTCTGGCAAATCCACTGGCGTGTGCATACCAGCCGTTTCGGCTCCATTTCAATCCACCTTCTAGGTTGATGGCGCTTTCGGGTTTCAATTCAGCATTGCCGATATTGGCGCGATTGTCAGTATAATATAAATCGGTATAAGTAGGCAAGCGGTTGGACAAGCCGGAGTTAGCATAAGCTGTGAGGCTAGGATGAAGCAACGCGCTGAATTCTACACCGGGATAAAATTTCCAACCGTAATCGGAGCTGTATTGCATATTGGCTCCCACGGTGAATTGTACGCGCTCATCTATTTGAAAACGTTGGTCGGCATAGAGTGCATACAAATTTCTTTGGTGTTCACCTAGGTTGGAACTGTTGATGTATTCCACACGGCTTTCAATACCTAGTCCCAAAGCACCGAAGGAGTTGGTTCTTCGTGCATGAAACTCGGCACCGCCTGCAGTGGTGTAGTGCTTGTTGCGATACACTTCAGGTTTGAGTCTTGTGTAGATGTAATCATCGTAGTTATATCGCGTATAGACTATTGGACGCAAAGTCCATTTGCCAAGCGTTTGCACATACTTCAGCCCACCGAAAAGTGTGTGAATGGTTTCTACTGCTTCCTTGTCTCCAGGAGCTGCATAGAAATTATTCGCACCGAAATCATTCATGACACCACCGGCAAAAACATCGAGTTTTCCTTGACCGATGCCGATGCTTCCAGTGTAATTGAGGCGTTGCTGAGAGTTTTGGCTGTTGTATTTGTAGCCGTTTGTTTCGATGAAGCTGATGTCCAGCTGATGTCCTGATTTACCGGTGTTGAAACCAAGTGAAGCCTGGCCGCCAGTGAGGTAATAATCCTTGTGCGTGGAGGTATCGCTTTGGAAGTTGCTTCCTGCGTATGCTTGGACATAAACCGTTTCCTTACCCGGTTCTTTGGTGATAATGTTGATGGCGCCAGCCATGGCATTGGCTCCGTAAATGCGGGATGCACTTCCCATCATCACCTCAATGCGTTCAATTTGCTGGATGCTCACCGGAAGGTTCATTTGGTTGTGACCGGTTTGCGGGTCGCGCATCGGTATACCATTTACCAGTACAAGCACTTGTTCAAACGTAGAGCCCATGATAGTCAGGTCAGCTTGTCCACCCATTGGGCCGCGTTGTCTAAGGTCCACACCGGTGATATACTGCAGCACTTCCTGCACGGTTGTTACCGGTAGTTGTGCTATCATCTCTGAACTGATGACCGTGGAGTTGCGCGCTTGCAATCCAAAGCTTGTTCCAGAGAGGCGTTTCTCGGAGGTGTATTGCACCTCCGGTAGTTGGGTGTTGAACTTCATTCTCTCTTGAAGAGAGTCAGTTTGGGAAAGAAGCAAGTTGCCGGCAAGTAAAGCAGCAACAGCAAGTGTTAGTTTTTTCATGGTGTTGATTTTAAAGACTCCAATACGGCAAGTCTTTAATTTTTCCGCGATACAAACCTTTTACATCAATAATGGTAGCTACTCCATCTTTTGCTAAGGATTTGAAATAATCTTCGCTCAAATTGCAATATTCATTGTGTGAAACACCTATCACGATGGCGTCATAAGTGTTCTTCATCGGCTCGGTGATGAGCTCAAGACCATATTCGTGCTTGAGTTCGTCACTGCTGGCGTGTGGGTCAATGACATCCACCTTCACACTGAAGGATTCAATTTCACGAACAACATCGACAATTTTGGAGTTGCGCACATCGCTTACGTTTTCTTTGAAGGTAGCTCCCATCACCAATACACGTGCACCCAGAGCGTTGCGTCCGGATTCAATGATGCGCTTCACGGTTTCTTTTCCGATGTGCTCCCCCATGTGGTCATTCACAAAGCGAGCCCCACTGATGACACGGCTGTCATAGCCAAGTTTCTTTGCTTTATAAACGAGGTAATAGGGGTCAACGCTGATGCAGTGTCCGCCCACCAAACCGGGTGTGAACTTGAGAAAATTCCATTTGGTTCCTGCACTTTCCAACACGTCATAGGTGTTGATGTTCATTTTATTGAGAATCATGGAGAACTCATTGATTAGCGCAATGTTTACATCGCGTTGGGTGTTCTCAATGATTTTACAAGCTTCGGCAACTTTGATGCTTGCAGCGCGATGTGTACCGGCATCCACAACAAGCTCATAGATTTTGGCAATTTGGTCCAAAGATTCGGCATCGCATCCACTCACTACCTTTTTAATGGTGCGGATGGTGTGGTTTTTATCACCGGGATTGATACGCTCAGGTGAGTAGCCCACTTTGAAATCTTGGGCTATTTTCAATCCGGAGAGCTCCTCCAGAATGGGAACGCAATCGTCTTCGGTACATCCCGGGTACACGGTGGATTCATAAACCACATAATCGCCTTTCTTCAACACACTGCCAACGGTGCGAGAAGCAGAGAGTACCGGTTCCAAATCGGGAAGGTTATTGCTGTTGATAGGTGTGGGCACTGCCACAATGAAGAATCGCACATCTCTGAGGTCTTCGATGTCGCTTGTGAAGTGGATATCACAACCTTCAAACGCGCTGCTGTCAAGTTCATTGGATGGGTCAATATGATTGCGCATCATTTCAATGCGTTTCTTATTGATGTCAAAACCCACCACTTGGGCAGAACGTGCAAACTCCAATGCGATAGGCAGCCCTACATATCCTAATCCTATAACACCAATTTTGGCTTCTTTCTTAACGATTTGGTCGTAAATCATCGAATGATATTCTAATAAGTATTTATTCGGTAATGATGGTCACTACGCCATCAATTAATTCATATTTTTCTTTTCCTTCAGGACAAATTGCAATATTATCCTTGGTAAAGTCCAAGCGGTGACCGGCTTTGGATACCCAACCGATTTGTTGGGCAGGATTGCCCACCACAAGAGCAAACTCTGCAACAGGTTTGGTAACCACCGCACCGGCTCCAATCAATGCAAATTG
The DNA here is from genome assembly GCA_036562565.1 of Flavobacteriales bacterium. Taxonomy (GTDB): domain Bacteria; phylum Bacteroidota; class Bacteroidia; order Flavobacteriales_D; family Sanyastnellaceae; genus DATCJY01. The sequence continues at coordinate 24,055 of DATCJY010000057.1, read as the reverse complement.
TCCTATTTCATTTCCGCAAATAATGGTGGCATTGGCTCCAATGCTTGCACCTTTGCGCACATACGTCTTTTTGAATTCCGATTTGCGTTCAATTGTACTGCGTGGATTAATCACATTGGTGAACACACAGGAAGGCCCAAGGAAAACATCATCTTCGCATTCCACACCTGTGTAGATGGAGACATTGTTCTGTACCTTCACATTGTTGCCCAACTTGACAAAAGGGGATACCACTACATTTTGTCCGAGGTTGCAGTTCTTGCCAATCACGCTGTTGGGCATGATGTGGCAGAAGTGCCAGATTTTGGTTCCTTCACCAATCTGGCATCCCTCATCAATAACTGCTGTCTCGTGTGCGTAGTAGCTCATATCGGTCTTCAGGAACGGATGTATTTATCGAAGTTTTTATGTTCTACCTTGTTCAGTTCTTCCTGCGAAAGTGATTTGAAGTATTCATAGGTAATCTTCAAACCTTCGCTGCGGTGAACTTTTGGTTCCCAGTTGAGCAGCTCTTTAGCCAGGGTAATATCTGGTTGGCGCTGCTTGGGATCATCTACCGGTAAATCTTTGTAAACTATTTTTTGTTTGGTGCCGGTGAGTTTGATAATCTCTTCGGCAAATTCTTTAATGGTGATTTCATCCGGATTGCCGATGTTCACAGGATATGGGTAATCACTGTGTAGCAAGCGGTAAATGCCTTCAACCAAGTCATCTACATAGCAGAAAGAGCGGGTTTGAGAACCATCGCCAAACACGGTGAGATCTTCACCACGGAGCGCTTGGCCGATGAATGCAGGAAGCACGCGTCCATCATTGAGGCGCATGCGCGGGCCATAGGTGTTGAAGATGCGCACAATGCGTGTTTCAAGACCATGGAAAGTATGATAAGCCATGGTCATTGCTTCTTGGAAACGCTTGGCTTCATCATATACACCGCGCGGACCAACGGGGTTCACATTTCCCCAATAGCTTTCCTTTTGCGGATGGACGGTCGGATCACCATAGACTTCACTTGTACTGGCAATCATCAGGCGAGCCTTTTTTTCTTTTGCAAGCCCCAAGCAATTGTGTATCCCAAGTGAACCAACTTTCAAGGTTTGAATTGGAATCTTGAGATAATCAATAGGACTAGCAGGTGAGGCGAAGTGCAGGATATAATCCAACTTTCCGGGAACATGGATGAACCGGGTAACATCGTGATGGTAGAACTCAAAATTCTCCAAAGGGAAGAGGTGCTCGATGTTCTTCAGGTCACCGGTGATGAGATTGTCCATGCCAATGACATGATACCCCTCTTTGATGAAACGATCGCAGAGGTGTGAACCGAGGAATCCGGCAGCTCCGGTGATTAGTATGCGCTCCATATTAATTTAAAGCAGGAGAATTTGGGTCAATTAGTTCTCTACCGATGCTATAATAATAGAAGCCCAATTCTTTCATCTTATGAAGGTCGTAGAGGTTGCGACCATCAAAGATGGTTTTGTTCTTAAGGGCTTTGGTTATCTTGTCAAAATCAGGGTTGCGGAATACGCTCCATTCCGTGCAAATCAATAATGCGTCAGCACCTTCGAGTGCGGCATATTGATCATCGGTATATTGAATGTTATATCCTTTTTGTTGCTGCACATTCTTCATGGCCTCCGGGTCGTAAGCCGTGATATCGGCACCTGCCTCGAGCAAATGTTCTATCATGTCCAGTGCAGGAGCTTCGCGGATATCATCCGTATCCGGTTTGAAAGCCAATCCCCAGATGGCGATTTTTTTGTTCATCAATGAGCCTCCGAAATAGTTCAAAATCGGGCCGAGGAGAATGGTCTTTTGTCGTTCATTCACCTTCATCACGCTCTTGAGGATCTTGAACTCATAACGGGCTTCGATACCGCTATGGTACAAAGCCTGTACATCTTTGGGGAAACAACTGCCGCCATAACCGATACCGGGGAAGAGGAAGCGCTTTCCGATGCGCTCATCGGTTCCGATGCCCACACGTACTGCGTCCACATCCGCGCCCACGAGGTTGCAGAAGTTGGCTATTTCATTCATGAAAGAAATCTTGGTTGCCAAGAATGCATTGGCGGCATATTTGGTCAGCTCGGCACTTCTTTCATCCATGAAGATGATAGGATTCCCTTGGCGGGTGAAAGGCTTGTAGAGCTCTTCCATGATTTTGCGTGCGCGTTCGCTGGTGGTACCGATGACTACACGGTCGGGCTTCATAAAATCATCCACCGCGAATCCTTCTCTGAGGAATTCAGGGTTGCTGACAACATCAAATGGTGTGTTGGCATGGGCTGCCACAGCTGCACGTACTTTTTCGGCTGTGCCCACCGGAACCGTGCTTTTATCAACGATGATTTTGTAATCGGTAATCATTTTGCCCAGCTGATCGGCCACACCCAATACGTAGCGCAAATCAGCACTGCCGTCCTCACCCGGAGGGGTGGGCAAAGCCAGAAAGATGATTTGGGCTTGTTCTACCGCACTGGCCAAATCGGTAGTGAAGTGCAAGCGGTTCTCGCGGATGTTGCGTTCAAAGAGCACATCAAGGTGAGGTTCGTAAATCGGAATTTCACCTTTCTTCATGCGCTCCACCTTGGAGGCGTCAATATCCACACAGATAACGTTATTTCCTGTTTCGGCAAAGCAAGTACCGGTAACCAAACCCACATACCCTGTGCCAACGACCGCTATATTCATTTATTCTAAATTTTTAATCAAGCGCGCGAATTTAGTCAGTCGCGGCTCAATCTCTATTTTTTTGGCACGGCTAAAAAAAATGACTACCGGATAGGGGGAGGAGCTTCCCGGGTTGTCCTTATAGGAGAAATAGAATATAATTTTAATTGAACACATGGTTCTGTGCATTTTTGCCGCGATGCAGTTGGACGACCAACATATTGTGAAAAACATGCGCCAGGGCGACCGCGGCAGCTTTGAAACCATGTTTAGAACTTGGTATAACCCATTGTGTAACTATGCATTTAGCTTCCTTGGTAGGAGGGAAGAGTCAGAGGAAATTGTGCAAAATGTTTTTGTGCAATTCTGGGAAAAACGAGAAGAAATTGAAATAGAAACCTCGCTGAAAAGCTACCTCTATCGTGCAGTGCGCAATACCTGTTTCAATGTTCTGAAACATGAAAAAGTAAAAAGAGAACATGCCCGGTATACGTTGGAAAGAAATGAGCATCACAGTTCACAGGGTGGAGCTACTCTTTTGGCGCAGGAACTGGAAGTCAAAATTTCTCAAGCATTGAGTCAATTGCCTGAACAATGCGCCATCATCTTCAAAATGAGTCGTTTTGAGGAAATGAAATACGCTGAAATTGCCGAGAAATTGGGGCTTTCCATCAAAACGGTTGAAAATCAAATGGGCAAGGCGTTGCGAATCATGCGCGAGCAACTCAAAGATTATTTACCGTTGCTCGCTTTGGTGGTCCAATCCGGTATCTGGCTTCAGATTGATGGTCAGCTTGTTGACTCCGTAATGGTTTTAATTTCATTAATATAATTAGGAAATTGAAAGTGGATTATGTACCCGAACATATTGATGAATTAATCGCCAAGGTGTTAACCGGTGAATCTTCTCATGAAGAGCAGATGGACTTGCAGCAATGGCTCAACGAGTCTGATGAGAACCGTCAATACTTTGAGCAGATGCAGGCAATCCTTTCAAGGGCGGCCCAAATCCATGAGGTGCAACAATTCGACACTGATGCCGCTTGGAAGAAACTGCAAAGCCAATTATTTGGAGCACCAACCGTGGTGAAGATGTATAGCCAGCATCGTATATGGTGGCGAATTGCTGCGGTGTTTGTCTTAGGGATTGGTATAGGTCTGTTCATCTGGAACAGCCCCAATGGACGCACTTCCTATGAAGCATACGCGGTGAATGCTGTTGTGAATGAAACACTACCTGATGGAACGCGCACAACCCTCAACAAGCAATCGAAGGTTGTCTATTCAGAGGATCCGAAAAAGAAAATCAGAAAAGCCGTATTACAAGGAGAAGCATTTTTTGAAATCGAAAGCACTCATGAAAGTCAGTTTATCGTGATGGCCAATGAAGTGCAGATTCTGGATATAGGTACGGCATTCAATGTGAAAAATATTGACGGGCAAGATACCCTGGAGGTATTTGTGAAAGATGGTGAAGTGCATATGTTCACGGAGAAGGACAATGGACTTCGTCTCAGAGCCAATGAACTCGGATATTATATCAAGAGTAGCAAACGTTTTGAGAAACCTGAAGTCTTCGAAGTCGATAATCCGGCTGCATACGTCAACCGACAATTTAATTTCCGCAATTCACCACTTAAAAAGGTAATCAGACAAATCAACGAGGTTTACGATATCGAATTGCGATTGAGCAATGCGGAATTAGGTAATTGCAGAATCACGGTGAGCTTTGATAATGATGATATCGATACCATTGCATCCATCATAGCTGAAACAATGGGCTGGGAGGTGTATACGGTTGGTCAATCACGTGTGCTCACCGGGTTGAGCTGCGATAAATGAAAAAAATAATTAACGGATAGGGGGAACTACACGAACGGTTGTCATGGGATTAGATTGACAATTTAATTCACATTTAAAATGACAAACCAAGTTATGCTTAAACGATTTGAACTCTTTCTATCTGTAATCGCCCTCATGGGCTTGTTGTTATCACTCACTTCTTGCGAAAAGCGGATTCGTAAAACCGGTTCCGGACATGTTATTACCGTTCAACATGCAGTGGATGATTTTCATGAATTGGAAGTGGACGGAAAATTCGATGTGTTTTTACATACCGCTGATGAACCTAAGATGGTCATCACCACCGATGATAATGTTGTGAGTGATGTAGCATACATCAACTACAACGGAAAGCTTCGCATTTTTATGAGTGATGATTATTACCGTTATAAGTTCACCAGAATGGAGATTCACCTATATACCTCCAACTATACCCGTGTGGAGTTAGAAGGTGATATCCGTTGTTCAGTTCAGGATACCATTACAAGTTCATTCTTTGCGCTAGAACAAAAAGGAACGGGTTCCAGCACAGTTCGCTATAACGGTGAAGAACTCAAACTGCGCATCAATGGCAGTGGCGATATTCAAGCTTATGGTGAAACCGATCGTTTGGACGCATCCAATCAAGGCTCCGGTAAAATCAGTACTTTGAATACAGAAGCAAATCATGTGAAAGCAGACATCAATGGAAGTGGAAGAATCAATGTGAAAGCGATTCAAACTTTGCAAGCTAAAGTGAATGGAAGCGGAAAAATTCGCTATACCGGTTCACCGGTAGTTAACTCATCGGTTCACGGTAGCGGCAGCGTTACTCCTTATTGAAGGTCATTTCACAGTTTCATATACTTTAGAATATCATTTTTTCAGTGAGCTATAACATCCACATGCAATTCTATCAACGCGCCTTATTGGTGGGGGTGATTGTTTTTCTAACCATCACCGGTTTTGCGCAATCTGGCAAGACTCCCTTTTTGGAGAGGTCGATTACCATCAATGTGTCCAATGTAACAACCGGAGAAATTCTCAGTCAGATTGAGAAGACCGTATCATGCGTTTTTTCATATAACAATCATGTGGTCAATATCGACCGCAAGGTGAGTGTTCAACTCACCAATCGCACGGTTCGTCAAGTGTTGGACAAGGTATTTGATGGCCAGCTGCAATACAAGGAGCGAGGCAATTATATCATTTTGTCCAAGGCAACTTCCAACCGCATAGTTGCCGGTTATGTGGAGAACAGCAAGGGTGAAAAAATTGCCAACGCCAGTGTATATGATTTGAATACACTCACCAGTGCCACTACCAACGAATATGGTTATTACGAGATGAAACTGAAGCGTGACGAACAAGTAACGCTGAAGGTGAGCAAAGAACAATATTCCGATACCGTTGTTCCATTGCAACCGGTTTCTCCTGCTTTGAAAACCATTGTTATTGAGGAGCAGCCCGAAAAGCCTAAGTTGCCCCAGATAGCCAAGACAATCGGTGATACACTGAAATCAAAATGGAATGTCGTAAGCGACTGGACAGTGGAACAGTTCACACGCAACCCCAACGTCCGCAACATTGATGATTCATTATATCGAAGCTATCAGATTTCTGCTTTTCCATTTGTTGGTACCAACGGCAGCCTCAGTGGGAACATTGAAAATGGCCTATCCTTCAATCTGTTTGGGGGTTACAATGGCGGTGTGCGTCATATGGAATTTGGAACATTGTTCAATATTGATCGCAAGGACGTTCAATACTTGCAGCTGGCGGGAGTTTTCAATATCGTAGGCGGGGATATGCGCGGGTGTCAGATAGGTGGTGTCATGAACATCGATATGCAATCCATGAGTGGTGCACAAATAGGAGGCGTCATGAACGTAGTAGATAAGAATATGCGAGGCGCAGCCATAGGAGGTGTAATGAACGTGGTGGGAGATACAGCCAATGGTACTCAAATTGCCGGTGTCATGAACGTAATAGGAGGTGAACACAATGGGCTAGCAATAGCCGGTGTCATGAACCTTCAGAATGATCGTTTCCGAGGTGCTCACATCAGTGGTGTGTTGAACTCGGCCAGAGGAAAATCATCCGGTTTGCAAATTGCGGGTGTGCTTAACGAAGCCGATACGATTCAAGGGGTACAAATTTCCGGTTTTATAAACCGCGCACGCCATATCAGCGGTGTTCAAATTGGAGTCATCAATTTGAGTGAGTCCATCAGCGGTGTTCCGTTGGGCCTCTTCAGTTATTCAAAGAAGGGATATCACAAACTCGAGCTTTCATATGATGAAATCAATTATGCGCACATTGCGTTCCGATCTGGCTCTCATGCTTTCTACAATATCATTGATGTAGCAGCTCGTCCTAGTCTTCCGTTTTCAAAGAATGATATCTACTTGTTGGGGTATGGTATAGGCTCAGCCCCCAAACTCAGCAACCGCGTGGCACTCAATATGGATGCAACCTACTATCATGTATTTCAGAACAGATTCAGTTCTGAAATCAATGCGCTCGGAAGAGCATTCCTCGGAGTCGATTATAATTTCTTGAAAAAATGCTCCATTTTCGCTGGTGTCACTTGGAATGTATATATCGCTGATTATGATTATGACTTGATGAACTCCTTGGAATATTGGCCCATTGGAGTGAAAGAGCAAAACTGGGGAAGCTCAGTAAATGCACGCACATGGTTTGGATGGAAGGCCGGTATTCGATTCTTCTAAAGGAATTTAATTAATGAATAAAAAGTTTATAAAGGCTGTATTCGGTTGAATGCAGCCTTTATTGTTTGCCCCAGTTCGTCTCTCGCAATCAGCGAACTGGGCCTTTTTGAGTTGGTAATCCATGATTGGTATAATAGGATTATTAACGGTTTAAAAAAATCGTTTAATTGAATGGGGGTGAGTGGGATTCAGGTTGTCATCAAGGAAACCGAATCAATTATGACTTTCAGAAAACTTATCACTTTCATTTTTTTAATTCCCTTTAGTTTAAAGGCACAAGAATTAAGGCAAACCGTAAGAGGAAATATTACCGATAAATCATCCGGTGAGCCTTTGATGGGAGCCGTCATCGTGTTGGAGGATAGTAATCCGATAATGGGAACTTCATCGGATTCCAATGGCGATTTCAAATTGACGCAAATTCCTGTGGGACGAAGAACGTTTACCGTTACGCTTTTGGGATATCATCCTGTTGTTATCTCCAACGTGGTTGTCAATTCCGGAAAAGAGTTGGTGCTGAACATACAGATGGAGGAAGCGTTGACTCAATTGTCCACCGTAGAAGTTACAGCAGATAAGAAGAGTGAACCACTCAATATTATGACAGCAGTAAGTGCCCGCACTTTCAGTGTGGAGGAGACACAAAAGTTTGCGGCAGCGGTGAACGATCCCGGACGCATGGCGTTGTCATATGCCGGTGTGGCTACGGGGAATGATGGAGGTAATATTATTTCTGTGCGAGGCAATTCGCCTTATGCACTTCAGTACAGGATGGAAGGAGCTGATGTTCCTAATCCTAACCACTTCGGTGGTGTGGCTGTTTCGGGTGGTGGCATCTCCATTCTGAGTGCCCAAACGCTTAGCAACTCTGATTTCCTTACAGGTGCATTTTCTGCTGAATATGGCAATGTACTCGGTGGAGTATTTGATTTGAAACTGCGAAAAGGAAATAACGAAAAACGTGAGAACACTGTTCAATTGGGCTTTTTAGGTATAGATGTCGCTACGGAAGGTCCGTTTAAAAAAGGGTATGCAGGTTCTTATCTCGTAAACTATCGTTATTCAACACTGTCGTTATTGGGAAAAATGGGTGTCCCTGTGGGTGATGCGATGACCAATTTCCAAGACGTTTCATTTAATGTCTATCTTCCTACACAACATTTCGGTTCATTTGAGATTTACGGATTTGGAGGTTTGAGCTCTCAAACCTCTGAGGCGGAAAAAGACACTTCGAAATGGGATTACTCTTGGCAACGTTATAACAGTACGTTCTTGTCCAGCACGGGAGTTGTTGGTATCAAGCACTTGATTCAATTAACCGATAAAACATACTTGCAATCCAATCTTGTAACTTCAGCATTTGAGAATGGATACAACCAAGAGAAACTTGATTATCAGCTACACCCTACACGGGATTATGATGAGTCCAACCTCACAAAGAGAATCTTGTTGAGCACAGTGCTCAATCATAAAATCAATGCTAAACACAATTTCAGAACTGGTTTATACCTCAATACTTACGCGTTCGATTTGCATCTTAAGCGCATGAATATGGAAACGAAAGAGATGGAAACATTTCTTTCAGACAAAGGACATGTAGAAACAGCACAAACCTTCTTTCAATGGAAGTATCGTCACAGCGATCGAATGACAATACTTTCCGGTGCACACCTTTTGTACTTGCCCTTCAATGGCAGTTATTCAGTAGAGCCACGCCTAGGTATGCGTTATCAATTGGATAGCAAGCAAACGTTCTCAATGGGTTATGGCTTGCACAGCCAGATGCAACCGGTGGGTGTGTATAGGGCAAAAATGGCCAACGATCAAGGAGTAGTAGCCGACCACAACAAAGACCTTGGTTTAAATAAAGCACATCATATCGTAGTGGGTTATCAGCGCAACCTCACTCCAATGATGTATGCAAAGGCAGAGGTTTACTATCAGCACTTGTACAACATTGCTGTGGGGGCAGATAGCGGCAGCACATTATCTACTTTGAATAACATCGAGGGATACATTACCGAGCGTATGAACAATGAAGGAAAAGGTCGCAACTATGGAGTGGAATTTACCTTAGAGCAATACACGCATAAGAATCTTTACTTCTTGTTATCCGCATCCATCTTCCAATCAGAATATCAGGCAATGGACGGTGTATGGCGCAACACACGCTACAATTTCGGACACGCTGTTTCATTCACTGCCGGTAAGGAGTGGAGAGTAGGCAAAGAGGCGAAGAACAAAACGCTCGGTGCCAACATTCGTTTGATTCATTCAGGTGGTATGTATGAAACGCCCGTTAACATTGAAAAATCAATTGAGCTAGGTAATGTGGTGTACTTAGAAGACAAAGCATTTACACTAAAGATACCTCATTATTTCCGTACGGATGTGCGCATTAGTTTATCAAGGAACTACAAGTGGATGACTACAATAATTGCTTTGGATTTGCAAAATGCAACCAATAATAAGAACGTATTTGGACGTCATTTTGAGCCTGAATCCGGAACCATCGAAACAATTTATCAGGCACCATTATTACCTGTTTTGAGTTATCGCATCGAGTTCTAATCGGCTTTCGGTCAATTAGGCACATTGTTTTTTAAAAACAGGTAAAAATGACTTGTAATCACCGAGATAACTGAAAAAAATTCAGGAAAACAGCATTGGTATTGAAGTTGAAATAGGCTGTGTGAGTTTAACTTTTAAAAACTTTAAAGCCATGTTCATCACAAAGTTTCGCCCCAATGTTCCTGTATTGAATAGAAACAACAGCTTGTTCTTCGATGATCAAATCTTCCGTGACTTCTTCAGCGATGTATGGAGTGGTGGAAGTATCATGCCGGCAACAAACATCAAGGAAACGGATAATGGTTATATGATTGAGTTGGCTGCTCCGGGTTTAGATAAGTCTGATTTCAAAATCAGAGTAGACAACAATATGCTTGAAATTTCTTCTGAGAAATCGCAAGAAAGCAACCAAGAAGAGGAACGCTATACTCGCAGAGAGTTTCACTACTCTAGCTTCAAGCGTTCATGGACATTGCCTGAAACGGTTGATACAGATGCCATTTCAGCAAACTATGTAAATGGTGTGTTGAATGTTTCATTGCCGAAGAAGAAAGAAGCTGTGAAGAACGGTAACAAGTTTATCGAGGTGCAATAATTAGGTTAGATGGAAACAGGTATTCATAGTGATAAGTGATAACTTGTTTCATGTGTGAAGTTTAATTTTTGGTTAAGTGAAGAAGAGCCATCCAATCGGATGGCTCTTTCTTTTTTAAAGTTGCTCTTTATATAAATACCTTTTTTGTATGTCCTCGTAGGGACGGTAGATATAGTAAACCCAACCATCATGAATGCGGAGGTTGGTGCAGTATCGATATGTCAATTGTTTAAGGTGCTGTTTTTTACCGGTTGTGGTATTAATGCGATAAATATGAGTATATCCGTTTCTTGTTGAAGTGGCATAAATGTGGTTCGTCCTTTTGTCTTTAAATAATTCTTCATTCCATTTATCAGGTCGTTGCATTTTGTGATAATCAATGGAGATGCTGTCCAGCGCTTGCCCTGTCCAATCGAATCGCAATAACTTGTTATGGTGATGGTCGAATAACTGAAGCGTATCGTTGGAAACCAGCAATGGTGCATTGAGCTTTTGATAATAATTGCTTCGCTGAAATCCGCGCATGTAGGCAGCTACGATTTCCTTATCCACACCGGTGCGCAATTCGTATTTCAGGGATTCTACTTTTCCACGTCCATCGAGGTATTTGTATTCACTGCGTAACATTCTCATCATTTCTTCATCAATAACTTTTCTGAAAGTTTTATAAGTGGAGTCGTTGCGGTTGAATATCATATACTGAAATTCCGGGAATGTTTCATCGTAGTTGCTGAAATAGGTATTGTAACCAATGGTGTCAATGACGGTAAGGATGCCATTTTTAAAATCACTGTTATCCATTTTTGTGAATCTTAAATAAGACTCGTAACTGCTGATGTGATAGACGTTGTAGCGTGTGCGCAGGAATACTTCACCCAAATAACGCGTATAGAGATCTTCGCACGTCTCGCTAATCATTCTGCGCGATAGTTCCGTGCCGTCTTTGTCCAATAATACCAATCTGCAACCGGTGAAGAAACTGCGGCCTGCATCCTCTTGTTTCTTCCACATCAATTCATTCTCATAGGTGAGAAGTATCATCCCCGTTTCCAGAAATGCATAATCCGCTACATGTAGGAATTCACTTCCCCAAACAGTTCGAGGTCCACTGCTGATATCCACCACCGGTAATTCTACTGGATGAAAAATCAACTCGATGTTCAGGTTGGTATTGACGGAGTTCCTTTGTGTGTCTTGCTTTTGTATGGTTTTGACAACACGTTGATAGTTCATGGCTCTATATTCCACAACTAAAGTGTCCGCATTTGTGGTGCAGAGCAATCTATATGCACCGTTTTTGTCTGAAGTTGTAGCGCATTTTGTGTTTTCGGCTGCTATATAGGCACCACCAAGAGGTTGTCCGGTGGCGTTGTCAGTAATGTGGCCTTCAATTGTCCAGGAGGTTTGCGCATTGCTGCTGAGTGTACCGGTCAACAAGGAAATCAAGATGGTATAGCAGACCTTCATAACTCATGGATTTAGGGATGTTGCAATATCATGAAAACAGGGGAGCGTTTCCACTACACTCTTTTACATAAATAACACATCTGTCAGCACTTAGATGACCTAACTTCGTCCCCTCAATTCAATACTATGCAAATCCGTCCGGGATATATTCAAACGCTTCCATATTACGATGCCACAGAACGCGGTTTTCTGTTGGGTGATGACTCAGAGCAAGTCTTCATTAGCAAGGGAGATACCCCCAAAGGCTTTACTGAAGGTCAGGAGCTCGAGGTCTTCGTTTATTATAATGAAGCCAAGGAACTTGAAGCGACTACCCAACTTCCCGAGATACAAGTCGGCCAGGTGGGCTGTTTCCGTGTGAGAGGAACCAATGATATTGGAGCCTTCATCAATATCGGAACACGCAGGGATATTCTGATTCCTAAGCGCGAGCAATTGGAACCACTGGAGGTGGATCGCATGGCTCTTGTCATCCTTTGTGAGGACGTGGAAAACAAAAGGCTGTATGCCACTACCAAGCTAAACCGTATGATGCAGAAAACTCCACCGCCATATAAGCGCGGGGATGAGGTACAGCTGATGATAGCGGAGAAAATAGAGGTGGGGCGCAGAGTAATCATTGATGACAAATACCTAGGAGCACTGTTCCGCCAGGAAATGACTGATCGCGTGCGACTTGGTGAGAAAGTGAAAGGCTTTGTGCGCAAAGTGGATGGTAAAGACATCATCGTGAGTATGCAACGTGAAGGTGTTGCATTGCTGGAAGATGCCAAGGCCAAAATCATGGTCTACTTGCAAATGAATGGTGGCTATGCTCGTCTCAGTGACGATACCGACCCGGAAGAGATCAAATTGCGTTTGCACATATCCAAGAAAACTTTTAAGAAAGCTGCCGGTATGCTCTTTAAAGAAGGAAAAATCCTTCTGACCAAATTCGGTATCAAAATCAATAAGACCGGAGAAGTACCAACGGAGTGGGCAGGTAAGCGCACATGGGTGAATGAAGATGAAGGCCCGGACAAAAGTCCTGCTCCACGGAAGAAAAAGGAGGAGGAGGATGAGGAGGATGAGGCGGGGGATAAACGTTCCTCTAAACCAAAAGAAGCCACTCGAGAAAGAAAGCCTTTTTCAGATAGAGAACGATACCACAACGAGCGCAATGGTGGAACATCCAAATCGTCAATAGGAAAGCCGAATGCATCCAAAACGGAGAAGAGTGAAAGGACTTTTGACAAGGATGAACGCTATTCGGGAGGAAAAAACAAGGACGATAAAAAGCCTCAAAAAACACTCACTTTTAAGGGCAAAAAATAAACCATCACTTCTTGTTTAAAATGCTATTTGGTTAGTAGTCAATAGGTAATCAGTTTAAAACCGGAGCGCATCGCATGAGCTTATTCAGCTAAATTTGAAACTGAATAAGTTCATGCGATTTATGTTTAATAAAATAGGTTCGTTGCTATTGGTATTGCTCACCATCAATGCTGTGGCACAAACTCCAGAGAAGAAGTGGGAAGATAAATTCAAACAGCTTGGTCCTGAGTTGGCCACGCCCAATGAACAACGCACTGCCAGCGGTGCTCCCGGTCATAAGTACTGGCAACAACGTGCTGATTATGATATGAAAATCCGCTTAGACGATGAGAAGCAAATTCTCTATGGCGAAGAAGTAATTACCTACTACAACAATTCTCCTGATGTGCTGACTTATATCTGGTTGCAACTCGATCAGAACATCTTTGATAAGAACAGCGATACCTACGCGATTCGTCAGCACAAGATGAGCGAGAACATGTCAGCCCGAGATATTGCTAACCTTACTCCCACGTATGATGGAGGCTTCAAGCTCGATTACGTTCAAGATGTATCTGGCAAACCATTGCAATACACCATCAACAAAACAATGATGCGCATTGAGATGCCTCAACCCTTAAAGCCTAACACTACATTTTCGTTTAAAATAAAATGGTGGTATAACATCAACGACCGCATGCAAGTTGGTGGACGTAGCGGTTATGAATATTTTCCAGAAGATGGAAATTACCTCTATACCATTGCGCAATACTATCCACGAATGGTGGTGTACAGCGATAACCAAGGTTGGCAAAACAAGCAATTCCTTGGTTCCGGTGAGTTCACGCTAAACTTTGGTAATTACAATGTAAGCATTACAGTTCCTGAAGACCATATTGTGGCAGCAACAGGAGTGTTGCAAAACCCAAAACAAGTTTTGACACCTACTCAATTGCAGCGTTTTGAAAAGGCTAAAAACAGTGATGAGCCGGTTCTGATTGTGACTCAAGATGAAGCAACAGAAAAGGAAAAGACGCGTGCAACGAAAGAAAAGACTTGGATTTTCAAAGCAGAGAATGTGCGCGATTTCGCGTTTGCCTCTTCTCGTAAATTCATCTGGGATGCTCAAGGTGTAACCATTGGCAAGAACAAGACGATTGCCATGTCCTTCTATCCGAAAGAAGGTAATCCATTGTGGGAGCAATTCAGCACGCGCATTGTGGCACACACACTGCGTGTTTATAGTAAATACACTATTGATTATCCTTATCCTGTTGCGATTTCAGTCCATTCCAAATGGATTGGTATGGAATATCCGATGATCAGCTTCAATGGGGGGCGTCCTGAGAAGGATGGTACGTATGATGAAAATACCCGAAATGGAATGATTTCGGTAATCATCCACGAAGTGGGACATAATTTCTTCCCAATGATTATCAATAGCGATGAACGACAATGGTCATGGATGGATGAAGGTCTCAACACATTTGTACAATATCTGGCAGAAAAGGAGTACGATCAGAATTATCCTTCCAGACGAGGTCCCGCGCGCAATATCGTGGATTATATGAAAGGTGATAAGAGCATCATGTCACCTATCATGACCAATAGCGAGAGCATCTATCAGTTCGGAAACAATGCTTATGGTAAGCCAGCCACGGCATTGAACATTCTGCGCGAGACAGTCATGGGCCGTGAGTTATTCGATTATGCTTTCAAAGAATATGCGCGCAGATGGGCATTCAAACATCCTACCCCGGAGGATTTCTTCCGCACGATGGAAGATGCGAGCGGAGTTGATCTAGATTGGTTCTGGAGAGGATGGTTCTACGGAACCGACCATTGCGATATGGCCTTGAAAGAAGTTCAGATTTTCCAGCTCAACAACGGACTACCGGAAGAGCAAAAGACTTGGAATAAAGAACGCGCTGCAGCTCGTCCCAAGGACATCAGTATCATCCGCGATAATCAGGAAGGCAAGAAGTCCATGGTGGAGATAGATCCCAAGATGAGGGATTTTTATACCGACTATGACCCCTACAAAGTAACGGCACTGGACATAGAAGAATATGAGCGTTTCATCGCGGGATTAACCGATGAAGAAAAAGCAGTACTTGAGAAAAACAATTATTACTGCCAGGTTACAGTAGAAAATGTTGGAGGGCTGGTGATGCCACTCATTTTCGAGTTGACATTTGAGGATGGTTCAACACGTGAGGTTCGCATTCCTGCTGAGATTTGGAAGATGAGTGAACCTCAGGTTACCAAGGTTTTTGTCTGCGAAAAGAAACCGGTTTCTATCACTCTAGATCCTTATCTTGAAACGGCTGATGTGGATATGAACAATAACTATTGGCCGCCTCGCAGTGTTCCAACTCGTCTGGAACTCTTCAAAGAGAAACGCCAGACAATACCGGGCAATCCGATGCAGCGAGCAGAGAAAGAGAAGGAATGGAAGAAATAAATTATCCTTCCATTCCTTCTGTATTCACATTGGTGTTCTTTCTCTTGAAGATAGAGTGATCTGCTTTACCGAATTTCCATGTGAGTGTGAAGCGCACAAGCTGCCAGTCGCGTCTTCTGAAAGTGTCTTGCACAAACAGCGCAGTAGCGCTATGTGTTTCGTATACTCTTGATTTCAGTACATCCTGCACGTTCACGGCAGCTGATAAGCCTTTTACTTTCGTAAACTCCTTTCTCAGTGCAAGATCCAATCCGTAAGTAGGTAGGATATAGCCTTGTACCGTGTTTTCCGCACCGCCATGCGGACCACCAAAACCTCTTCCACTGTCACCTGAACCGGTAACGGTTAGGGAGCGCTTAGCACTATAATCAAACATTGCCTGGAAGATAAAACCTTTCGGTAAGCGGAACATGGCATTGGTTTTTACCCACCAGCTGTTCTGGCTGTTCTTGAGATTGGCATCGATGTTGGTTCCATCAATATCCGAATGATATAAGTTGAAGTTTGAAGTCAATTCAAACCATTGAGTGAATTTGTTGCGAAGGATGAATTCTACACCTACTGCACTACTCGTTCCGGCATTTGCGAAGGTGTTGAGAAGAATGTTCTGATTCATTTCATCACTCCAACTTGTAACTTGGTTTCGAACAATCAGGTCGGTCATATAACGTCCGTAAACCGTTGTCATCAAACTGTGATTCTTATGGAAATTGTACTGGTGAGACAATTCAAGCACATTCGTAAACTCGGGATGCAAACCCGGATTACCACTTGTGATATTGAGTGAATCACTGTAATCCACAAACGGAATCAACTGCATGAAGAACGGACGGTTCACTTTTCGGGATGCTGAAATCTGTATGTCTTGTTTCTCGGTGATTTTTTTATTGATGAACAAGGAAGGGAATAGACTCACAGGATATTGAATCTTGAAGGTCTGTTTAGTAGTGTGAAGTTTTCCTGTATAGTTGCTGCTCTCAGCGCGCAAGCCTACTTGATAACTCCATTTTTCAAAGCTTCTGGCATAAGTACCATAGGCAGCATACACTTGGTCAACATAGCTATAGTCAACAAGCGAGTTGGTGATTTCAAGATAGCTAGCACTTGGATAATCATAGAAGAAATTTTGGAACGTAGAGGTGTAGTCGCGTATAACGCCACGTAATCCGGCTTCCAGCTTTTCGTTGTTGCCAAATAGTGTAGTAAAGTCTGATTGTGCGGTATAAATCTTTGTAGATGATGTTCCGGTTTGCTTTTGTTTACTTGCATTGTTGTCGGCATACCGGTTTTCATATTCGCCAAAGTTGTCACCACTGATGCTGTTGAAGTTAACGTCAGCAGTTAATTCAGTTCCTTCCTTTGGGAAAAGGTGTTTATAGAGCAAGCTTGTACCAAGGTTCATGAAGGTGCGTTCGTTGATGGTGTTGCGGTCATAACTGTTCCAACGGATAAATTGGCCATCAGTACCAAGGGTATCCGTGGTAGAAGTCAAGTCAGAAACAGGATTGAATTCACCACGAGTAACGGATTGTGTAATCGTGAAGGTATTGCGGTTATCCATGAAGTAGTCGATACCGGCACGACCGTTGAGAAAATAGCCTTTTTGAGTAGAGTTCTGCTCTTGATACCAAAGCTCAGTGGGTTGGTTGAGATAACTCAAGCGTTCGGTTGTCCCAATGTTCAATGATTTACGTTGATTGAAGTTACCATTGATGAAGAAGTTGAATTTGCCTTCTCTTACACTTAAATCACCACCGAAATTGCAACGAGGCCTGTTGTCCATACCTGCACGAAGGCTACCGTTGTATCCCAATGTACGGTTGCGTTTCATTACAATGTTGATGATTCCGCCACCTCCACCGCTTGCGTCATATTTGGCCGATGGGTTGGTGATTACTTCCACACGTTGAATTGCATCTGCAGGTATCTGATCGATGCTGAGGGTGGTAGGGCGGCCATCAACAAAGATCTGCGGTGAGCTATTGCGCATCGTTACATTGCCATCCATATCTACTTGCAGAGCCGGGATGTTGCGCAATACATCTTCTCCGGTACCTCCGGCATTGATTGGGTTTTTATCAACTTCATATACGCGTTTATCAAACTCGATTCGGTAATCCGGAATGGTTCCGTCAATCACCACTTCACTCAATACAGTGCTCGGTTTCAATCGGATGTTGCCAAGGTCTTTTTCGCTTTTCTGCAGTTGAAAAGAAATTTCTTGCTTTTCATAACCAACAAATGATATAACGAGGTTAAGCGCCTGCCCAATTGGAACTTTATCGATTGTGAAATCACCATTTGCTTGACTGAGGCCCCCGGTAATCAAGGTAGGTTGGTCCTCTGTATTGGTAGCCACGGTATATACTTGAAGTACCACGTATTCCAACGGGGTTTTTTTGTCCTGTTCTTGCACTTTCCCATAAATGCGTCCAGTAGGAGCAGCGCCCCCTGGTCTAGGTCCATTGCCCACCGGAGGTGTGGCTGGTTGAGAATAGGCAGTGCCCACGGAAAGAAAAAGTAGAGTGGTGATAAAATGAATAAATCTCATAATCAAAAAATCGAGCCGCAAAAGTGCGAATTCTAGCACACAGAACGTGCAATCTAAAGGGATGGAAGGGCAGACTTTGGTTTTATTGGCAAAAAAGAAAGGCCATCCCAATCGGGATGGCCTTTCGATGTGTGAGATTATATACTCGGATTATTTACCGATAATCAATTTACCTACTTCAACTGAAGTACCGTTTTTCAAACGGTATACGTAGATACCGGTTGAAAGGGCTTCAACATTGTAGTTCACCTTGTATTCAACGCCTGCTTCCACAGTACCCATGAACACATCAGCAACTTTCTTACCTACAGCATCGAAGACTTCAAGAGTGGTTTGAGCATTCTCTTTTGTCTTGAATGTAAACAAGGTGTTGTTGTTTGCTGGGTTTGGAGAAACGCTAACTACAAGTTTAGAATCAGCAGCCACTTCATCAGAAGGAAGAACTACCATTTCTGTAGGCACCTCATCCGAATTGCTACTAAATGTGATAGTTTGATAGCAAGTGTTGGAGTTACCAGAGCAGTCAGTAGCTGTCCATTGACGAATCACGTAGTAATCCAAGCAGCATTCCATTTCGAATGCAAGGTCACCTGCACCACTGATGTTGCCGTTAGTACCGTATGGAATACCATCAACGATGAATGTACCTGAGTAAGAGAACCATCCACCGAAGCCGTTCTCGGCAGCATTGTAGTTGTTAGCTCCGTCACCAAGTTGGAAACCGAAGTATTTGTTAGCAGGAGCGTGTACAAGGTTCAATGCAGAACCTTCGTAGCTACCATAACCAGTCAACTCCGCACCAGCGCTTGCTTGTAGTACATAGTACAACCAATCTGGGTGATTAGCAACTACAGCGCCACAATCAGCTTTGAAGTTGGTTGGGAAAGCTTGGTTGCTGAATGCAGCCCAGTCTTTCTCATCAGCAAACCAGATGTCTGCATCCCATCCGCTGGTGTTGTCATATGCATTGTGCAAGCGAGCAGTCAAGTGCATAGTACCATCAGGGAAGCGAGCAATGTGGCCATCAGTTACTTGGTAGAAACGGTAGTTGTTTGGAAGACCGAACAACGCCATTGACCAGTCAACTGGGTAACCACATGGGTTATTAGCTGGACGTGCCGGAGTCAACAATTTGCAGTCAGATAGAGCACCTTGGGTAGGAGCTTTACCGAATACCATGTCTTCTACGAATACTGGTACATCACCGTCACATGCATCCCAAGCAGTTACGATTGCAGGCTCTGGAAGTACATCGTTACATGTTAGGAACAAGTCTTCAGGACAGCCGCTCAACTCAGGAGCATTGGTATCAACTACATAGATTTTGTATGAAGCGTAGCTGGTATTGCCGCATTCGTCAGAAACTTCATAGTACACAGTGTAAATGTCGTTTCCGCAATTGTCTACGTCAGTAACGTATGACTGAACATTTACAGACACTTCGCTGCAGTTGTCATAAGCACTGATTTCAACAGGAGCAGGAATTTCGTCACCGCATTCTACGTTCACATCACTAAGTTCTGTAGTGATAATAGGAGCAGTAGTGTCAGAAACAATGATTGTTTGACTAACTGTTTCACTGTTACCACAGTTGTCAGTGGCAGTCCAGATGCGTGTCATTTGGTAGCCACATGCCAATGGAGTTTGAGAAATCGTGTAAGTGACATGCAATGAATCATCACAGTTGTCAGCGAAGATTGCTTCATCCAAAAGTGATAGATCATCAGAGCATTCAACGGTGATATCAGCAGGAGCGTAAAGAACCACCGGCTTGATAGTATCTACTACGTAAACGATTTGAGCAAAGCTGATAGAGTTACCGCAATCGTCAGTAGCAGTCACTTGGCGCTCGATTTGATATCCGCATTCGCTAACATTGTTGATACCGCTGATTTGAGTGATTAGCAAGTCAGTGTCACAATTGTCAGCAAATTCTACGATAAGGTCAGGTACCACTTCGTCACAACCGATGGTGATAACTGGAGCAGGAGCAGATACAATGTATGGTTTTGTTGTATCAACAATTGTGATTACTTGAGTTGCTTGAGTAGAGTTGCCGCAATTGTCATACGCAGTCCATACACGTGTGATTTGCATACCGCAAGACAATGGAGTAACGGTTGAGTCGTAAACGATTGTCAAGTCAGTAGCACAGTTGTCCGCAAACACTGGAACATCAGTTGGAAGTGGTTGGTCGCACTCAATAGTCACGTTTTCCGGAGCTGAGATAATAACCGGCTCAATTGTGTCATTGAACTCGATGGTTTGAGTATGAGTGGTTTCGTTACCTTCATCGTCAACCACAGTCCATGTACGCTTGATCAACTTGTAGCAACCGTCTTCCTCGATTACTTCATTGAATTCAACTTCAAGCTCTTCGCTACAGTTGTCTTGAGCAATTACGATTGCAGCAGGAGGAACATCACCACATTGTGCATATATGTTCTCAGGGATGTTGATCAACACTGGATGTGAATCGTCAATTACAAAGATGTTGTGGCTATCAGAAGTTGTGTTTCCACAAGCATCCTTAGCTTCAAATGTTCTAACGATAACATAACCGTGTTGCAAGAAAGTAGTGTCTTGAGATACCAATTCTACGGTAACTGAAGAGCAGTTATCGGTGAATTCAGGAGTCTCATAAACGATTTCTGCATCACATTGATAGAACTTATCAGCAATGCTTTCTACAAGCACCGGAGCAGTTGTGTCGTAGATACGAGTCACAGTAGTTTGAGCTACTTGACTGTTGCCACAGTTATCGGTAACTGTGAAGGTGTATGTTCTTGATTGAGAACAACCGTTTGATACCACTTCACCAGGATAACCAATTACTTGGCCACCTTCTGTACAGTTGTCTGTCCATTCAGCAGTCAAATATTCCGGCCACTCTTGGTTGCAACCCTCCATTGTATAGCTATCAGGAGCAAAAATGGTTGGAGCTTCTTCATCAGTGATTGTAACTACTTGAATTGCTGTTGTGCTGTTACCACATGCATCGGTAGCAGTCCAAGTACGTTTGATGGTGTAACCACAAACGTTTTCGTTTGCGCAAACGAGTTCACCGGTGTTATCCGTACCGTTGTGGAAGCTGAGATTGATTTTTTCCAATTCGTCTACCAATGCATTAGGAGCATATGCATTGCTGCAACCACCCAATACATCGTTAGCTATTTGAAGTACTTCATTTACTGTGATGCCTTCGAAAATTCCGGATGCGAAAACCAAGTTTCCAAGATTGCCCTCAGCAGCACCGAAGTCAGCATCGTAGTAATCGAAGCCAACATTGAGCTCAGCTGTCAAGAGTTGAGAAGCTAATGAGTTGCTCACACCTGTTGGGTTCACAAGGTGAGTTCCGTTAGCAAGGGCTGATGATGGTCCACCAGCAGGAAGGAACTCGCCAATAGCCTGAGCTGTAGTGAACTTGTAGCTAGCGCTGTCACAGCCGATTGTTAGACCGTTCGGGAATGCATTGGCAAAATTGTTATTACGATATTGAATTGCTGGGCCATTGCCACTACCCCAACCGCCTTGTGAATAGGTAGTGTATTGACCACAGTCTGTGCTAGCACCGGTGATAGTATCTGTGTAAGTAATAATTACTTCAGAGCAGTTGTCAATTACTGTAGGCTCGATGAACTCAACCTCTTCATTACATGTAGCCTCTACCGGTGGGATATATGTAAATACAGGAGGAGTTGCATCATAGTGTCTTGTTACAGTAGTAGTTGCTTGAGCAGATTGACCGCACGCATCAACGACTGTGAAGACATATGTACGTGATTGAGTGCAACCGTTAGTTATCACATCACTAGGTACGCCTGATACAGTTCCGCTTTCAGAGCAGTTGTTGTACCATGTTGTTTCAAGTGATGGCCAGTTTTCATTGCAACCTTCCAACTCATAGTCAGCAATTGCTGTAATGGTTGGTGTAGATTCATTGAATTGACGAGTAACAGTGGTTGTTGCTGTTTGGGCATTACCGCAGTCGTCAGTAATGCTGAAAGTATACACGCGAGATTGGCTACAGTTATTGGTAATAACCTCACCTGGAACACCTATGATTTCTCCACCGGCTGAACAGTTGTCATACCAGTTAGCAATCAAAGTGTCAGGCCATGCACCGTTACAAACTTCAATTACGAAATCATCGGGAGCAATGATAACAGGAGCTTCAACATCATAAACTCTTGTTACAGATGTGTATTCAACAGCAGTGTTACCGCAGGCATCGGTAGCAGTGAATTTGTAAATACGAACTTCAGTGCAACCGTTAACATAAGTAGAGTCAACAGTACCGATGGATTCGCCACTACCAGAACAGTTGTCTGTCCAAGATGCAACTAGGTTAGTTGGGAATTCAGCGTCACAGCCCTCTAGTACAATAGGAGCAGGAACATTGATAACCGGTGCATCATTATCTACGATACGAGTTACTACAGTGTACGCTTCTTGTTGTCTACCGCAGTCATCGGTTACATGGAATCTATAAGTCCTCTTTTGTAAACAACCCTCTAGGGTTATCTTACCAGCAAACGCGGTAACGATACCACCTTCTGAACAGTTATCGGTCCAAGGAGCTTGTAAAACTGGCCAATCGGCACCACAGCCTTCCAATGTGAAGTCTTCAGGAGCATCGATTACCGGAGCTTCGGTATCAAATGTTCTGGTAAGTTGTTGGGTTACGATTGTTTGGTTACCGCAGTCATCAACAACTTTATACTTGCGAGTCATGGTTTGAAGACATCCTTCTGTTACAGGAGCCTCATCGCTGAGGAAAATCACTTCCACAGAACCACAGTTGTCTGCAGCATCTGTCACTACAGAAGGATCTGGACTTGGGAAGCTTCCACATCCAACATAAATTGGAGCAGGATTGGATGCCGTAGGAGGTGTGTTGTCAATAACGTTGATTGTTTGGGTAACAAAAGTGAAGTTGCCACAAGCATCTTGCACTTTGTATTTACGTGTAATAGTGTAGCTGCAACCGCTGCCTGATGGAGTGTCGCTAACGTGAGTCACCTCCACATCTCCACCGCAGTTATCAGTAGCGATAACAGAAGATGGGTCTGCTTGAGGTATTGGGCTGTCGCAATAAGCAGTGATTGTAGGAAGCGCTTGAACTGATGGTGCTTCATTGTCATTAACTGTAATAGTTTGAACTACTACAGGAGATTCGTTACCACATGCGTCAGTAGCTTTGTATTTGCGCTTAATAGTGTATTTGTTAGGACATGTTTGGTTGATGATTTCATCACCAAGGTGAGTAACGGTAGCAGAAGAACAGTTATCTGTAGCTATTACGTCATTTACGTTAGCTGGTGGAACATCAGATGCACATGAAACCGTAATATTGGCCGGAGCAACGATGATTGGAGCTATGTTATCAATTACTTCGATTGTTTGGGTACAAGTTGCAGTGTTCCCAACTTTATCTTTTGCTTGCCAAGTACGGATGATGGTTTTAGATCCTGCACATCCAGGAGTTACGTCATCATTATAAGTGATTTCAATTTGATTTGATGGTGTACAGTTGTCTTTAGCAGTTGCCCAACCGGTGTTGGATGGATTTGTATTGACACTACAGTTGCCGTTTACATAAAGTGTTTTGTTATCTGGACACGTGATGGTCGGTGGAACACTTTCTAAAGGAGGTGTAGCAGATGCCGTTACTTCGTTAGCATTATAAGCAGAGGCTTTAGCTGTATTCACAATGTTATTTGGTGAGTTCACTTTTGCTTTAAAGACCAAAGTCCTGCTATCACCCTGAGGAAGTGATCCTATATTATAGGTGATGGTGTTACCGTTTACAGTTACTCCAGAAGCAGGTGATGTAATTTGAATGTTGCTGTAACTTGCTGGTAAGATATCGGTCACCACAG
>DATCJY010000091.1:0-2500 GCA_036562565.1 Flavobacteriales bacterium | reverse complement strand
TTAGAGGATACGGATGTATTGACACGCAGTGTGATCACACAAATCAATGAAATGTTGAGGGTAGAGGACGTGCATATACGCAACAACCGTCTGATGCACATCAAGCAATCAACCTTCACTCCGTTTGGTTCATTGTTACTTATACTATTCGCTTTGTTGGCATTGGTATTATTCTACTACCAAATCAATGAAGACTTCACACAATTGAAAGCGATGAACAAAGAGCTTGAAATCACCAATGCTGAGTTGAGCTCCTTTAACCACATCACAAGTCATGATTTGCAAGAGCCATTGCGAAAAATCGAAACCTTTATCTCCCGTTTGGTTGAAAAAGAACGCGATAACCTCAGTGACAATGGCAAGGTATATCTCGATAAAATCAGTGTCTCGGCTCACAACATGAGGCGTTTGATTCAAGATTTGCTTTTATTCTCTCAAACAAATAAAACAGAACGTGAATTTGAACATGTATCGCTGCAAGAAATCGTGCAGGATGTTTTGCAAGAATTAGAGCAGGATCTAGAAAGCAAAAAAGGTGTAGTAAAAATTAAATCCAAACTTCCTGAACTGACATGCATTCCTTTTCAAATACGTCAGCTGTTTGTGAATTTAATTGGCAACTCTATTAAATATTCGAAAGAAGGTCGCCCACTAGTTGTAGAAATTTTCCACTCCATTTATATCCCAACCGAATCAGAAAAGAACATCCTTCCTCTGGCCAAATACCATGAAATAATCGTAAAAGACAATGGTATTGGATTTGAGCAACAGTACGCCAACAAGATTTTCGAGCTATTTGAACGTCTTCATCAGAAGAATCAATATTCCGGATCCGGTATAGGTCTGGCTATTTGCAAGAAAATCATCGACAATCATTCCGGTCACATCATAGCGGAAGGTATGCCGGACGAGGGTGCCACATTTCACATCTACTTACCGGTTTAGTTTATCAAAAGTATCACACACAATTAATGAAAGTTTTAGTGGTTGGTGCAGGTAACATGGGAAAAACCTACCTGCGTGGTTTCATGGCTTCAAGATTTATAGAGCCATCTAATATTTATTTATTGTCCAGAACTGAACAGAGTCTCAATGCACTTCCTGAAGTTCCAATTGAGAATAAGCATACACAAGTAGGAGCATATATCTCCGGAGTGGACATTATCATCCTGGCAGTTAAGCCACAGGATTATCCTGCACTTGCCGACAAGCTCAGTCAATATGTTATTCCCTCTCAACTCGTGCTATCTATTATGGCAGGTATTACGATTGGTGAATTGGAGAAACGTATGGGCACAGACAAAATCGTGCGCGCAATGCCCAATCTTCCGTCACAAACCGGAATGGGGATGACCGTATTCACTGCTGCAGCGACATTGGACCGCAAAGATTTATTCATCATCCAAAACCTAATTAATACCACCGGTAAATCTGTATATGTGGACAATGAATCGATGATTGATGCTGCCACAGCGGTCTCCGGAAGCGGTCCGGCTTATGTGTATTTCTTTATGCAAGCTATGATAGATGCAGCACAGCAAATGGGCTTCACCCAGTCACAAGCGGAGTTGCTCGTCAATCAAACTTTTTTGGGAGCTGTGCTCTTGCAAAATCAAAGCAACCTCACTTGCAACGAGTGGGTTGAAAAAGTTGCATCCAAGGGAGGAACAACAGAAGCTGCTCTTTCCGTAATGAATAAGTTCAATATTAAAAGCGGTATTGAACAGGCGTTGCACGCTGCTTTACAGCGTTCAAGAGAATTGGGTAGATAGGCATGGCTATTTTTTCTTGGCTCTCAATTTTTTGAGTCTCCTTAGTCTCTCTTTTATGCTGAGATTAGGCGCATTGGTCTCCGGCATATCATCTCCAAGGATATATCCGAAAGGCTCCAAGGGTTCCACCCTGTCAAAGACGATTTTGGTAAGAGCCACCAGAGGAATAGCCAGAAACATTCCGGCAATTCCCCAAATAGCACCTCCTACAAGTACAGCCAAGATGGATACGAAGGCATTGATCTTCACTTTGGACCCCACCACTTTGGGGAGTATGAAGTTGTTGTCAATGAATTGAACAAACAAATAGAGTAGTGCCACCCACAAAGCTGCCGCTGGCGATTTTGTAGCAAACGTGATGACTGTCATGAGCACCATGGCAACGATGGCACCCAAATAAGGGATGAGATTCAGTAATGCCCCAATGAAAGCCAGAAGCACAGCATATTCCACACCAATAATCAGCAAGCCCGTGGCGTTAAGAGCTGTCACCAAAGCTATTTCAAGCAAAAGACCAATCAGATAGCTCTGAATAATGGATTGTGTCTGATGGAGTACCTCATCCACCACAGGTTTCTGTTCGGGTTTAAAGAGTTTCTCTATAAACACAATTATCATTGGCTTGTAGAGCAATATCATAAAGACGTAAATAGGCAGAAGAACCACCATGGACAACGTTCCTCCAATTGATCCCAAAGTTCGCCCCAGTCCTTCGGTCAATTTGTCCA
>DATCJY010000051.1:0-54543 GCA_036562565.1 Flavobacteriales bacterium | reverse complement strand
AAACCTAAAAACAAAATACTCGGGAGTGAATTTGCAGGTGAGATTGTTGGTATTGGAGATGATGTAACTCGCTTCAAGGTGGGAGACAAAGTGTTTGGCTATAATGATTCAACTTTTGGCGCTTATGCAGAGTTTATGACTCTTCCGGAAACCGCAACGATGAGTACTCTTTCTGCGAACAAAACTTTTCAGGATTGCGTGGCATTAACAGAGGGAGCACACTACGCACTCAATAATATCCGAGCAGCTAAGGTTCAACCGGGCCATAGAGTTTTGGTAAATGGTGCAACGGGAGCTATTGGTTCTGCAGCAGTTCAACTCATCAAACACCTCAATGCGCATGTTACTGCGGTTTGTGATACCAACCATATTGATTTAGTGCTTTCAATTGGAGCCGACCGCGTGATTGATTACACCACTGAGGATTTCACTCAAAGAAATGAGCAGTTTGATTTTGTATTTGACGCTGTGGTCAAAAGCACATTTGGGAAGTGTAAACGCATACTCAAACCAAAAGGGATTTACATCTCTACCGAACTAGGGCCGGGTGGTCAAAATCCATTTCTTGCACTCGTAACACCACTCCTCGGTGGTAGAAAACTGTTGTTTCCTATTCCGACTATGAAGCAGGCCGATATCGATTATTTAAAAGAACTCCATGAAATTGGAGCATTTAGTCCGGTCATCGACCGCATCTATTCACTTGAAGAGATTGTAGAAGCCACACGATATGTAGAGAGCGGATATAAAACAGGAAATGTTCTCATTGCGGTATCCTATTAATAACCGTACACCCAAATCAACAAAAAAGCCCACTTGTGAGGGCTCTTTTGTTTACTGTAAGCGGTAATTAATGGGTTAATATTACTTTTTTGTTTCGGTCACCATAGCGGTGTCCTTGCCTTTAGTCTTTTTGGAGTCCTTTGCAGGTGTGGCTTCAGCGCTTCCTGTTGCCTTGCCTTTGCTGCTGCAACAGCTACCTGCAGATGCAGAAGAACTGCATGATTTAGCTTCACCAGATTTGGAAGCATTTGCAGAAGAACTACTAGAAGGCGTGTTTTGCACGGCTTTGTCAGTAGATGCAGAGGCCTTTGCGGCACAGCAGCTACCACCGGATGATTTAGAAGCTGAGCAGGATGCCTTTTCTGTAGCAGGCTTCTGTTCTTTTGTGTTAGATGTTTGCGCATTAGCAGCTACTCCGATGAAAGCTACAAAAGCGAATAAGGCCAATAATTTCTTCATGTCTTTAATGTAAGATGTTCTTAATACTTCGTTTGAGATAAACGCAAATATGGTGCTAAAATCTCAATCTCCCTCACCTATTTGCCAATTCATCCAAAATGGCGTTCAACGCTGTTCGATGTTTATTGTTTCACAAATTCTACAACGCTCTTTTTATCCTGATTGAAAATTATCAAGTGATAAACACCTGGAGCCAGTTGTTGAATATCCACCTGATTTCTTCCCGATTGCATAAGCTTGGTAGAGAATACGGTTCTACCTGTTACGTCTAGGACAATAAGTTTGGAACCGGCCAAGTCATTGGTTGAGGTGAGAGAAATGAAATCTGTAGCCGGATTTGGATATACCTGCACTCCAAGTTCATTCAATTCTGTTACGGAATTTACTTCCATCACAGATGCGGATACCTCCACCCGTTCGCTGGTACAAACCTTATCAAGCTTCTTGATTTTCCATTCATAGAAGTAGTAATAATAATTTGCTCCGAATGTTGTATTGTGGATAGAACCTACATTACCAATTGCTACCGGATAACCTGTGAAATTGCTGTTTCGGAAGAGATTGTTCTCCGCACAACCAATTTGCAAGTTTTCACCGGCCGGGATTTCCATGTTCACATCAATGACATTTACACCCATTGGGCAATAAACCACTTTTGAACCGATGAGCGCTCCTCCTGCGTCATACAATTGAATGGTTCTGTTGCCTGCAATTGAATTTGCCGGAACATACACCTTCACTTGTTCCAAGATGAATGGCTCTGTCGCATTAAAAATCATGCGGCCACCTGTTGAAGGCAGACCACCGGAAGCTGTATTGAGTGTGATACCTCCTGTTTGATGCTCTCCTTCATGAATATTGGTGGCCTCCACCCAATAACTCACAACATCTTCTACCGGCTCGGTAACAAAGGTTTCTCCGGTGCCTAGGACTTCTGTAGAAGTTGCAGAAGCAAACCACTGGAGGTTATTACCGGTTGCCGTCAAGGTAGCCGGTCCGGGTTCTGTAAGCACCACGTCATTTGCAACAGGAGCAGGATTGTCCAAAACTATTATTTCAATAGTTGCACTTTGATAGGGCTGTTGAGAGCACTGTCCAGGAACTTCCACATAATAAGTGCCTGGCTCAGTGATTTCCACATTTTGTGTGGTAGCACCATTGTTCCATTGATATGATGCAGCCGGTGTAGCCGTCAACATGGTTGATTCACCTTGACAGATAATCCGTTCACCTACTAATGCAATCTGCGGCTGCACTTCTTCGACATGTGATACAGTGACGCTGTTAGACATGGATGCGCATTCATCATTGTTCCATACCACCACACTATAGTTGGCAGGAGTACTCACTGTAATACTTTGAGTCGTTGCTCCATTACTCCACATATATCCGTTGCCTTCAGGAGCCGTTAAAGTGACACTTTCTTGCGGACAAATCGTTGTTGGACCGGTAACGGTAATCTCAACAGGAGGATTCAAGCAATTTGCTTCGATGATGTGGTGCTGCTGATTGATGGCCGGATTTTCAAGGGTGGTCACTATACCACTTGGCCAATAAATTATTACTTGATCAACCGATGTGGCTTGCCCCAAACCGAAGTGAATCGTGAGTGATGATGCCGGATCGAAACTTCTTCCTGCACGCACCTCACGAATTTGAACTCCCCAGGAACCATAAATTTCCACGCGGGCACCCACAGCACTGCGGTTAGATACCAATCCTTCCAGATAAAACTTGATGTAATTGTTGTTGTTACCGTTATTCATCCAAACGGTGTTACCGGAGATCACATCCAAAAATCCATCGTTATTGAAATCACCGATACCACCACTGCTGAAAGGCAAATCTCCACCTGTAAAAACTGCTCCACCATTGTTCCAATAAATCTCTTTGGACATTTCTGAAAGGATGTCCACAAACCCATTGTTGTCAAAATCTGCGGCATCGCAGTTCCAAGCACCGAGTGAAGAAGGATTGATACCGGTAGTTGCGATAATATCCGTAAAAGTTCCGTCACCATTGTTGCGCATGAATTTATTGGCAGCACCTCCAGGTGCATCACTGGATGCGTGGTTGGCTATAAAAGCATCAAAGTCACCGTCATTGTCGAAGTCTTCAAATGCAGTAGCCCATGATTGGTTGGCATCGTTCAAATTGGCTTGAGCCCCCACCTCAGTGAAAGTTCCGTCACCGTTATTGCGATACAGCTTATTGATCCGCTGATTGTCTGTATATGGTGCTCCACCACGGCACTTAGTCATATACAAATCGATATCGTGGTCGTTATCATAATCTATCCAGATGGCCGCATAGTTCCCGCCTACAGGGACGGTATTGATGAGGGTATAATCCAGTTGCAACACGCCATTAACGTTACGGAATGGCTGGCTCAATCCCACATCGTGGCAGACGAATGCATCCAGTGCTCCATCATTATCAATATCGGCAAATGTTGTGCGTTGGCAGAAAATATAATCCGGATGCTGCACTTCGGTAAAGCCTGTTCCCGTATCATTTGCATAGACAAACGAAACTCTTGAGCCTCCACCGAAGCACAAATCCGTATATCCATTACCATCGATATCGGCAGCCACAATACTCCAACTAGGGCTGGTCTGAATATTCATAGGATAAAATGCCGGAGTAAATGTTCCGTTGGGCTGTTGGTAGTCGATATAGATACCGTTATTCATCACACGCACGATATCATCCAGTCCATCGCCATTCATATCAGCTGCACAGTTGGCCACACTTGTGCCTCCTATATTCTGAATTAAATTAGGCTGAGCAGTAAATGTTACTTGAGCAGATAATGAGTAAGTGGTTAAGAAAAAAACGAATACGGAAAGCCACCTGAAAGTAGTAATGTTCATTTTCATTAAAAGTTGTGTTATCGTTCGGAGGGTAAGACTACTAAATTTTCCTCAAGGTTGACTAATCAGGGATACGTTTTTAGCTAAACATCAAGTCTTTAACATTTGTGCATTCTATACTTGGTCAAGGACCAGCACCTTGCCCTGGGAAGTGGTGATATAAAATCGGCCGTTCCTTGCTTTAACAGCAAGCAAATGGTCCATTTCTGCAAAAGACAATTCGCGCCACGTATTTCCGGCATTGCTACTGAAAAGCAAACGACCATAGGTTCCAACTACCAAGACCTCGTTCCATCGATTGGCGAGGGCATTCCATGATGTGTTGGAAATTCTTGAAGTACTCCATCTTTGACTCCACTGCCTTCCTTTCGTTGGTGAGATATAGACTTTTCCTTGCTGTGTGCAAGCGAGTATACTACCACCGTCAAGCTTTATTACATGCGTCATGTAATCATTGCGGAAATCACTTCTCTCAAGACTTAATGTCTGTTGATTCCAGTCATAAGTTCCTCCATGACCTACCATTACCAGCACATCGGTATGGACCTGAATGCAAGAGCGCAATTCATTTTCTACTGAAATAAAATTCCACGTTGTTCCTGCGTTCTCTGTATGATAAAACACACCCTTGTATAAATTTTCTCCACCACAGAAGTACCAAATTGAATCTGAAGCAAACTTTATGTCGCGTATGGCAGGACGGTCTTCCTCATTGATTGGAACCTGGTCTGCCAACCAATAGAACTGCCATGTTTCGCCTGCATCTTTCGTTTGCCAAAGACGTAAGAAATCGCCTCCGGCAAAGCCATTATCTTGTTCATTCCACTCCAGAGTATAAATGCTGCTTTCATGTGTGGTAAAGACTTTTCTCCATGATGCACCGGCATCATAGGTCTTATATATAACACCATACTCATTGCGTATACCTCCACAAGCAAGCCATACAGAATCGTTTATAAACGCTATATCGTTGATGCGTACACCCGTCTCCACCGTGTAAACAGCAGCAGGTTGCAATTCCTCTGCTTTTTCCTTTTTACATGAAAAAGCAAAAAGGCTGATTGCTATAACAAGACAAATGCTATTTCTGAAGCTTGGCCAATTCATCCGGTGTGTTCACGTTGGTCAATTTATGAGGCTCTGCGGGTGAGATAAGATGCGTAGAGGTATTGATGAGCACTTTGCGCGGACAATCATAACCCATTGCCATAAACTCCATGATGCGCATATAGGCCTTAGGCTCCCAAATAGCAATCAGCGGTTCCGGGAAACCGTCATGGGCACTGATGAAAGCCGTTGCATTTTTTGATGCATCGCGTTGAGCTATCAATTCGTTCAAAACATCCTTATCTAACAACGGAATATCAGATGCAAGCACCAACCAAGCACAATCCGGATAGTGCATAAATGCAGAAATAATTCCACCTAGGGGGCCTTGATTGTTCAATGCATCCACAATTACCTTTTGTCCTGAAGCTGTGTATTGCTCCTGTTGATCTTCTCTGCAAGAGATGAAAGTATCCAAGTCCAAACCCTTGCAGATTTCCGCGAGATATTGGTATTGTGGCACACCGTGATGAGCTATCTGCGCTTTATCTTTCCCCATGCGTGTGCTTTTCCCTCCTGTCAGTATAAGTGCATTCAAGGGTACGGGTTTTAGAAATTCTCTTCTGATAAAAGATGACAATGCATCCCTATCCCTCAAATGAAATACCGGAAGCTCAGCATGTTGTGGCACCAATTCCTTCACGTAAGTGGGCACTTCATTTTGACCATCGTGTAAAACAATCGCTCTTACTGCAGTCAATTGGGATGCGCGTTTCCTCAACGAGGTTTCTTTATCCGGATTGCAAATGATGATTTGTGAAGATGCATCAAAATGATTGCCGTTCACAACAGCCAAATCGGTTTGGCTCAACAGAATGCGCTGCTCCATTTCCGAAACAGGCTGCGGTAGTTGAAGTTCAAATCCGTTCGACTTCACTTGCATGCGCGAAGAAAAACGGGCGTCACTTGTAGCGTGGTCGGCATCGATATAGGTTACTTTAAAACCCGAAAGCTGGGCACTGAGCTCTTGATAGAAAGATTGCACAGCATCGCATGTTGTACCCAGTACTGCAAACTCGGCTCGTGCGAATTTGCCATACTTCGCTCTTATCACTTTACCGTGCTTTTGATGGTTATCTTTTGAAGTCATGCTTGCCTCCCGTCTTTTCCATCAATTTTATTTCACCAATAACAATATCGTGTGATAAAGCTTTGCACATGTCATATACCGTCAATGCGGCCACACTCACAGCTGTAAGTGCTTCCATCTCCACACCTGTTTTGGCGAACAACGCAGCTTTACCAGTAATGACTAATTGATTGCCCTGTAGTTGAATTTGCACATCTACTGCGTCCAATCCAAGCGGATGACAAAGCGGAATGAGGTCACCGGTCTTTTTAGCCGCCATGATACCGGCCAAGACTGCCGTTTGTATCACAGAACCTTTTGCGACTTGAAAGTCGCGCTGCATCAATTCGTCAACGACATTTTGAGGTAAGTGAACGATGGCTTGAGCCTTAGCGGTGCGCTGAGTAGGTTGTTTGCCACCTACATCCACCATCTTGACCTGACCTTGGTCATCCACATGAGTAAAACCTTTCTCTGCATTCATGAGCGCGAAGGTATCGCGAAGCAGAGAAAGACCATCCTACCCTTCCACCTTACGCGAAAGCAAAGTGGTTCCTAAACCGAGCAATGCAACCATGGAAAATGCGATGCGCAAGCCGAATGAATCGGAAATGAAACCAATCAATGGAGGACCGATTAGAAAACCTAGGAAACCAATGGAACTCACACTCGCCAGTGCCGCACTGCTGAGCATCGTAGTGGTTTTACCGGCCATACTGTATGTAATTGGCACTACGGACGAAACACCGATACCCACCATCATAAACCCTATCACCGAAGTAATCACATAAGGGAAAATGACTGCAATGGACAAACCGCTAAGAATGATGATACCGCTGTTGCGCAACATCGTTTTTGCCCCCACCTTATTGATGAAATAATCAGCCATGAATCTACCTGTGGCCATCATACTCATGAAAGCTATGAAGCCCAGACGCGATAATTCAACCGGAGCATGCACTACATGTTCGAAATAAATACCGCTCCAATCAAACATGGTACCTTCACATATCATGCATGCAAAGGCGATTAGTCCAAGCAAGACCACAGATTTATCCGGCATTGTAAAGACCGAAGCTTTGATAGTGGACTTTTGGTCGCGAGGCACGATATAGAACCTTGCGATTTGCGTGAGCACCATCACCAATCCAAACGTGAACATGAAATGATGCAACGGTGAAACACCCGCATTGACCATGAATGCCCCGATGATACCACCAGTGAATCCCGCCAAGCTCCACACGCCATGAAAGCTTGCCATGATGCTGCGACCATATAAACGCTCCACACTTACCGCTTGCGTATTGACGGAGATGTTATAGAAATTACCAAACACACCGAGAGCAAAGAGTGATAAGAACAAAGACATGGATGAATTGGCCAAACCGACCAACATGAGCGATGCCGGGTAAAGCACACATGCAATAGACAAAACGTTCTTGCTTCCCTTCTTGGCCACTACATAACCAGACAAAAGCAACCCCGTTAATTGCCCAGCCGGCAGCCCTAGCAACAGACCTCCTAACTGACCATCGCTCAAATGGAGCATGGATTTGATATCCGGTATTCGGCTGGCCCAACTTGAAAAGGTCAATCCCTGACCGAAGAAAAATGCACAGAGAGCAATCCGATATATACGAGGTGCGCGCAATGCAGGTACAAGCGCAATAGCCATAATTCTTATGAATAAAAAAAGACGCGCAAAGGTGTGACAACTGCACAGCGGAGCACAACGACTTATGTCATGGTGCAGTGTTAAGGATTCTCAAATTATTGCGTTGCGAGAATGCGCTTGTTGATGCGTTTGACGATGGAGGGACCTTCATAAATGAAGCCTGTGTAAACCTGTATCAAATCAGCACCGGCAGCAAGTTTTTCCATCGCGTCTTCAGGAGAATGAATACCACCTGCTCCAATAACAGGAAACGCATTGTTTGATTTTTCCTTGAGATAGCGAATCACCTCCGTAGAACGCTTTCTTACCGGGGCACCACTCAAGCCACCCGCACCGATTGCATCTACTTCGGCTTTCGGGGTTATTAACCCTTCACGCGAGATGGTAGTGTTGGTGGCAATGACACCAGCGATACCCGATTGCTGAACAATCTCGATGATATCATCCAATTGTTCATTGGTCAAATCTGGAGCAATCTTGAGTAGGATAGGCTTCGCTTTGGACTGCTTCAAATTCATTTGTTGCAGATGCTGCAGGATATTCATCAAAGGTTCCTTTTCTTGCAAGGCCCGTAAACCGGGGGTATTCGGAGAGCTCACATTCACAACAAAATAATCCACTTGCGAATACAACGCATCATAGCACTTGAGGTAATCAGACAGCGCCTCTTCATTCGGAGTAACTTTGTTCTTACCGATGTTGCCACCCACAATCACTTTTGATTTGCGCTTGCTCAGGCTTTGAGCGGCAGCTGCAGCACCTTCATTGTTGAATCCCATGCGATTGATCAACGCATGATCTTTCGGCAAACGAAACAAACGAGGCTTATCATTTCCCGGTTGAGCCAGCGGAGTTACGGTTCCAATCTCTACAAAGCCGAAACCAAGACATTCCAACTCGTCTACCCACAAGGCATTTTTATCAAAGCCTGCAGCCAGACCGACAGGATTCGAAAATTTCAATCCAAATAACTCACGCTGCAAACGAGCATCACGCACTTGAAACAGGCTGCGCATAATTCCTTTCATTCCGGGAATAACTGTTACCCCCTTTAGCAAACCCATGGCTGTATAGTGGGCTTTTTCCGGATTCATTAAGAAAAACAAGGGTTTTATGAGCGAGCGATACATATGCAGCGTGTGAGTTTGTGGCGCGAATTTAGGGTGAGAAACTGCTGCCAACCGCAATGTCGGAACGATGAATTCATGCTTATTCTCGTTGAAAACTCTGTTCATATATGGGAGAAGCGCCAGTCCAGACCCGGCCGCAGGATATGTAGTTTTGAATAGCGGAAGTTGTATTCTAAAAACACATCGTATGCTAACACTATTTGGACGTAAAAAACTAACTACTGAGCGCACAGCTCAGATTTTCTCGCACCACATTGTGGAGGTGACAGTGGCGGGATTTCCTGACGTTGCGGGATTCATCAATGATTCTCCGGAGTTTGTTCGCAGTCCGAATGTGCAAGAAAATGACTATGGCAAATTCTTGATGGTAGTCATCGCTGGCAACTATGCATGTCTGCCACAATATTTCCAAGAAGGTCAGGACAAAGAAATCATTGCCGCGTGCAATCATCACTTGGCCAATGTTTTTGACATGACCACCGAGGAGTTTGCAAATACCCTCAAGGAATACAAAGACTGCATGGCGCGCGCCAACTTCCCATCCAAGAATATTGTATCCGCCATGTGCAAAGGGGTCTTCTTGAAATATGGTCTGACTGATTTTCAAGAAGAATACTTCCGTGAGATGAAAACTCCCAATCCAATCTTCCTCAAAAACTTTGGCGATGTGATGAAAAACTTCCTTATGGATTGGAACGCATTCAATGAAAAATACAAGGTGGTGAGTATGCATGGATAATTAATCCTCACTTTTAATAAAGAAAAATGGCCGGTCATAGACCGGCTATTTTTTTGACTAATAACCTCCCTTAAAAATTGTGAACCTTTCCATGTACCGTACCGTATACACGGTCTAAACTCCCTTACCGGAGCAATGACAAAAACAAGCTCACACTAAAAACTATATAAAGAGTACTCATTAAACAATCACTTACCATGAAGAAATTGAACTTAAAAAGATTTGCCTTCAAGTGTCTATTGAGTATCGGGCTGATATTCCACGGAGGTTATCTCATTGCTCAAAGCAATTTGTGTGATGATGCTCCGGCAATTGCAATTCAATCCGATTACGTAACACAGGCATTTGACTTATCCGGTTTTGGCAATGAGGGAGGAAATTTGTACTCCGACACCCCTAACCGTGATGGTTGGTATTCCATTACCACAGGAAGTGATGATGTGGCTCTGAAGATCACGGCAATCAATAATGTGAACCACCAGATGGCGTTGGCGTTGTATTCAACATGCAATGACTCACTGCCTATATCATTCGTGGTGCCAAGAGCGAAAGAAGCGGTACTCTATACCAATGTTGAACCCAATACTTCCTACCTGTTGCGCGTGATGCGGATGTCTGGAACTGCTTCAAGCATGACGGGTAATATTTGTGTTCAATCCATCAAAGCGGTTGTAGCAACTGCAGGTGCAGGTCACCTACCCACTCAATTAAGCACTACCGAACCTACGACATTAAGTACCTCTTCTTGTGCACATACCCTTACATTGACTATACCTGATGGGAATGCAATTACCACCGTTTCTACCTTCTACCATATGCGTGGTATGAACGGAGGTTTTATGTCTCATCAGCGTTCCATGTTGTCTTCATCCACTTTGGGCACAAATGAAGGGGCTGTTTATCTCGGTTCAGGAGACGTGTCCAACTTGTATAAATATTCGCGTGAGAACCTGACCTTCGCTGAAGGAGCAACAGGTACAGTCAACTTTGAACTCAATGCATGGCGCACTGCTGTTGGAGCTGGATGTAACACTGACTACAACTACGTTGTAGAACATACTTGGACAGTAGTAGCATATTACACTCCGGCAGCTGCGTGTCCTTCGCCAGCGCTTGCATCCATTCAACTGCTTGATCAGACAACCACTACCGCTACGATTACATGGACCGCACCTGAAATGGAGCCGGATGGTGGATATGAATATTATTACTCAACAAGTAGCGGTATGCCGGACGGCAATGGTACAGCGGTAGCCGGTAATACAGTTGTGCTCAACTCGCTCACTGCAGCTACTCATTATTATTTCTATGTTCGTGGAGTTTGTGCCGAAGAAGACTATGGAGTATGGAATGGCCCATTTGTCTTTACTACCGATGTATGCAATAATGTTGACCAATGCTATTATCAGCTTCATATGAACAATACCACACCTTACGGGTGGAATGGTACTGTTCTTGGTTTCAAACAAGATGGTATTTTGGTTGCAACCGCACATTTGAACACCGGCACTTCAGGTATCGTTTCCATTCCACTGTGCAATGGAAAACCAACTGAAGTCTATGTTCACCAACTCGGTTCTTATTCAGAAGAAATCAGCTTTACACTCTATGATGCATTAGGCAATATCGAAACCATCCGCAACTTCGGATCACCGCTGAGTGCCGACCAACTGCTTGATTCATTCATGAGCGAGTGCCCGGATTGCCACGCACCAACAAACATCAGTGTAACATACCCTGGGTCTGATGTGGTGCATATTTCATGGCAAGCGCCAAGTGCAGTACCGAGTGAAGGCTATGAATATGTCATTTCGACAAGCGATGAATATCCTGTTGGCTCAGGAGTCGCTGTTGTTTCCGGAACATCGGCATCGGTAAACGGTCTTATGCCATCCACAGTTTACTATGTATTCATACGTTCTATATGTTCTGCATCATTGAGCAGTGCTTGGGCAGGTCCTGTGTCCATCACAACTTCTTGCTCTCCATCAACGCTTGCTGTGCATGAAGGTTTGAACAGCGCATCACCAGCGTGCTGGGAAATCGAAGTAGTGACTGACGGTATTTCAATGAACGGTTCCGCACCACAATTGACATATGTAACTGCAAGTACAAACCCATCCGGTTTGACAGCTTACGAAGGTGCAGGCTTTTTGAAATTCAACTCTTACCACTGTGATGCCGGTGATAAGATTCGTCTCATCTCCACTCCATTTGAAACCACCGGTTTGAGTGGAGTGGACGTAAAATTCATTTTGAACCACGACCCCGAATTCTCATCCAGTCCAGATGGCATACAAGTTCAATATTCGTTTGACAAAATCAACTGGACCAATGCCGGAGACTTCATTTCAAGATTCTCTCCGTCTATAAATGGATGGTATCCACACTCTGTTACCCTACCAGAAACAGTGCTAGATCAATCACATGTATATGTATCGTTCTTGTTTGTTTCCGGTGGAGGTAATGACTGCTATATAGATGATATCCTCTTACGTGAAACTCCATCCTGCCAAACACCTACCGCTATAAAGGCTGTAGCAATGACAGATGCCAGCGTACGCATTCAATGGGAAGATGTAAATATTCCTGCAGGAGGTTATGATTGGGAATTGCGTACCGGTGGTGCAGCCGGTTCAGGAGCGAGTGGTTTGATTGCTTCAGGGAACAGCACAGAAACCTACGTTGATATAGCATCGCTTTCTCCGCTTACTTCATACACATTCTATGTGCGTTCCAATTGCGGTGATGCACACAGTGACTGGACCTGGAAATATCAATTCAGAACGGTTGCACCGGTAGTAGAAGAGTTTCCATTTATTGAAACGTTTGAAACCAGTAGTACAAGCCGTGAAGGATGGCAAAATGAATACCGATTCGGTAGTATCAACTGGATTTATGCCACAGGTGCCGGTAGTGGAGACGTAACCACTGCTCACACTGGCGAACTAAACGCACGCTTCCGCAGCAGTGCTGATGTGCCCTACAGAACGATGTTGGTATCCCCACCTCTCAATTTGATGCCAATGAATGCCGGAGCTCGTCTGAAGTTCTGGTATGCAAACCAAAGTTGGTCAAGCCGTCAAAACGAGTTGCGTGTTTATTACAAAACCAGCTATGGTGAAGAATGGCAATTGATTCCGGGAGCAGTTTATGCAACAAACCAAAATACATGGCAAGAAGTTGTTCTTATCCTTCCTGAAACCGGAAGTGATTATTACATCGCCTTCGAAGGACTGAATAAAAACTCCCGCGGCATTGCCATCGATGATATTCTTATCGAAGCTATCGAATGTCCTATTCCGGTGGTTGGTGCCGTAGAGGGAACAACAAGCGCCTATATCTTTTGGGAAATCGAAGGCAACCCGACCACCAAACAATTTGAATGGGAATTGCGCACCAGCGGTGACCCCGGAAGCGGAACTAGCGGCCTAGCAGCCACAGGTATTACCGCTGCCGGAATATTGGGAAGAAACGTCAACAATCTTACTGCAAGCACTACATACACTCTATATGTGCGCACGATTTGCGGTCAAGATGATATTAGCTTGTGGTCTGAGGCATTTACGTTCACCACAAACAATATTCCTCCACCAAATAACGACCAATTCTACCATGCACGTTTGTTGAATAGCCCAAATAACATCTACCCTAACTGCTACACTTATGAGGGTACCACCATCGGAGCTACTCCATTCCTCAACTCCGAGTACAATGATGTGTGGTATAAGTTCACAGCAGTAACCAATGGAATATCCATTAAAGTAATGAACCATTCTTTTGATGCTGTTATTTACCTTACCGATGAAAACCGCAACATCCTAAGCGTGGAGAACCTCACCGGTGCCGGACAACAAGAAGTTCTCAACTATGGTGAACTAATCCCCGGAGAGACCTACTACTTCGCAATTGCGAACTACTTGCCTGCCGGTACACCTGATGGAAACTTCAAGATTTGTATTGCCAGCTTGAGACCATCCTTTTTACAGCAACCGGGTATTAAAAACTTGTGTGAGCAATTGCGCTCTTATCATGTAGGAGCAACCAAGTATGTATTTACGTTTACCCCTACCGGTAGCACAGAAGGTGGAGTACGAACTTATACTACTACCGGTTATATACTCAATTCCTTGTCTCTTCCACAACCTAGCATGAACTGGGGCGATAGCTATTCGGTGACTGTAGATGCAATTTATATAATCCCTAACGGTGCTGGAGAAAACGATACAATCGTTGTAAATGGTTTGGTGAGCCACGAAATTACCATTACCGATGTGCCCCTATACAAACTGGCTCCAACCTATTCATGCAATGAGCGCACATTAAGTATGACGGCATACATCACACCAAGTAAAGCAAGTCCAAACAATGCATGTACAATTACCAAATTCTTCATTGAGTTTACACGTGTTGATGATTGCGAAGGCAACAATCCGGATGAATTGACAACGTTCATTGTACCGACTTCAACCGCATCTACCTCTATATCCTATGCGTTCTCTGTAGGGGGAATAACCACACAACAGCAAGCAGCGGGATACTGGAGAGTAAGATACCGCCCGAACGTTCCTAATACACCAACAGAATATGGTCCGGCTACCATTCTGGCTATGGCGGGAGCAACTCCTCCATCACCTAACCTGCAAACTCAGGAAGACGATGCAACACAAGCGTTCCATAGCTTGGAATATCAGTTCAACACAAGTATTTACCCGAACCCAAATACCGGGGATTACGTGAACATTCAGATTCAATCAGAAGAAGCAACTATGTGTGGAGTGCGTATCCTTGATCCATCAGGACGCATCATTCACAACAACCAATACTACGTGGATGGAAACTATGCCACTCAAATCAACTTCCCTGAAAAATTACCTGCTGGTATCTACTTTGTGGAATATCAGATTGGCATGACAACCAAAATTGACAAACTACTAATCATCCACTAACTCGCAACGGTTGATTTTTAAAACAGGAGGCTGATTGCAATGCAATCAGCCTCTTTTTTTTATCATACTTCAAACTGCCCTGACTTGGAAAATGGATTTAATTTGTGTAGAATAACACCGCTTACCTATGAGAACACAACTACTCCTTCTACTTTCATTGCTGCTGTCATCCATAAGTATGATAAGTCAAGCACCAACCAAACGCATAATAGGTTGCCACCACAAACATCAGCTCCATGCAAAACCCAGAAGCCTTACTATGGAGGAACGTGTTTTGCTCAATGAAAGCATTGCAAGGAGCGACACCTTTGATATTCTGCAATACATCATCCACATAGATGTGACGGATTATAACAACTCATACATCAAAGCCGCCACTACCATTTCGCTGGTACCAAAGATGGAAGACCAGACTGCAGTTCGTTTGGATTTGATGAACTTGCAAGTGGACTCTGTCAAACAAGACGATACACATTTAGACTTTCATTATGACGGAAGTATTCTCACCGTATTATTCCTAGAAACACCGGCATTGACAGATACGGTGTCTTTCACAGTACATTATCAGGGAACACCCCAGCGCGACCCACAATGGGGTGGATTTTATTTCGAAAATCAATACATCTATAACTTGGGAATCGGGCTCTCGTCTATTCC
This sequence comes from Flavobacteriales bacterium, assembly GCA_036562565.1. Classification (GTDB taxonomy): domain Bacteria; phylum Bacteroidota; class Bacteroidia; order Flavobacteriales_D; family Sanyastnellaceae; genus DATCJY01. Next base: position 39,102 of record DATCJY010000051.1, on the reverse strand, counting down.
GCCCAACTTTGGTAAAGTGTGGTATCCCTGCTTCGACTCATTTGTTGAACGTGCCACCTATGAATACCATGTAAAAAGTGCCGGAACCTATAGAGCACAATGTCAAGGTGATTTTCTTGGGGAAATACAACTTGGTGGCGACACGGTGATTCGCTCATTTGCCATGACTCAGCCAATTCCAACTCACCTCAGCGCTATTGCCGTAGCGAACTATCAAAACATTGATTATGTCCATGTAGGAGCCTTTGGTGATGTACCTGTGAGATTAACCGGAAAGCCTGCACAAATCAATTCCATGAGCAATGCATTGCAAAATGTTGGCGCTGCAATAGATGCTTGTGAGCATTGGTATGGACCACATGCGTGGCAACGTGTCGGTTATGTGCTCACCACAGATGGAGCCTTGGAGATTCCAACCAACATTGCTTATCCTCAATACATGGTAACTCAATCCATTGCTGCAAACAACGGCTTGCTCTCACATGAACTGGGGCATCATTGGTGGGGCAATGTTGTTACTCCATATAATCACAATGACATGTGGCTGAAAGAAGGGCCGGCAGAGTATTCTTCACATTTGCTTGAAGAATGGTTATATGGTCCTACTGCATTCGTGCACATAGTAAAAACCAACCATCTGGATGTACTGCGCAATGCACACCTTGATGACAATGGTTACCATCCTTTATCACCCATGCCCGATGAACATATCTATGGCACGCACACCTATTACAAAGGAGCTTCTGTTATGCACAACTTGAGAGGCTATATGGGCGATGATGCCTTCAGACTCGGCATGTCCACTGTGCAACAAGAGCGTTATTTCCAAACCATCACTCCGGAGGAATTTCGAGATGAATTACAAAGCGCAACGGGCATCAACCTTCAAGACTTTTTTGATGACCAAGTTTTCAAACCCGGCTTTGCAGTCTTTGTTACTGACTCATTCAATGTTGCTCTGAACAGCAATGGCGGATACAGTACTACCATTTATCTGCAACAGAAACTACGCGCATGTCCATCATATTATAACAACGTTCCATTGGACATCACCTTGGTAAGTGGTTCCAACCAACGAGTTAATCATCTCGTATCGGCATCAGGTCAATACAGCAGCTTTACGCTTGATTCGGATTTTATTCCGGAGATGGTAATCATCAATGGTTACAACAGACTGAATCAGGCTCGAATGGACCATGAGTTCAAAGCTTATAGCCATACCCCTCTTTCAGGCCCAACACGCTATGTAGAAATGGAGTTCCATACATTTCATACTGTGGATTCATCGCTTGTACGCATTGAACACATATGGGCTGCACCTGATCAAGGCCCTCTGGGACCGGGTGTTTATGAAATTTCAAATCAACACTATTGGATAATAGATGGCCTGTGGAACGAGGCCGACCACTTCCGTGCAGTGTTCCCTTACAACGGTAGTGCCCCGTCAATGCTTGACTATGATTTGTATAATGGTGATGAATCCAATGCAGTACTTCTCTACAGAGAAAATTCAGCATCTCCCTGGAGGGTGTATGAAGATTTCTTGCGCGGTCCCGGTGGAGTTACTGACGGCAATGGCACACTCCTCGCTACCTACCTGCGCAAGGGGGAATATGCATTTGGAAATGGTGACCCAACTATTGCTGTAAAAGAAACAATGAATAATAAGGTGGCGCAACTCAGCGTATATCCGGTTCCGGCAGTGGAGCAACTCACCATTCGCGGTGGATATACAAGCAAGGAAAATGCCATTGCAGAAATTATCACTTTAGACGGCAAGTTACAATCACGCCACTCCCTCCTAGTGGACACAACATTTGAAGCAAGTGTGCCAGTGGATCATTTGGCCACCGGCAATTACATCCTTCACATCAGGTTACAAAACGGAGAAACAATCGCTACTACGCAATTCAATGTAGGTCAATAGACCTGCATTGAATTGTTATGCTCTGGCATGTTTCAAAGAGAAAAACGTAACAAGTGTGTAACCGATAGCCAACATAGCGTGGAAGATGAACAAACCAAAATCGTTGTACTTAAACGCCAAAGTCAATCCCCACACAAAGTAGCAGGCCATCAAAAACTCCAAGACCGTTAGAGGGGAAATCTTCACGGCTCGGTATTTTTTATCCGTCCATGTTCCCTTGTTGGCGCTGATGGCGAATTTGGGTGTACGCACAAATGCAGATTTCTTTCCAGTAAAACCTTCCATCACGGCAACAGCATTGTGCAACGACAGTCCCATACTCATGGAAAGGAATGCCGGGTATTCAAAAAGGAATCGTCCAAGTTTTTTAAAGAAAGGCTGAGGCGGACGAGAAACCCAATAGAAAAATCCAAGGATGAAAAAGCTGACCATAAAGAAGGTCGCAGCAAAGAAAGTCCATGAAAGATTACCGTAGGTATTCTTAATAATCAACATCGGCACACTCAATAAGGAAGTACCGAGAATACACAAGAACACAACCGAGTTCATCAAGTGGAATGAGCCGTGAATTTTCTGGCCGATTGAAAGATGCTTTGCATTGAGCACCTTCGGAAGGTTTTTCACGGTGCATTCTGCAGCGCCCTTTGTCCAACGGAATTGCTGGGCTTTCAAAGCATTCATCTCCGCAGGAAGCTCCGATGGTGAGCCAATCTCCGGTAAGTAGATGAACTCCCAACCTTTCAATTGAGCGCGATAACTCAAGTCTAAGTCTTCTGTGATGGTATCACTTTCCCAACCACCGGCATCGTATATGGTCTTCTTGCGCCACACACCGGCTGTACCGTTGAAGTTAATGAAGTGATGCTGTGTGTTCCTACCGATTTGTTCTACGGTAAAGTGTGCATCCAAACCGAAAGCCTGCAAGCGAGTTAACATGGAATACTCTTCATTCAAGTGTTCCCATCGGGTTTGGACCACACCAATTTTATCACTTACAAAGAAGAAAGGAATTGTCTGTCGAAGGAAGTCTTTACGTGGTACAAAGTCCGCATCGAAGATGGCCGTATACTCCCCGCGACAAATATCCAAGCCATAAGCAAGCGCACCTGCTTTAAATCCTTTGCGCACAGGGCGTCTTACGTGCTTGATATCCAAACCCTGCTTCTGTTTTTCTGCAATCTTCTTAGCGGCTACTTCAAAGCTCTCATCGGTACTATCGTCCAAAACTTGTATTTCCAATTTATCCTTTGGATAATCAAAGGCACAAACGGCATCGATCAAGCGTTCTACCACATATAACTCATTGTATACAGGAAGCTGTACAGTGACAACCGGAAGATCTTCATCAGCTACAACAGGTTTTCGCGGACGATTGTAACGCGCCTTCACGTATTGAATAGCCAAGTTCAATTGAACAAGGCTATAGATAAAAAGAAACAATAAGAAGCATCCGTACAATACGATTGCAAAGATGGAGATGTGATAAAATGGATCTGTAATCACGGTGTTGGAACTCGCTAAATGGAAATCAGTAATATAAATAATTCCGCGACAAAGATGTGCTTAATTATGTGAGTTCGAAATCTTTTTGATGACTAATTTTAATTGTATCACAATGAAGGAAGATGAAAAAGTGCATCCAAAAAGAAATCATTGTCTTGTATAGACATTTTCCCCAGCCACTGCTGTCATGAGCACTTTTACCTTTAGTAGTTTATCTTCTGCTACCTTCATTAGGTCTTGATCAAGCATCACAAAGTCCGCCCATTTGCCTACTTCCAGGCTTCCCTTTTTCTCTTCTTCAAAATTGGCAATGGCAGGCCAGATGGTTAAGCCACGCAAGGCATCTTCTCGTGTCAATGCATTTTCCATTTGAAATCCCTCTGCAGGATTTCCGGTAGCATCCTTTCTCACTACTGCGGCATAAAATGTCTTCAACGGGGCGATGTCCTCTACCGGAAAATCAGTACCCAAGGCAACCATACCGAGTTGCTGTTTCAATTCGCGATATGCATAGGCACGAGCCAATCGATTCTTACCAAGTCTTAGGTAAGCCCATGGCATATCACTCGTTGCATGTAATGGTTGCACTGATGGAATGATGCTGTACATCCCGAACATGGGAATATCTTCTTTATGTACTACCTGAGCATGTTCTATTCGCCAACGTGCATCATTCACACCTTGTAACTGTTCAGCATAAATATGCAACATCACACGATTGGCACTATCACCAATGGCGTGTGTACACATTTGAAAACCTTTATCATGCAGCTGTTGAGCACGCATTCTAAAATACGCAGGGTCTTTGAGCATCATACCGTATTCTGCGTGGTGAATGACATCTGTATAAGGGCTTGACAAACATGCCCCACGTGAACCCAACGCACCATCAGCATATAATTTGAATGCACGTACCGTGAGGAAATCGGTTGTGTCAATCCCCTGCTTCATATAACGAGCATAGTTGGCTTCATCATCAGAAAGCATAGCATAGATACGCATCTTCAAACTCCCTGCTTCATGCAGTTCCTTGATAAGTTCGATATCGTCATACATCAAACCTGCTTCATCCACAGTGGTCAATCCTTCCTCAAAGCAATTTTGCTGCGCCATGAGCAATGCTCTTTTTTTCTCCTCCACTGTTGCTTTCGGCATCACATCAAAGACTTTTTGCATTGCATTGTCAATAAGAATTCCAGTGAGTTTCCCATTCTTGACTTCTACAATGCCGCCATTGACATGTGTGGAAGCATTGATACCGGCCAAGTCCAAAGCCTTTTGATTCGCCAACAATGCATGACCATCAATGCGAATCAAGACCACCGGCTTATCAGGAAATAGTGTATTCAACTGCGTATTATCGGGCATTGGAATGATTTCCTGCTCCATTCCCTCTTGAATTAAATCATTCTGATCCCAACCTCTTCCTATTATCCAATCTTTATCCGGATGTTTTTCTGCATATTGCTTTAAGCGGGTCAGCACATCATCCCAGCTTTTGGTGCCCACCAAGTCCACTTGCTGCAATGCCAAACCATAACCCATGAAGTGACAATGTGCATCTATAAATCCCGGATAGATGAAACGTTTCTGGCAATCGATCACTTTTGGAGCTTTGTATTCATTCAAAATTTCTCGCTCTGCTCCGATGGCAATGATTTTTCCGTCCTTAATGGCCATTGCTTCCTTCACACTGAAGTCACCATCTACCGTATAAATCTTCGCATTATGATAGATAATATCCGCATCCTTGTTTTTGAAATGACAAGACGCAAACAAGATGAGCATAAGCAACGGTACAACAGTGTAGAACGATGGATGTTTCATGGTGATGCTAAAAAGGATTAAGCTTTATGAAAAGTAGTTGCATTGGCTTGTGCCGTAGGCAGTATGAGCATATCCTGAATACAAACATGCGGAGGTCGGGAGGCAATAAACCAAGCAGCCTCCGCAATATCTTCGGCATGCAATGGTGTGTATCCTTGATAAACCGCTTTGGCTTTTTTCTCATCACCTGAAAAACGAACAAGACTGAACTCCGTCTCGGCAGCACCTGGAGCTATTTGCGATACCCGAACACCATGTGGCAACAAGTCAATGCGCATGCTCTTAGTCAATGCATCTACAGCAAACTTCGTAGCGCTATACACATTACCTCCTGAATACACCTCCCTTCCGGCAATTGAGCCGATATTGATAACAATACCTTGTTTGCGTTGCACCATGAATGGTGTTACTGCTTTGGTGACGTAAAGGAGACCTTTGATATTGGTATCAATCATCTGATTCCATTGCGCGAGATCTCCCTTGTGTATGGGGTCTTTTCCAAGGGCAAGCCCCGCATTGTTCACCAACACATCGATATTTTGCCAATCCGGAGAAAGTGAAGCAACTGCTTTGCATACCGCATCGTTGTCACGCACATCAAAACACAATGAGGTGATAGCAACACCATGTGCCTCTTCCAATTGCTTGGCCAACTCCTCAAGGCGTTCCATTCGTCTTCCGTTGATGATGACATTCCATCCTTCCTTCGCGAATCGCTCAGCAATGGCTTTACCAAATCCGGAAGTCGCCCCGGTCACCATGACTATTTGCTTTTTCATTTATCGGTAGTTGTTTGTGTTATGCTTTTAAAAAATCACTTCTTTTGCCGCTGAACAATTCATATCCATAAAATCCGCAGTCCAATGTTCCATTGATGAGGCGAAACTTGCGAGATGGTTTTAAGCCGATACGTTTCAATGCTTCTTTATCGGAAGATATAATCCATGCTCTGTGACCGCTCCAATTGTGCTTCAATGTATTTCCGATGAGTTTATAGAACTCAAAGATGTTCTCTTGCTCCATGCGTTCACCATAAGGCGGATTCATGAACACCGAGCCATTGGTACCGACAGGTTTCAACTCCATAAAATCCATGAGCTGCACTTCTATATCCTCTTCCATGAGGGCATTCGAGATGTTTTGTTTGGCCACTTTGAGTTGACGGCTATCGGCATCTGATGCAAAAATTTTGCATTCCTGTTCGCGTGAAGATGACTTTGCCTCATCCACTACTTCCTGCCAAAGCGTCTCTTCATAGTTGGACCAGTGCATGAACCCGAAGTCTTCCCGTAAATACTGTGCCGGTAAATTTTGAGCAATCATAGCAGCTTCTATGGCGAGTGTGCCACTACCGCACATTGGATCATAGAAATCTGTTTTGCCTTTCCATCCTGTGAGCATAATCATACCAGCTGCTAATACTTCGTTGAGTGGTGCCTTAGCACCGGCACTTCGATAGCCTCTTCTGTTCAATGATTCACCACTGCTATCAAGTGATATGGTCACACGATGGTTATCAATGTGCAGATTAAAGAGCACATCCGGTTTATCAGGATTTACTGATGGCCTACGTCCGAATTGCTTCATGAAAAAATCAGCAATAGCATCTTTGAGTTTCACCGATGCGTAATTGCTGTGTTTGATAAAATCAGAGTGCACATTGGGCTCGATAGCGAATGTCTGATCAACATCCAAGTAGTTCGTCCAATCGGTTTTGAGGCTTTGCGTGTAGATGTTATCTGCTTCGCGGATGGGAAACTCCACAATAGGCACAAGGATGCGCAGAGCTGTGCGCAAGTGGAGATTAGCCTTGTACAAAAACTTCTTATCTCCCGTGCAATGCACTACTCGATTACCGAGTACAATCCTATCACCACCGAGCTGTGCCACTTCTGCAGCAAGAACCTCTTCAAGGTTATACAGCGTTTTGATGATGATGTGAAATTTCTTTTGTCCGAACAATGTAGTGTATTTTTTAATTGTTTAAATCAGGCTCCGGCTTTCTTGGCTTTGTAGCCCATTTGAATAAGTAGTGCCACTACTTTTTCTCTGTGATCACCTTGGATGATGATTTCACCATCTTTAGCCGAACCACCGGTTCCACACTTGGTCTTTAGTGTTTTTCCCAATGTGTCTAAGTCATCATCTGTACCAATGAAACCTTTTACCACAGTAGCCGTCTTACCACCTCTGTGATTTTTCTCCAACCATACGCGCAAGTCCTGTTGGTTGGGGGCTAGCGTTTCCATTTTTTCTTCTTCCTCTTCCGGACGAAAATTAGGATTGGTGGAGAAAACAAATCCTCCCAAACTGTTGCTGTTGTTTTTATTCTTTGCCATGAAAGTTGTAATTAGAGGTCCTGAAAAGGATCCTGCAAGTTAGGATTCTCCGTAATGGTTACTTCATCATCGTCATTTTGCAGATGATGCAACAAGTATATATCGATAATGGTGTGTGCGAGTATTGCAGATATCAACCCAAGACGTTCGCTCATCCAACCAATGACCGCAATGGCTCCAACCATATAAACACCGTAAATACTCAAGCGCCAGTCACGTGGATTGAGATAACCATGTATAGCAACAAAGATGATAGAGGTAATGATGATTCCAAAGATGGGTTGCAAAGCACCGCGAAACAGAATCTCCTCTCCCACACCCGCACAAAGTGATACAAGAACAATCTCACTCATGTTGAGTTTGAATCTGCCCAGCATGTGGGCATACTTTGCGTTGACCTCATCCAATAAAGGAGATTCAACAAGAAGCTTGGCCAATATCGCAATGACAATACCCACAAAACTACCAAATACAATCTGCTTCCACCACGGTTCGTAGCCTATCAAAGCTTCACGCAAATTCACTCGTTCCGAAAATCGGTCGATGATAATGGCCACCATTGGCATAGCAGTGATGGTTACCAATGCCAATTGCAATATCAACTTCTTCGGTAGAATCATGAGCGTGGATGCAATGTACTTGTGAGTGTGCGCATATCAGAGCCGGTAGGATCTTGGAAAACTTCGAGCTCAAAATAAGGGATGGAAGCCAGCAGGTGATCAAAGATATCCGCTGCAATCGCTTCATAGTTTACAAAAGTCTTATCGCGAGTGAAAGCATATATCTCAATTGGAAGGCCAGTCTCAGTGGGCTGTAATTGACGTACGAGGTACGTCATTTCTGTATTGATATTCGGGTTATGAGCCAGATAAGCTTGCGCATACAAACGGAACACACCGATGTTGGTCATATGTCTTCCATTGAGCAATACATCGCGATTAGGATTCTTAGTCGTGTTGTGTTCATTGATTTCGTTTTGGCGTCTGATGAGTTCATCGCGAATCAAATCGAGCTTCAGTAATTTCTCATACAAACGCTCATCGATGAATTTGATACTCGCGATATTGATGCTGATGTGTCGTTTAATTCTGCGCCCATTGCTTTCAAACATACCGCGCCAGTTTTTGAATGACTCACTCACGAGTGCATAACTCGGTATCAAGGTCATGGTCATATCCCAGTTTTGCACCTTTACAGTGGTGAGGTTAATTTCTACAACGCGTCCATCTGCACCGTATTTATCCATGGCAATCCAGTCACCAATGTGAACAAGGTCAATAGCACTCATCTGCACCGATGCCACAAAGCCCAGCAATGCATCTTTGAAAATCAGCAACACCACAGCTGTAATAGCACCGAATCCTCCAAGGATATAAAGTGGACTCTCGCCCATCAGTATGGCCAAGATGAGGATGATAGCGATGATGGTAAACAGAATCGTTGCTACCTGCTTATAGCTGCGGATAGGTTTATCACTGTATTCCTCGGTGCTTTCAAGTAAAGCAACAATTGCGTTCATTGTTGCATTCAGCGCCATCAGAAATGTAATGATGATAGCAACGTCTATGACTGTTTTGGCAATACTACCCCAAGTAGGCAGCCCGATGAAAATATGTGGAAATGCCTGACTGAATACATACGCAATAATGACGAATGACCATGCGCGGAACACCTTGAATTGTGAGAATCGATTGTGCCACTCCGCACGTCTCTTGGACATGGAAGCACGCATGCCGAGCGAAATCGCCATCCGCGTGGCCAACCATATACCGCATGATAATAAAATGAGGACGCCCAGCGAAACCGCTAAGTGCGTGAAATACAATTCATCTCCATCCAAATGATAACCTCGCAACCAATGTTCCAGTTGCTGAGACCAAAGTTTGAAATTCATGGAGGCGAAATTAATGGCGCAATACCAAGAAAAGTTTAAAAAAGCCTACCCGAAAGATGGCCAAAGACAAAGTGCTCTACCTTCGCGGCACCATCGTAAGCAATGGTGTCGGAAATGAAAAAGGTATTCATTTTTCCTATTCGGGTTTATCAAGCGGTTATCTCGCCTTTGCTGGGACCTAAGTGCAGGCACACTCCTTCCTGCTCCGAGTATGCTGTCCAAGCCATCAACGAATGGGGAGTACTCAAAGGCATCTTTCTCGGCATCAAACGCATTCTCAAGTGCCACCCTTGGGGTACTTTTGGATACGATCCTGTTCCCACCAATCCTAAGAACAAAATCAAAGAATAAAAAGATGAAAGCAAAATACCTTTATGTAATTGCTCTTTCCGGTTTACTTACCTCATGCGCAACCAGCGACAGCGAAACCCTTAAACGCGCACGCACCATCCAAGAGCAAACCTTGAAAGAATATAATTCTCTGGATTCTACGCTGGCTGCCCGCCTCAATGAATTATCGGCTGAAATGTCCACTATCAGCACCGACTCCACATTTGCAACAGACTCCACCAAAATCAAGGCTTTTGAAGCATTAAAGTCCAAGCAGTTGGAAGTAGAAGCGTTGAAACAAGAACTTCAGAATTGGAAAAATGAATTGGCTATCCTTCCATCCACGGAGGAGATTGCAAATGGTGCGACCAATCCGTTTGGCGATAAGGCTAAGGACCAAGAGGTACTTTCAGCCTTGAAAAAATCACAAGAAGACATTACCACCTGGAAATCCAAGGTGAACGCAGTTAAATAATCATGATGATAGAAAGACCAAGACGCAACCGAAAATCAGCGGCAGTGCGCAATCTCATCAGAGAAACAGATTTACCTGTTTCCAAATTGATATTCCCCGTATTTGTAGTAGACGGTAAAAACCAAAAAGTACCAATTGGCTCTATGCCCGGCATCTATCGCTGGAGCATCGATTTGTTGCTGAAGGAAATTGAAGAATGTATGAATCTCGGTGTTCAGACATTCGATTTGTTTCCGGCAGTGGAAGAATCTCTCAAGGACAAAGAAGCAACTTATAGTTATAACCCAGACAACTTCTATCTCAAAGCTGTTCGTGCCATAAAGAAAGAGTTTCCTGAAAGTTGTCTGATGAGTGATGTGGCCATGGACCCCTACAGCAGCGATGGCCATGACGGATATGTGGAGAACGGACAAATCCTCAACGACCGCACCTTACCGATCTTGGCCAAAATGGCCGTAGCCCAAGCTGAGGCAGGCATCGACATCATTGGCCCATCGGATATGATGGACGGTCGCGTGGGTTATATCCGCGAAGCACTGGATGATGCTGGTTTCACCAATACCAGTATTATGTCTTATACCGCTAAATATGCGAGTGCTTATTATGGCCCCTTCAGAGATGCGCTGGATTCAGCTCCAAAATTTGGCGATAAGAAAACCTATCAAATGGACCCGGCCAATAAGATAGAGGCCTTGCGCGAAGCGGAACTGGATACCATCGAAGGAGCCGATTTTCTGATGGTGAAACCGGCCTTGTGCTATCTCGACATCATTCAACTGTTGAAGCAAAATTCCAATTTACCGATTGCGGCTTACAACGTCAGTGGTGAATACTCCATGCTGAAAGCAGCAGCTGAACGCGGTTGGATACAATATGAACGCGCCATGCCTGAGATGTTGCTAAGCATCCACAGAGCCGGAGCCGATGTGATACTGACCTATTTCGCAAAAGAATACGCAGAGATGAAAAATAAGGGAAGCATTTAAGCTTCCCTTATTTTTTTGGCAAGTGATTCAAACTCTTCAGGAGACATTTTCAGTCGCTCTCCCGTAAAGCTCATGTCTTTAATGGTGTTGATAGGAATGAGGTGCATGTGTGCATGCGGCACTTCCAACCCCACCACGGAGACACCAATTTTTTTACAAGGAACTACCCGTTGAATTTTTGTTGCTACTTCTTTCGCAAACAGGTTTATTTCAGCGAGCAGCTCATTGTCCATATCAAAGAAATAATCTACTTCAACCTTTGGAATGACCAAGGTATGCCCTTTGGCAACCGGTGTTATATCCAGAAATGCAAGGAATTTATCGTTCTCCGCAATCTTATAACATGGGATTTCACCGGCAACGATTTTTGAGAAAACTGTAGCCATGGCTTAGCGGGAAATTTCCAAAATTTCAAATTGAATCTTACCGGCAGGAACCTGCACTTCGGCAATCTGCCCTACCTCCTTACCAAGTAATCCTTTACCGATAGGAGAATCCACTGAGATTTTCTTCTCCGCCAGATTCGCTTCATTCTCAGCCACCAGGGTGTACTCCATAATGGCGTTATTGGACAAGTTCTTAATTTTCACTTTGGACAAAATGAAGACCTTCGAATTGTCCACAGAAGAACTATCGATGAGGCGCGCATTGGCGAGCAAGCTTTCCATTTTAGCAATGCGCGCTTCCAGTAGACCTTGAGCTTCTTTCGCTGCATCGTACTCAGCATTTTCTGAAAGGTCTCCTTTATCACGTGCCTCTGCAATTTGCTGCGAAATTCTTGGTCTTTCAACCATCTTCATGTGATGAAGCTCATCTTTGAGCTTCTGTAAGCCTTCCGGAGTATAATAAGCAACTTGTGATGCCATAGTAGTAATATTCTTTGAGTTCGTATAAAGCTAAAAAAGAGAAAACCCCGCAACAGGGTTTTCTCTCTTAATTCTATGTTGTAGCAAATCTAATAAAAATTTATTCCTAGAGCGAAATGTGTACACCCATGCTGTGCACACCTGCAAAAGGATTGGTCACGCGGTATGAATAGTCCAAACCGATGATTGTACCATTCTTACCTGCAGGAACCTGTACTGTGAAGCCACCTGTAGGACCGGTGAACACAGTTGTGCGCTCATCCTTGTCATGAATATTCATCTCATATTGATAACCACCACGCAAGATGAAACGATCACGGAAGTTGAATTCAGCACCGATACCAAATTGGTCACGAGAGAATGAGTTGGAAGTGAATTGTAGGTTACCGGTCAATTTACTGCTTTCGCTAAAGATGAAATCATAAGCGAAACCAACGTTAACCATAGATGGCAACTCATACTTCTCAGAACGCTGATCCACTGTCAATTTAGTAGAGCCGGAACCATTAGGAATGGTAGCTGCAATAGAAAGACCATCACCGCGGTAACGCATTGGTGGTCCAACGTTGCGCAACGCGATTCCGAAACGAACGTGGTCATTTTCGCCTGTCACGTAGCGGATACCTGCATCAAATGCCACACCTTGTGATCTTACGTTGTAAATGGCTTCACTCACCATGCGCACGGTGATACCACCGTAGATGCTGTTAGAAAAAGCTTTTGCGTAAGACAAACCAATGTTGGTGAAGTTCGGGGAATAGCTACCGATACCACCTTCGGGAAGGTCGACTTCAGTAATCGGAATTTCACCGAAGCTCATATTTGTCACCGTAATACCGAGGACTGATGATTCACCCAATTTTTGACCAAGACCAAAAGAGTTGATCTTGATACCGGAACCAACGAGGTATTGGTTGTTGGTGAAAACCAAATCGGTTTTTGGAGTGAAGGCCAAACCGGCCACATTAGAGAAGCATGCTTCTACACCTCTAACGGAAGCCATAGCAGAACCACCTAATCCCGCTGTTCTTGCCCAAGGATTAACCAACAAGTGTCCAGCACCTGCTGACCCCGCTCTGTCCGGGTTACCCGCAAAAGCAGCAGAACCGAAGAGCATTGATGCAATAACTATGATTGAAAGCTTTTTCATAAGCTGAATATTCTTGAGAGTATAAAAAATTGTTTTCGTTAGAAGTTATCCAAATCCACTGGTCGCATTACTCCGAACCATTTCAACACTTTCTCACCCACATTCGGCACATCGATGTGAATGATATAGGTACCACTCGCAATCGGGATATTCTTATGGTTTTTCAAATCCCAATCGACTGATGAAGTAGGATCCCCCTTCTTGAATTGTCGGATGAGCGTACCGTTCAAATCATAGATATTGATTGTACACTGCTCCGGCAGGTTGACAATTTTCACACGGTTATCCAATTTTCCTGTCTCATACCCACTGAATGCATAGTATGGGTTCGGAACAATATTGATCATATCCAATGCGCTCTCTTTTGTCTCAGCCACATTGATAGTGGAAGCCGCTCCTCTGGTAGAGAACTTGTACAAGTTTCTCCAGCGGTTTTGAGAGCCGTCAATATTGTTCACTGATTGACCGTTCGGAGCATATTTTGTATATGGCTTCGCAACGCGCAAGCTCAGTTTAACCATGCCCGGAACCAAACCATCCTCAGGAGACTTCCATTCGTAACCTTCTTGCAAAATGGATGAGCAAACCCAAGTACAAGCAGCAAATGCTTCTTTCAATTGAGCGTTGTTACCATTCAAAAGGCGAGAGTGCAAGTATTTACCTTCGTCATAACGAGGGCAGAACATGTCTTCATTTATATCCAATCCTACTTCAGAACGCAAGTTTTTGAAGATGTAGATCCAGTGTTGACCACCGAACACAGGCTCGCCTGAAGGAGTTGTATAGTTAGACGATGGGTTCCACAACATATCACGTCCATTGTCACCTGCCAACCAAGAGTCTTCACCGAACGCAATATTCAAACGCTCACCTGTGCCCAAATCAATAGCGTAACCAGGGAACCATCCCATACCGGTAGCTCCGGTCAGTTCACCTTCTTCAGGGTTATAGCCCGGTTGACCGGCAATCTTACCATTTTTATCTACGCTTGGGTGCTTGCGCAATCTCATCTTCGATGGGTTGCCTTGAGATGGAACCAAGGCGTTTTGTGCCAACATTGCTTGAGGTTGCATTTCCAAAACAGGACATCTGGTCCACTTGCTCTTATCAGGCGTGATAACGATATCAACGTTATTCAATCCGGCAAGACCGGAAATGAAGCGGTTGTTTGATGCCAATGCACTGATACGTGAAGCTTGTGATGACATGTCACCCACCAAGAAAGGACTATCAGTAATTGCATCCCCTTCAATTGGAGTTTTACCCAAAGTAGGAGCCACAGGGTTAGCCCAAGTTCCGTTGTCAGTATGGCTTACCAAGCAGTAAGGAGCGACAGTACCTGAAAGCACTTTCTCATAATCGCCTTCACCATCAATCCATAATCCGTTTCCATATTGATAGTCGGCATACAATTTCTCTTCTTGGTTGTCTTGAGCCGGTGCGAATGTTCCTGCACGAATCCAGTTAAATGGAGTTACACCTTCTGAATCAGGCACACCGGTCAACCATGGTTCACGGTTGTTGGCAAACTCAATTGTACCAGAGATGAATGCAGTCTTATGCGGTTCAAGAATACCCACTGAGTTGCGGTATTCATATTGTCCCCAATAGATGCTGATACCATAATCCAAAATCACATCCTCACTTGTTGCACGGAACGAAGTATAAGTGTCGTACACCTCGTTATCGGTCAAGTTGGTCAATGTCCAGAACAATGAGTCAACGTTGTTGGTATTGGATGGTGTATCATTCAATTTCAATTCGAAATCAGCAGCAGGTACACGCAATGGGTCAACCACTTTGATATCCACAGGACCACGACCTGGCAAGTAATCCAACTCGTTAAGAGTGTATGGGAATTTCAACAAATCATTCTCATGTGCACCGGTAATTGAAAGCGTTTGCAATCCATTCCCCTTACCTTCAATACGAGTAAGCATGAAGCCATCACCGTAGCTAGAGTTCAACACCGTACCACCGTTGAGTGGGCTCACATTGTGCGGAATTGCACGAATTACGGGTACCTCACCTACAGCGGCCTTACGAGAAGACTTGAATGGTTGAGACTGACCGCTGTTGGTAGCAATGTTATATGGAGCGTACTCATTGTAACCGTAAGCAATTACCATGAAGTAATATGTCTTGTGGTTGACCAATGTGTTGGCACCGGTAGCAAACGCGTCTGTGGTGATACGGAATGAGCGGCTAATGCCGTTATCACTACCTTGTACCATTAGCTGAGGAACAATCAAACCGGTTGTTCCGTCTCTTTCATAGTTGATGATGTTGGTAATACCGTTGCGAACGTCACACTGAGCAATCAAACGTGCTCTATCAGGATCTGACAAGTTAGCACTACTCACTGTTCCGTCAATCAATTGATAAACCAAATAACCTTCGAACTTGTAGCTTCTTTCCTCACGAGTCAAAGCCACGCCATTCAAGCTATCAGGAATACTTGGGTCGAACTCAAGGTAGTTTTCATGATAGTTGTTTGAAAGGGTGTTCTCGTTGCTCAACATGAGGATAATCTCTCTGTCTAGCTCGCGTACAGTTACATCCGGAGCATCAGGACCAGATACGATTTCAAAGCAGTTATCGAAGAGTGATTGAGCTTTATCGTCAGCAAGTCTCAACAATTCAACAGCTTCCCAGTTGTTGTTTTTAGAGGTAGCTCTTGCCCATACAACACCCAAAGTAATGTTGTTGTAGTCACCTGGTTCAAGGGTGAAAGGACCAGCAGATTGAACGAAACGTCTGTCGGCCGGTTGGTTACCAGCAGTTACTTCGGTCCATGGATATCCGGAAGTAGGCACGACACCGTGAGTACTCCAGTTATACGGGTCAGAGTCGCCAGGGAACATGTATTGAGCCGGCATGCCGGGCACAACACCTTGGTTGAAACCGTTACCACCATACAACATAACCTGGTTGTTTTTCCAAATACCACGCATGTAGTTGTAGTAGTGCATTGGCTGAGTTGGGTCACCGTTCAACGCGCTAGAGTTGTTATAGTATACGAATCTTCTCATACCATAACGCTCGTTATCTACGATGCCATCACCGTAACCGATACCCAAACCTTTGTAAGGAATACCTTTAAGCTCTTCAGCCTCAGCGATGTCAGAAGTCAATGGGTTATCCATACCGTCAGCATCTTGGTAAGGACCTTCGAAGAAGTCGACACCCACTGCCGGCAAGTAATCACCATACCCCAATGAACCAGATACAGTTTCATCAAAACCGTCACCATTATAGCAATATCCCAAACCTCTTTGAACGTCACAACCTACATAGTCGTCATTGTAAGCACCGAGGTCCGGGTCAATGTAAGAACCGAAGTATGTTTCAGTAAGACGCTGAGTACCTTGGTTAATCAACACATAGTTCAAGAATGTCATGTTGTTGATTTCATCGTTGGAGGTAAATGCGAAAGCTTGCGCACGAATCTCCATACCGATTGGGGCACCGGTAGACTCAGTATGGATGTTACCCTTATCGTTGAAAATCCAATAAAAAGTTTGGTCACCATACAATGGAACTTGGTCTTCACGTTTACGATTAGCGCAGTCAATTTCTCTTAGGAAGTCATACCAAGGATAGTCACCTTTTCTAGGATCATATTCAGGGTTATCATCGTAGTTATAGAATGGAGCCAGATAATAATCCTGAAGCAAAGCGGTATTACCGTGTGCAGGATAAGAGAAGAAGTAACTTGGAATGGTATAATCACCGAGACCAGCAGCCTCCAATTCTTCCTGAGTAGCACCGGCATTGATCATATCAAAGTAGAGACGATGTGTTTGGGCATCTTGTCTCAAAGTAACCGCGAAGTTGTCGTATTGCAAGCAAGTAGCAGCGCTTACTTCAGCGGTACCGTCCGTTGTCAAAGGACCCGGCCAGTAGTCATTCCCTTCACGGAAACGTACTGCGGCAAGACGCAATGTTTGGTCGGTAGATAATCCACCCATCCAAAGACCACCTGCGAAGATGGATGATACGCCACCACCTTTTGGTACTTCATATGCCGCACGACCATTAGCACGGTCTTGCCACATCGAACCACCTGTCTCGATACGTGTTCTCACGTTATTCCACTCAAGGTCTCTCAAGCCGGTAGCCGGAGCACATTGAGCCGCACGAGTTTCCAGGCTTAGCTGGTCAGAATTCTCTGAACCTGCCATTCCCGAATTCTGTCCACTGCCTACATATTTATAAGCAAAAGCAGAAAGCGAAAACATTGATGCGAGTGTACAAATCAATATGGTCTTAAATACTTTCATCTTTTGAAGCTTTAATTTCTCTTTATCTGTGCTAATCATTAAAAGTCGAATCGGATACCCAAACGGATAGTTCTTGGGTTGCTGTAGTTACGTGGGTCATCTACGAACATGCTATAGTAGTTTCTATAACCTGCCGGAGAGTTCATGTTGTTGATGAATTGCTGTGCATTAGAAGCGGCCAACCATCCATCATCGTTAGCAGTACCGGTAAAGCGGTAAACGTCAATCACGTTGCGGGTATTCAACAAGTTGGTAATCCACAAGTATACGTTCAAGTTAGCAGCTTTCTTTCTCTCGCCATCCTTGCCGAATGTCAATGGGAAGTTTCTATCCAAGTTCAAATCCAAAGTGAACTGCCATGGAAGACGTGCACCGTTGATAGAACCTTCAGTACTTGGCGAGAACTCACCGGTAACAGGAGTAGCAAATACTTGAGGCGTATAAGGAGTACCGGAACCAAGGTTAGCAATCAAGTTCGCCCCGGTGTTTTCGAAGATTGGTTTGTCGAACCAAACCGGACCGTTGTAACTACTACCTGAACCGTAACGGTAGTCAGCTGTTACTACGATGCGGTGTCTTTGATCGTAGTTGAATGGGCTGATGGTTCTCAAGTTTGGAAGACCTGCGTTGATCAATGCAACTTGTGATTGTGCTGTAGACCCAGTACCATCAGCAAATTGCAATGTATAAGATGCCTTGAGCCAGATATTACCTGTTCTTCTCAAGTCATAGGTCAAGGTCAAACCTTTAACTGTTCCGAAGTCGATGTTATCAAAATAGTTATAGCTACTTGGATAAGCACCTACAAGTCTTCTGATTTGAATCATGTTGCGCAACTCACGATAGAATGCCTCGATTTTCAATGAAGAAGACTTGGTCAATACTTGTTGGAAACCAAGTGCATAGTCCACGGTGCGCTCAGGCTTCAAGTTCGGGTTGTTGAGCGTCACGTTTCTGTTCTTCATGTAGAGGTAGTCAATCGGGTCGAAACGGTTTACACCGGTTGGACGCTGAGTCAATACGTCATAGTGAGCGAAGAAAGTAGCCTCATCGGAAATCGGGAACGAGAATGCGATACGAGGCATAATGTTCACAGCGGGAGTGTAATCCACGAATGCTTTTGAAGTAAGCGGAGCATCCGGATCCACTTTGAGGTATGGCTGGATAGAACCGTTGCTGAACACAGCAGTTGGGTCGTTGATGTACTGACCGCTTGCATTGTACCAGTCGTTACCGTTACGGTAACCTTTAATGCTAGTTGGGTTCTTGATATCGTCTACGTAAACTACGTAATCGCTTCCGATGCTACCTGGGTGAGTAACTGCTTGGTTACCCAATGATGTTACTTCACCGGCAGTATAGAACTCGCTGATTACATATGGATCTTTCGGAATGTATTGGTTCGCATCATAGCGGTCCACACGCACACCCACGTTGAAGATCAAGTCGTCAAACGCGAACTTATCCATGATATAACCCGCGGTATAGATTGGCTCAAATGCACCAACGTTGCGGCTGTAATATACAGGGCTGTTGTCGCTGTTACCCAAACGGTAAGTCTGAGTGAAGAAGTCATCGATAGTAGGCTTCTTACCTTTCAATTTGTTACCGTAGGCATCATAACCATAGTATGATACATAGGCGTTACCTTGGTTCAACAACTCGTCAGCGCTGAACATGCTGATGTCCAAGAAATCTGGATCCAAGTTATCGGTGTTGATGAAATCACCGCCACGTGGGTCAAGCCCCAAGGCTTCACGCAATTTGTAGTCGAACTGAGTTTGGTTTTCACCCACCAATGGGTTGAAGTAAGTATAATAGTAGGTAGTACCGTTTTGATTGATTGCTACAATGGTAGAATCATAAGTCAAGCTTTGGTTATCCAATTTCTCAATGTGAGAGTTAGCAGACAAACGAGCCAACTGCCACAAACCGATAGGAGCCACACTATAACCAGCATCTTTTCTTTGTTCAAATTCGAAACCGATTTGCAAAGCGTGGTCACCCAAGTCAGCTGATCCCATACCGGATACACGGAATTGACCGTTGTTGCTGATACCATAACCGTTGTTTTGTACACCCAAGTTGTTCCACAAGCTGTAGATACTTTGAGGCATATCACCATTTCTCAAACCAAGACGTGAACCCAAAACGTTGTTAGAAGAGAATGGGCTTTGAGAAATAGCGGCAATCACATTCGGATTATCCAAGAAGAAATTGCGTGGGTCACGGATAGAACCGTTTACATTGTTAATGTAACTTTGAGCCAAAGCAACAAGTGGATCGTTTCCATACAATTCATAGTATTGAGAAGTTACGCGGGCCGCTTCAGGGTTGTGTTCTGAAGGAGTGAAGTACATGTGCATGTCCTGAACCCCTGTCTGGCGGTAGTAAGTGTTATTCGTCCACTCATAAGTATTACCGCGAATCAAATCGAAATAACCAACGTGTCCATAACGGAACAATTTATCACCGTGAGAATCATCTTCGCTTCTGCCGTAAGACTTAGAGTAGTCAGCCATGACAGAATAGAATACGTTTTTGAGACGAGATGCAGAAGCTTCTTCGTCAGAAGTAGCGTTTCTGAAACGTTGGCTGAACTTGGCATAGGCTCTCCAGTCGAAGCTGGTGCTCAACTGGTTGTTATCCCAGTTAATCAAAGAATTAGAATATGAGTAAGCGTGACCACGGCTGAAAGCACCGGTACCTCCGAAGGTCAAGGTCACGTTTTCATTCAAGTTCACGTCAATCTTAGCCACAAGGTTAGCAGACTGAGCACCTACGTTAAGGCGAGTAGGGACTTTAATAAAGTCTTCTCTTGTAAGGAAGTCAGCGCTGTACATAACACCGGTAAGGTCACCTGCCGCATTGAAGTTAGGGCGCAATGGGCTGTTGTAAAGTCTTTCACGTGCCTCGTCAGTAATGCGGTAGTTACCACCGTAGTTGGGGTTACCGTCTACAACATTGGTATAGCTACCGGAAAGGAAGAAACCGAGAAGCGGAGCACCTTTCTCACCGTTTTCATCTTTTTTATACAACAAAGGACCGGAGAGTGATCCTTCGATGAGGTTGTAACCATAACGGTCCAAACCATAAGCTGTGGTACCGCTCTTGAATCCAGAAGTGATGTATTCAAGACCACCGGTATAAAACTTAGAAGAATTTCTCAATGAGATGTTTACTACCCCACCGGTAACGTCACCGATATTAGCCGGAATACCCCCGGTCAATACGGATACCTCTTCGATAGCCGATTTAGGGAGGGCTGAAGAACCTCTCACCTTGATACCATCGATGTACACCCAGGTAGAACCTTCACGTGCACCACGGATGGAGATACCGTTACCTGTATTGGTTGCACCGGCTACAGTGGCAGCAAAGCCCAACGCATCACGGCCCGGCATGTTTTTCAATTCTTCACGAGTTACAGTACCTCCTGAAGGACCCCCGTCACGGTCGATGAGAGGAACCTTGTAGTCCACTACTTCAACCTCACCCAGCTCTGTACTGGAGACCAAAAGGATGTCCGGGAGGGTGGTGATACGCGAAGAGTTGATTACAACACCCTTCACGGTGTAGGATTTGTAACCTACAGATTGCACCGTTACATCGTATGTACCGGGCTCAAGAGGTTTAATAGAGTATTTACCATCAATGTCAGCGCTACCTCCGTTAACGGTATTACCGTTGAGGTAAACGATGACAGTGGCAAATGATAAGGGCTCTCCAGTATCCTTATCTTTCACCTTTCCCATAAGGGTACCGCTATTGGTTTGGGCGGTAGCCGCAACTCCGAAGAATAGAATGAGTGCTAGTAGAGCGTAAAACTTTTTCTGCATATCGGGCAGTTTAAGTTGATTTTATTAAACAAGTCACTTCAAAACAGTCTGTTAACCCCTGTTCACAACTCTGTTAAACGGAATTAACGATTCTGTTAAGGCTCGCAAATAACTTAGGAAACGCGTGTTAAAACAAATCTTTTTTTCCCCGTTTTCTAAGTCATTGAAAATAATGCGATTTACTTATTGAGTTCCAAAGTTACAGTTCTATAACCGTCCAAAAACAAAAAATGCCGTTTATAAAACGGCAAAAATTTCAATCCCAAGTAACTTATTCGGGGTGTATTCGTCTCACGGAAGAACAGTCACTTCCACTAAACCTTTGGATTATGAAACCATCTCTTATACCAGGGGACTTCCTTGCCCCATGAGTGCTTTTGTGCGCGCTTGAGGTTTTTCTTCATGCGTTTTTGTGTGGCTTTATCCTGTTTTTTGACGTGCGCTTTTTTACTGTCTTGATATTCCGCAATCTTTTGCTCCTTATTTGCTTTTTGCCTGGATTGCGCATTCTGCGGTGTCACTTGGTTGGTCTGCTTTTTCTTCTGAGCAAAGGCCGGTTGTTGTACTGCCAGCAGTACAGTACCTAGGAGCAATATGCGAAGCAATGATTTCATCCGAATAAGAAAACGCGGTTTCTGCTATTTATTATAATACTCGTATTTCATCTTGGTGATAACGATATCATGGCTTTTGAGGTCATGATCCAAAATTGCCTCAACCAACATGGTAGGTGTATAAAGTACTTCTATTTCACGTACCATTTTACCATCTTCCAAGTATTCCAATTTCAGAAGGTTACCGATGGCATCATAAACAAAGCATTCGGTTTTCTTTAATGAATTGAGGTTATTGGTGGTCTCAATCATACTCACCCAACCATGCTCGTTATAAGTGTAGTTGCGTGTGGTGGTGCGACCACTCATGATGAGCTCCTCAACTTCTTGAGTGATATATCCCAGCTCATTGCGAGTGATGGTCAAATTGGAATACTGCAATCCATAATTATTGAAGTTACTCCTTCTCCAACTGCCATTGCCGGCATCATGCCAGGTATAAGTTTCGGAATTGATGGTTACGATGTCCCCTGGTTCCAATTTGTTTTTCTCAGTAGCAATATTGGTGGCCTTGCTATAGTCCAATCGCACAATTCTACCATTGCTGTCATAATTGAATTTGGTCATGAAAAAACCTTTGGTACCTGATTCGCTTTTGAGCTCTACTTCACCCAAATCATTGCGTTTATAGATAATCGTAAGGCTATCCACCAAATCGGCTACAGAGCTTACTTTATCAATGCGTTCAAGCAGGCCCACTTCATTGAAACGATACACCACCATATCCGGTTTGATATCAATTGGGCGATTGGGGCGCTTCACGGACACCATGCCGGTAACTGATTTGATTTTATTCATCCAGATGAATTGCTGGCTGAAATACATCTCTTGCTTAAAAGCATTGCCCAGGCGATTATCAATCATCTGAGCCGATAGCAATTGCGAAGAGAATAAAGCTACAACAGCCAAGAGCAGCGAACGTAGTGAGGTCAACTTATTTATCAATTTCATTTCAAAAGTGGCCGTGCATGTTCCCATTCAGTCACGGGAGCAAAACACATTTTACCCGTACAAACATAGATGGCTGAATTCGTGCCAAACCTGTTTGCAAAGAGAGGCAATTCACTGTTAATTGTTGATGCAGCAACAAGCATCTGTGGGAGCACTTCCTGATGTGCTTGTTTCATAAATTCTTTGGAACGTTCACCGGTGAATACAACCTCATAAAACGGAAATACATGCCACATAAAAACCTGCAGCCAATTGCTCGAGCCCGAAGCATAGGTTATCTGCTGCACCGCTTGTGAGAGCATTTTCTCACTGATGGTTTCGTAGGTTGGATCTTCGAAATGATGCGCAAGCCGGAACATGACCTTACACATCGAGCTGTTGGAAGCGGGAATCACATTGTCCTGCACTTCCACTCTTCGTGCAACCAATTGTTCTCCTTTGGAGGATGTAAAATACATAAGCCCCAGCTGTTGCTCGGCAAAATGATGCAAGGCCGCGTCAGCAAGTTCTTTTGCTCTCAAAAGCCATTGCTCTCTTGCCGAAGCTTCATAGAGTGTAATATAGGCTTCAGCGAGAAATGCGTAACTATCCAAAAAGGCAGCTTGCTTAGCAGCACCATTGGTCTGTACGTGCATCAGGTTTCCATTTTTATCAACCATCTGTAGCTCGATGGCTTCTGCCAATTGGATTGCCATTCCCAAATACTGTTCATCCTGAAATGATTTATAAACTTCGACAAATCCTGTAATCAGCAAGGCATTCCAACTGGTCAGGCATTTGTGGTCCAATCCCGGCCGAATGCGCTGCTGGCGGACTTTCATTAATTTGGATTGCACCCGTTGAACCCGGTTATTCAACTCAGACAGCGTCAAGTGATGTTGTTCGGCAAACACTTCATCCGTTACTGTGCGCAATAAAATATTTTGACCATGTTCCCAATACCCTTCGGCACCGATGCGGTAATACTCTTTTGCAAAATCAAAATCATCTTGCAATACATCGCGTAACTCCTCTTCTGTCCAAGTGTAGTATTTCCCCTCTACACCTTCACTATCGGCATCCAAAGCAGAGTAATACAATCCGGTCGGTGCTTTCATTTCGCGTTCCAACCATTGGATGGTGAGTTCTAGGATAGACCTATATAAAGGTTGGGGATCATGGCGATAGGCTTGTGCATAAACACTCAGCAATTGAGCATTGTCATAGAGCATTTTTTCGAAATGTGGCACTTTCCATTGGTCATCTACACTGTAACGTGCAAAGCCACCTCCAATCTGATCATAGATGCCGCCAAGCGCCATCTTCTTCAATGTGAGATGCACAAACTCTAACACTTTTGGTTGGTTTGTTCTCGCACCATAATTCAAAAGGAACTCCCAGTTGTTGGGCATTGGAAACTTAGGAGCTCGGTTGTTTCCGCCTTTGTTCCAATCCCATGATGCTGACCATTCTTCCACCAATACATGAAGGTATTCAGGCTTAAATGTGATTTCATCCTGCATCACATCTAACTGATTCATTTGGGTCAATCCCTCCTGCAAACGCGATGCATACTCAGTGACTTTGTCGTAATCGTTACGGAATAAATCCACGAGATTTTCCAGCACATTGAACCATTGCGATTTCGGGAAATAAGTACCGCCATAAACAGGACGGCCGTCCGGAAGCGCAAAAACATTCAGCGGCCAACCACCTTGCCTGCCCATGAGGTGCAATGCATCCATATACACAGCATCCACATCCGGGCGTTCTTCCCTGTCCACTTTGATACAGATGAAATGTTCATTCATAAAAGCTGCACACTCCCGGTCTTCAAAGACTTCTTTTTCCATCACATGGCACCAGTGGCATGCACTGTAACCAATGGATATAAGTACGAGTTTGTTCTCCTGTCGCGCTTTTTGCCAGGCGGCTTCTTTCCATGCCCACCAATGAACAGGGTTGTGCTGATGTTGCAATAAATAAGGACTGGATTCCTCAGATAGTCGATTCATGGTAAGCATTTCATTTATCCAACAAATGAAACGCTTTACTGCGCATATTAAAAGTCAAGAATTAATAATCACGCTGCGGTTGCAACAAACCTGTGGTTTGAATACCCACTAGCAAGAAATGATCGAGTGATTTCATCTGCGCATTTTTCTCGTAGCGCAGCGCATGGGTAGCAAAGATTTCCAAGTCAGGATTTTTCAGTCTGCGTGTTACGGTGAATGCATGATAATGCATCACACTGCGCAATCCCTGATACATCACGTTACCATGCGTTCTGAAGGGCGCTTTATATGAGCGAAGAATATTGCCCCCCATGTTGTCAATGATACCGTCACCATCCAAATCCATATCGCGGCCATAGGTAGCCCAGATAAATTCCTCACAGAACTTCCATCTTTCATGTTGGTACCTAAGGAATGTGACGAACTCACCGAAATTCGCTCCGAGCGGATGAGCCAAAGGCTGATTGTGGTGCGACCAAGATTGAACAGGGCTGCCGTGTGTATAGGTGAAAGGACGCACGATGTTGTACTCTGCCTGAGCCGATAAACCGGGCACTCCCAAGTTGAACACTTTTATACCGAGCTGACCTCCGTATTTATTCGCCCACCAACGGTTTCGCGCCTGGATTTGCTCCATATAAAACTCATCCAAGACGAACTGGCCATAGAGCTGGATATTATCATCAGCCTTGATGCGGAAGCTCAAGCCTATGATTACATTGTCCGGAGAGCCAACGGAATACTCTACAGGACGATAGAAAATTATTGGATTGAGGTAGTGAATATCCAGTGTGCGATGGCTCATGGTATCCCTGTCCTGCCACACTACCATTTCATAGAGGGCCACGTTGAAACGCCTACCGATGTTCCAACTCAATGCATGAGATGCTGTGTATTTAATCCGTGCCTGATGCAGGAGTTGCCCAAATGAACGATCGCGCATTTGTGCCCACAGGTTCGTGTATTTGAGTCTCCACACTTTGGTGGTGATACGAGCATAAGGATATGGAGCTGCATTATCACTCAGTATCAACGAACGATAGCCATCTCCCCAGAAATGCTTACCCTTACCAAGCTCGAACTGAAAGAATTTACCTTGGTTGTAGGCGATATGCCCGTAAGTGTAATGCGTGTGGAAGAGTCCGTTTTTATCACTCACCGCATAACCCACACCCGGATGAATGCGTTGCTCTGCCATGCGCTGGATGTATTGCGGAGGAGACATGACATCCATGGCATAACCTGCCATGACAGAGAATTTGTTCTGGAAACTCATGCCCAATTGCAAACCTACCAATACCTCACCTAATGCCTTGGACTCATCAAACATCTGATAACCGCCCTTCAACGAACCGAATCCGCTCACCGCAACCTGATTTGAACTGATTTTTGACGCATCGCTCGAATCAGCCAATTCATAAAAGCTTTGCTCCAAGCCAAAGGCAGCCGGTTGAATATTGGAATGTTGCTGATGAATGCGTTGGTTGAGCTGGTACTCCAACGGAGATAGCAAATCTCTTGAAAACCCCAAGGCAGGCTGTTGTGCATTCAATTGGTACAAGCATCCCCCCCACACCCATAGCATGCATGTGAGGATAATGAAAGCAGGAACCTGAACGCTTGTGTAGGAACGCATAATTTGTTGAAAGCGGGCGCAATTTAATTCCTCCGGGCAGAATTACTTTCCCCGTTGCACAATTGACAAGGCACAGCACAAAATCAACCGGTTGAGCCGAAAACTATCAATAGCATGCTTTTAATATTCCTTTTCAAAGCCCACCATTAACCAGCGCATTCACATCATATCTTCGTAGTCGTATGGCAAACGTGGAGAAGTTAGAGATTGACTTAGAAGAAGAGAAGCGTGAAATTCTGAGACGCTACCGCAGTCTATTGCGTGTGGCTCATCGCTCAAAATCACGTGCTGATAAAGCACGCATCAGAAAAGCATTTGAATTGGCACTGGAAGCGCACAAAGACATGCGCAGAAAAAGTGGTGAGCCATATATCTATCACCCGATAGCAGTGGCCAAGATTGCTGCAGAAGAAATAGGACTGGACACTACCAGTATCGTTTGTGCATTGTTGCACGATACGGTAGAGGATACCGATATCACACTGGGGGATATTGAAACGCTTTTTGGAAAAAAAGAGCGTTCCATTATTGATGGTCTTACCAAGATATCTGGAGTAAGTGATTTCGGAAGCAACACAAGTGATCAGGCGGAGAACTTCCGCAAGATGTTGCTCACTCTCAGTGATGATGTACGCGTGATACTTATCAAACTTGCCGACCGGTTGCACAACATGCGCACATTGGAGCACATGAAGCGCGAGAAGCAACTCAAGATTGCAAGCGAAACATTATTCATGTATGCGCCTTTGGCGCACCGCTTGGGATTGTACAACATCAAGACAGAGCTTGAAGACCTGGCGCTCAAATACAAAGAACCGGAGAAATACAATGAGATTCTCTCCAAACTTCAGAAGACGCAAGCGGTACGTACCCGCTTCATCAATCAATTCACGCTGCCCATACGCAGAGCGCTGGATAAACAAGGTTTCAAGTATGAAATAAAAAGCCGTACCAAAAGCATTTATTCCATCTGGAATAAAATTGTCAAGAAAGGTGTTCCGTTTGAAGAGATCTATGATGTATTTGCCATCCGCATCATATTGGATACACCACAAGATACCGAGAAGAGCGATTGCTGGCGCGTGTATTCCATTGTAACGGATTTCTATCAGCCAAGTCCTGAGCGTTTACGTGACTGGATAAGCATACCCAAGAGCAGCGGTTATGAATCCTTGCACACCACGGTGATGTCACCAACCGGTAAGTGGGTAGAAGTACAGATTCGCTCCAAGCGCATGGACGACCTTGCAGAGAAAGGTTTTGCGGCACACTGGAAATACAAAGAATCATCCGACACTCCTGAGTCCAAACTGGATGAATGGTTGCAGCAAGTGCGCGAGGTACTGGAAAATCAGGACGAAAACGCCATCGATTTCATCGACAATTTCAAACTCTCCTTGTTCTCGGAGGAAATCTATGTTTTCACCCCGAAAGGAGATTTGAAGAAGTTGCCTGTGCGTGCAACCGCATTGGATTTTGCTTTCCACATTCACACACAAATCGGCAAGCAATGCATCGGTGCGAAAGTGAACAACAAACTTGTTCCGTTGAGCCACACTTTACGAAGCGGTGACCAAGTAGAAATTCTCACTTCCAAAAAACAGCGACCAAAAGAAGATTGGCTCAAGATTGTCACCACACCTAGTGCACGCAACAAAATCAGAGAAGCACTCAAGGAAGAGAAAAAGGAAATTGCTGAGGAAGGAAAAGAGATTCTACGCAGAAAATTTGCCGGACTCAAAGTTGACTTCAGCAGTCAGAACATTGATGAGTTAGTAAAGCACTACGATGTAGAATCTACAATTGATTTGTATTACCGCATTGCCAAAGGCAACATTGACCTTACAAGGCTAAAAGGATTTACCATCGTAGGTCACAATATTCATTTCCCACCACCACAAGAAACACAAGAGAAAAAAGAGCATACTGCAAAACCTGCGCAGGAAGCACGCCCCCTACTTGTTACACCTTCAAAAGATGAGACCCTCCTCATAGGTGATGACAAGCAAAAGGTAGATTACCAACTCGCAGTTTGTTGTAATCCGATTCCGGGGGATGAAGTATTTGGTTTTATAAGCATCAATGATGGTATCAAGATTCACCGCATCAATTGCCCGAATGCACAAGAGCTGATGAGCAAATATGCTTATCGCGTTATCAAAGCAAGTTGGAAAAACAAAGAAGCTGTTCAATTTGAAGTTGGACTTAAGTTCTCGGGTATTGATGATGTGGGTATTGTGCAAGGTATCACCAACATTATCTCTACCGATATGCACGTAAACATGCGTGCCATCAGCTTTGAAGCGAAGGACGGAATTTTCCAAGGCCGCGTGATTGTATTGGTATATGACACCAATCACTTAATGACCCTGAGAGATAAACTGAAATCCATTCCGGGTGTTTTGACAGTGGATAGAATTGAAAGTGAATTTGAATAACACATCTATTTCGTTTGACATATTTTATCCATCCGTAAGTTAAGGTACGGTTATATTCGCCACGCATTATGAGAATGCTGAGAGAACATAACGTAGTGAGAATATTGTGGTTCCTGCTGGCTATGCACATACTCAACTGCGCTGCTCAAAAACCTGATATGCAGCTGCGCAACCTTCCACCTACACTTGAGGAAAATGAGATGGAAAACATTGTGGAAGTTGTAGTGGACCTAGTGATGGACATGGTCGATGATGACACGAACAAAGACAACAACGACCACAACGACCACAACGACCACAAAAAACATCATCAACTCAATAATGATCTTGACTTTTCCGACTATCGTTCGGTTTTGAAGTATACCCTAAGGACAGCCTTTTCTTTAAGACAGGAAAACGCATTTTACACCAAACGTTTTCCTGATGATATTGTGGCTGATTATCTGGTACCACCACCTCGGGTATAACCCTCACCATTCTTACTGAAGAAAGAACATTTTGCTGTGTCGGAATTCATCCTCCTTCACAGATCCATTATTTCAACTAAAGCTTAACCGTGTTTTACTGCATAAACATGGCTTTGCTATATCACACATTTCTTATAATTCATATACACAAAATGAAATTCGCATTGTATGCGGTGACCGCCATTGCCCTCATCGCAACATCATGTACCACCCAACCAACAACAACTCCTCTGGCTGAATTTGAAATCATTCAACCAGTAGTGGCAGATACAGCCTACACAAAAGAATATGTAGCCGAAATCATCGCGCTTCAGAATGTCGAAATACGTACACGCCTCAAAGGCTTCATAGATCAAATACATGTTGACGAAGGGCAACGTGTATCAAAAGGACAAACATTGTTCACCCTTAGCAGTCGCACTTTGCAACAAGAGCTCGCACGCGCTAAAGCCACATGCCAAAGTGTAAACGCTGAATTGCGTGCTGCAGAAATTGAGCTCACCAACGCACAGAAACTTTTGGAGAAAGATGTCATTTCCAAAACAGAATACCAAATGGCCGAAGCCAAGGTAGAATCCTTGCGTGCAAAATGTGAAGAAGCCAAAGCCGATGAAGCACAAGCACAACTGCGCCTCTCCTACACCGAAATCAAAGCCCCGTTTGATGGCATCATCAACCGCATTCCCAATAAATCAGGAAGCTTGGTTGAGGAAGGAGAATTGCTCACCACACTTTCTGACAACAGTTCGGTACTCGCCTACTTCCATCTTTCAGAGAAAGAATACCTCGAGTACGTATTGAACAATGAAAAGGACGGAATTCAAAAGGTACAGCTTGTATTGGCCAATGGAGATGCCTTTCCTCACCTGGGCGTTATTGAGACTTCAGAGAGTGAATTCGATCCGGTTACAGGCAACATTGCCTTTCGCGTAAAATTCCCGAATCCTGATGGATTGCTGAAGCACGGTGCACATGGAAAAATCGTCATGAAGAAGAAGATCAAGAATGCACTATTGATTCCGCAAAAGTCAACCTTCGAAATTCAAGACAAGCTCTTTGTATATGTTCTCAAAAATGACAGCACCATTGAGCAGCGCAACATCGAATCCAGCTTGCGTCTTCCTCATGTGTATGTTGTAGATAGTGGTTTGACTGCCGATGATCGCCTTCTCTATGAAGGAATCGAAAACGTTTCCGCAGGAATGAAAATCGCTCCGCAGTACTTAACAGGCTCTATCATTCATTGAGATAACCCCATTCAATCATGTTTCAGAAATTTATTCATCGACCGGTTCTATCGGTTGTTATATCCATATTGATAACCCTCCTCGGGATTATCGCTCTTTATCAACTTCCCATCACACAGTTCCCTGACATTGCCCCACCTGAGGTAACTGTTACTACCAAGTACACCGGTGCCAATGCCGAAACAGTTGTGAAAGCCGTTGTTACACCATTGGAACGCGCCATCAATGGAGTGCCGGGAATGGCTTATATGTCATCTGTTTCCGGTAACGATGGTACAGCCGTTATCCAAGTGGTTTTCAATACCGGTGTTGACCCTGATGTAGCAGCTGTAAACGTTCAGAACCGCGTAGCCTCCACCATGGACGAACTACCGGAAGAAGCCATCAAAGCCGGTGTGATTGTGGAGAAAGTGCAGAACAGCATGCTCATGTACCTCAACATCTTGAGCAACGACCATGCACTGGACGAAAAATTCCTTTACAACTTCACAGACATCAATATCCTACCCGAGTTGAAGCGCATTGAAGGTGTTGGTTTTGCTGACATCATGGGCATGCGCGAATACGCCATGCGTATATGGCTCAAGCCTGATAAGATGCAGATGTACAACATATCGGCAACTGAAATCACCGAGATGTTGCGCCAGCAAAACGTAGAAGCCGCACCGGGCAAGATTGGTGAAAGCTCCGGACGCAAGCCTCAGTCCTTACAATATGTATTGAAGTACACCGGTAAGTTCAATACCATAGAAGACTATGAAAACATTGTATTGGTGAGCCGTCCCGATGGCGAAGCCATACGTTTGAAAGATGTAGCGGAAGTTGCTTTTGACTCACAAGAGTATGATGTATTGTCCAAAGAAAATGGTAAGCCATCAGCTGCCATCATGCTTAAGCAACGTCCGGGAACCAATGCACAAACGGTAATCAGCGCAGTGAAATCGCGCATGGAAGAAATCAAAGCAAGCACCTTCCCTCCCGGTATGGACTACACCATCAGCTATGATGTATCCCAATTCCTTGATGCATCTATTCAATCGGTGATAAAAACCTTAATAGAGGCATTCATCCTTGTGGCCTTGGTTGTTTTCATCTTCCTACAAGATGTGCGTTCCACGATTATTCCCATCATTGCTGTACCCGTATCGCTTGTAGGAACCTTCATGTTCATGATGTTGTTCGGTTTCTCGCTGAACCTCATCACGCTGTTTGCATTGGTTCTGGCCATCGGTATCGTAGTGGACAACGCAATTGTCGTCATTGAGGCAGTCCATGCCAAAATGGAGAAGAGCCATATCACACCTTTGAAAGCGACTGAAGAAGCGATGAGCGAAATATCAGGAGCCATCATCGCCATAACGCTCGTGATGGCTGCCGTGTTCGTTCCGGTATCCTTCTTGGGCGGGCCTACTGGGGTATTCTATCGGGAGTTCTCCTTGACCATGGCTATTGCCATTGTGCTTTCGGGAGTCACCGCTTTGACGCTCACTCCCGCACTTTGTGCAATATTCCTGAAGAACAATCATGCGCATGGACATGCCGCCAGTAAGCAATCATTCATCAAGCGCTTCTTCTCCAAGTTTAACCACTACTACGAGAAGGTTGCAGGAAAGTACACCAGCCTTGTAGCACGTATCGTCAACAGACGTGTTGTGACCTTTGGCGCGCTACTCGCATTCTGTTTCGGAATCGGCATCTTCGGTTCCATTGTTCCTGCCGGATTCTTGCCTGAAGAAGACCAAGGAGCAATCTATGCCAGCATCACCACTCCTGCAGGGGCAACACTGGAGCGCACCGAGCAAGTAACTGACGAAGTGCAACTTATAGCCAACAGCATCAGCGGTGTTGCTTCTGTATCCAGCCTTGCAGGTTATAGC
Source organism: Flavobacteriales bacterium (assembly GCA_036562565.1). Classification (GTDB taxonomy): domain Bacteria; phylum Bacteroidota; class Bacteroidia; order Flavobacteriales_D; family Sanyastnellaceae; genus DATCJY01. The sequence goes on along the minus strand of DATCJY010000051.1, from coordinate 6,459 downwards.
GTATTGTCTGAAGCAACTGGTGCGGTGTACGGAATGACCCTCATCAACCTCAAGCACTGGAGCGAGCGCAAGTACACCGATAAACAAATCATCGATTCGCTCATAGAACGCACCAAACATATCAGAGACGCTTCCATTGAGTTCTTTACACCACCACCCGTTCCAGGCTATGGAAACTCCAGTGGTTTCGAGATGCGCTTGCTGGATAAATCTGGTAGTGGTGATTTGGCCAAAATGCAAGACGTAGCAAATGAATTTGTAAAACGACTCAACGAACGTCCGGAATTGGAAAATGTCTTCACCACCTACAACAACAATTTCCCGCAATTCCTTTTGCGCATTGATGGTGACAAAGCGGCACAAAAAGGCATCACTGCCGATAATGCGATGAGCACTTTGCAAACCATCATTGGTAGTGAATATGCAACGAACTTCATCCGCTTTGGGCAGATGTATAAGGTAATGGTGCAAGCGCTTCCTGAGTACCGCGCCCAACCGGAAGACATCCTCAAGCTCTACATAAAGAATAATGCGGGCGAAATGGTTCCTTTTTCATCCTTCTTGAACATTGAAAAAACATATGGTCCGGAAATGGTTTCGCGCTACAACATGTACACTGCAGCCATGATCAACGGTCAGCCTGCAAAAGGCTACAGTTCAGGTCAGGCGATTGATGCGATTAAGGAAACCGCAGCGATGTATTTACCAAAAGGATATGGTTACGACTGGGCCGGTTCATCGCGTGACCAAGCCAACAAGGGCAATGAGACCTTCATCATTTTTGCTATCTGCCTCATCTTCGTGTATCTCTTGCTGGCCGCGCAATATGAGAGCTTCTTATTACCGATGGCGGTACTTCTTTCCTTGCCCATCGGAATCTTCGGTGCCTTGTTCTTCCTTTCAATATTGGGATTGGAAAACAACATCTATGCGCAGATTTCGATGGTGATGCTCATCGGAATCCTAGGTAAAAACGCGATTCTCATCATCGAGTTTGCCCAGCTGAAACTCCGTGAAGGCAAAACCGTCTTTGCAGCTGCTGTGGAAGGAGCTTCTGTTCGTTTGCGCCCCATCCTTATGACATCGTTTGCATTCATCGCAGGACTCATCCCGCTGATGATGGCTTCCGGTGCCGGTGAAGCCGGTAACAGAACTATTGGTAGTGCCGCTGTAGGTGGTATGCTCATCGGTACCATCTTCGGTGTGATACTGATTCCGGGACTGTACTACGTGTTTGCAACGCTTTCACTAAAAATGGGCATGAAGAAAAACAAGCACATCGAGGTGCAAACAGAACACACCATTGCTTCTCTCAATTAAGCATTCTTTCAAATTGAACGATTGAACCGTAAAAATGACAACATATCCCCAATATAAACAGAGGAAGAACATGCCGATGGCCGTGTTCTCCTCCACACTTCACAATTCTTACGCATCACTTATTATGCTTTGTGCAGCCGCACTATTGATGTTGCTCAGCGGTTGTAAAAGCTATTATACCAACGTGAGCATTGCCAAAAGAGAAATTCCCAATCAATTCCACGATGCGCAACCGGAAGGTATTGCTACAGCAACCCTTTCATGGAAGCAATTCTTTGACGACCCTTATCTCATTGCGCTCATTGATACGGCATTGGTCTGGAATCCTGATTTGAACAGTGCCTTGCAGCGCATCGAAGTGGCACGTGCGAGCACGCGCAGTGCGCGAGGCGCCATGCTTCCGGAGGTGAGTGCCACAACGTTAAGTGGAATCCGCAAATACGGACTTTATACCATGGACGGTGCGGGCAATATTTCCACTGAAATCGTTCCGGGTAAAATAGTCCCGATTGATTTGCCTGATTTGAACTTGGGGTTGCAGGCTTCATGGGAAATAGACATCTGGGGCAAGCTGCGCAACCAACGCAAAAGCGCTGTTGCGAACTACCTGGCCTCGATTGAAGGAACGCATTTCGTTATTTCCTCGCTGGTAAACGATATTGCTGTTGCCTATTACACCTTGCTGGCCTTGGACAGCGAACTGGCCATCATCCGCGAATTCATCACCAAGCAAGAAGAAGCGCTTGAAGTTATCAAACTGCAAAAAGAGTCCGGGCGCACCAATGAACTTGCCGTACAACAATTCCGGGCACAACTCCTTCAATCGAAAACCATGGAAATTGAAACCATGCAGCAGGTGGTAGAAACGGAAAATCTCATCAACTTTTTGATTGGTCGATATCCGCAACCGATTGAACGCACCCAAGAGCACTTGTACAATATTGCTCCAAAAGCGGTAACAACAGGCATTCCGGCACATTTGCTATCCAACCGTCCTGATGTGCGCGAAGCCGAGTTATTGGTAGCAGCAAGCAAATACGATTTGAAATCGGCCAAAGCGGCATTTTATCCGAACCTCAATTTGCTTGGTTCTATAGGGTTTCAAGCGTTCAGTTTGGAGTACTTGTGGTTGGCTCCCCAATCGTTATTCTACTCCGCTTTGGCCGGTATTACCGCTCCCCTCCTCAAACGCAACGTACTCAAAGCGCAATTCCACACCGCCAAAGCCCATCAACTGGAAGCACTCTATGCTTATCAGAAGAGTTTGCTCAATGCCTATAGTGAAGTGACTACTCAGATAGCCAACATCCGGAACTTGCAACAGATCTATACACTCAAAAAAGAGCAGGCCGATGTATTGGCCGCATCAGTGGAGACCTCCGCAGAGCTCTATCGCAACGCCAAAATTGGCTATATCGAAGTGTTGCTTTCGCAGCAAAATGCCCTGCAGAGCCTCATCGATTTGGTAGAAGTGAGCAAGCGGCAGCACATTGCAACGGTGAATATTTACAAAGCACTTGGTGGCGGCTGGCAATAGAACGAGCTGAAGACATTACAAAAATGGAAGTTTAGGAAAAGGCTGAGGAGCGATAAGTTGGTATAAATTCGCGGTCTCAACAAATGAGCTTTCATCCATGTCGGAATCCATTCAAGAAAAAGTAAAAGATATCTTCACCGCTTATCTTGAGGTCAATAAGCATCGTAAAACACCGGAGCGTTTTGCCATTCTCAACGAGATATACGAATACGGTGGCCATTTCGACATTGAGACCTTGTATGTGCGCATGAAAAACAAGAAATACCGAGTTTCGCGCGCTACGCTATACAACACAATCGACTTGCTCATCGCTTGCAACCTTGTTCGCAAGCACCAGTTCGGGCAAAACACAGCCAATTTTGAACGCGCTTATCAAAATCAGCAACACGATCACATTATCCTCACCGACACCGGAGAAGTGCTCGAATTCTGCGATCCGCGCATTCAGAACATCAAGGCCACGTTGGAGGAAATTTTCGGCATCGAAATCGAGCACCACGCGCTCAATTTCTACGGCCGCAGAAAACAACAGGGCTAGTATTAAATTTTTTCAGATAAAATGTGTCGAGTTTCCTTTTTTGGGGACTCGTATCCCTTTAGAAGTTCCTAAATTCGCACGTCCAATTTTTCAGAGCAATTGGGCATTAATATTTTATTTTCAATACAGTGGCAAACAAAGTAGATATTCTCCTCGGCCTACAATGGGGCGATGAAGGAAAAGGAAAATTGGTTGACGTATTAACTCCGCAATACGACATTATCGCACGTTTTCAGGGTGGTCCCAATGCCGGGCACACACTTGAATTTGAAGGCACCAAACACGTGTTGCACACCATCCCTTCCGGTATCTTCCATGACCATGTGATGAACCTAGTGGGCAATGGCGTTGTGATTGACCCTGTCATCTTCGCAAAAGAGATAGATGCTTTGCGCGCCAAAAACGTTCCTGTGGAAAAACGTCTCATTATCTCCAGACGTGCGCACATCATCGTTCCCACGCACCGCTTGTTAGACAAAGCAAGCGAAGCCTCAAAAGGTGAAGCAAAAATTGGCTCCACCTTGAAAGGAATTGGTCCTTGCTACATGGATAAAACAGGTCGCAACGGTTTGCGCGTAGGTGATTTGCTGGACAAAGATTTCAATAAAAAATACGAAGCACTCAAAGCCAAACACCAACATCTGTTGGATGGTTACAGTGCTTATTTCACGCTTGACGCAGCTGAGCTTGCACAAATGGAAAGCGAGTTCATGAAAGGTGTTGAGCTTTTGCGCAACCTACCTATCGTGGACAGCGAGGTATATATCAACCAAGCGTTGAAAGATGGCAAGAAAATCCTGGCTGAAGGGGCTCAAGGCTCTATGCTCGATATCGATTTTGGAACCTATCCGTTTGTTACCTCTTCCAACACGGTTGCAGCAGGTGCATGTACGGGATTGGGAATTGCTCCAAGCAAGATTGGAGAAGTGTATGGCATCTTCAAAGCCTATTGCACACGCGTAGGCAGTGGTCCGTTCCCTACCGAACTCAACGATGCCACCGGTGAATTGATGCGCAAAGTGGGCAACGAATTTGGTGCCACTACCGGTCGTCCACGCAGATGCGGATGGATTGACCTTCCTGCATTGCGCTATACATCCATGATCAATGGCGTAACGCAGCTCATCATGATGAAAGCCGATATCCTGAGCGAGTTTGACACCATCAAAGTTTGTACACAATACAAAACCGCTGAAGGCAACATCGATTTCCTTCCTTACGACATCGAGCCGGACAAAGTGCAGCCGCACTATGAAGAGCTTCCCGGCTGGAAATCCGATTTGACGCAATTGCGCGACAACAGCCAAGTACCACAAGCGTTGACCAATTACATCGAATACCTCGAACAAAAATTGGATATTCCTATCACCATGGTGAGTGTAGGTCCGGACAGAACACAAACAATCGTGCGCGAGAAATCGTTGGCATGATTTTGTAAGTGAGCTTTCCCAAATTCCAGATACCGCATTCATGAGCCGATTGGTAAGAAGAAATAATGTCATTGCCCTCATAAAATGTGCAATTGCGTTGCTCCTTCTTATTTCATCGGCTCATGTTGCTTTTGGTCAAAAGAAAAACAACAAGAAGCCACCCAAGCAAGTCAATTTCTATCACTCCGATTACTTGCTTTACGATAAAGATGTAGTGGATGCCAAGCGCTTCATCGGCCATGTGCGCGGTGAATACCAAGGCACCATGTTCTATTGCGACAGTCTCTATCAATACAACAATGGTGACTTCGATGCATTTGGCAATATCCGTATTGTAAAAGGAAGTGACTTCACGCTGACCGGTGAAAGACTGCATTTTGACAATGCCACTAAAACAGCTCAAGTGCGCGACAATGTTATTTTGCGCGACCAAGAGATGACCCTGACCACCAACCAACTGGACTACAATCTCGATACAGAAATTGGCCATTATTTCGGAGGTGGTCACATTGTTTCCAATGCCAACAAAAACACCTTGACAAGCGATGTGGGTTATTACCACGCCAAGACAGAAACCTTCTATTTCAGAAGGAAAGTCGTGCTCAAAAATCCCGATTACGTGGTAAAGAGTGACACGATGCAATACAACAGTGCATCAGAAATTACTTACTTCTTAGGGCCCACTACCATCGTAGGTGATAATATGACCATCTATTGTGAGAATGGTTATTACAATACCAAGACCGACCAATCACGCTTTGGAAAGAACGCCAAAATCATATCTGACAAAACCATTCTCACAGGTGATAGCATGTTCTATGATGGGAAGAAAGGTACAGGCGAAGTCTATCGCAATGTAACAATTCGCGATACCACCCAGAGCTACATCATAACCGGTGACTATGGCAAACACCTAGAGCAAAACAAAACCAGCTTTGTGACCGGAAGAGCCCTGCTGCAACAGATCTTCGATAAGGACACCTTATTCATGCATGCCGATACATTGCGCGCAAAACCGGACACATCGGGCAAAGACGTTGTATATGCCTATCGCCATGTGAAACTCTTCAAGAAAGACTTGCAAGGCAAATGTGATTCGCTCGTGTACTCGCAAGCGGATTCCACAATGCGGTTGTTTACTGATCCCATCCTCTGGAGTGGCCTCAACCAAATAACAGGCGATACGATTGTAATCACCACCGCGCATGGTGATTTACAAAAGCTCTATGTCAACAGCAATGCTTTCATCGTATCGGATGCCTTGTTTGAAGGCGATACTATCCGCGAAGCAAGTGGTAAGTTCAATCAAATAAAAGGCCGCAACATAATTGGCACATTCGTGGACAATGATTTGCATTCACTTTATGTAGAGGGCAATGGACAGCTCATTTATTTTCCGAAAGACGAAAAGAAGCACAGCGATCCAAAGCCCATGGGATTGAATAGAGGCGAATGTTCCAATATTTTCATCACCATTCGCGACAATGAACTCATCAAGCTGCGCATGGAAACAGAGACTAACTCCAAGTTCGCTCCGATGCGCCTCATGGATATGAGCAAACTCGAACTCGACAATTTTCAATGGCGCGCAACCGAAAGACCATTGAAGATGGAAGATGTCTTTGAGTGGTGAA
>DATCJY010000046.1:0-31633 GCA_036562565.1 Flavobacteriales bacterium | reverse complement strand
GTCCAATAAGTGCTCACCGTGGTAGGTTGGAAGGTCGGCAATGACACCAACGCTTGTTGGCTAAACTCCACACCCCAGCTGAAAAGATATCCGTTTGATCCACTTATATTATCCACTATATGAATACTCCAATCCCCATTGAGCGGACATCCAACAAGGTTGCAGAGATTTCCCTCTGCTTCATAAACCCCTGATGGAAGACTAGTTGGCACCGATGGCGGGTAAGAAGGCGCAACCTCTAAAAAGGTTCCTCCGGTTGCCGTAGGCGACCAAAAATAGTCCCATCCCACTCCGGGTGTAGGCCCATCTCCGGCAAACGGCTCACCAAGCGATGCATAGGCGGCACCTGCTTGGGTCAATTGAACTGTCGTTCCATTTGGGCACTTCACCCAAATATCCAAATCACCTACGAATGCGTGCTCAATATTGGCATATACATGAATCAAGTCGCTGCAGCTTGTCACTGTAGCTCCTGCGGGAAAATCTTCAATATGTAAAGTGGAGATAAACTGAACGTTTACCAAATCCGCCAAATAAAGTGGTTGAGATACCACCAATGGCGGAACCGCTTGCCAAGGATGCTGTATCACCTCTCCTCCATCAAAGGTTAACATAGATGCATCAGCACATGTGAGGTGCGGACCTTGGTCTATGGTTGTCAATCCGGGAAAAGAAGGCCTGGTGCTTACCATTACCTTATACTGAGGCTGATTGGTACTACTGCAACCTGTATTATTGGTTACAATAGCGTGTACAACATATTGTCCAGGCTGTTCGTAAGTATGCTCAATGGTAGGAGAATTGGTAGTCTCCATGGGTGAGCCATCTCCGAAATTCCAAGAATAATTTGTAATGGTAGTTCCTGTCGGGGTTGTAGATGCTTGCGCGCTGAAAGTGACTGTTTCGCCTGCACACGCCATGACTCCATAACCATCCGGTGCGGGTTGCAGACCGGGAGTGTTTACTACAGCAACGGGCTTGTCACAAGGGTCATAACAACTTATTTGAGCTTCCCAACCCGCGCCATTCGGCACGCTACCATTTTCAAATACAAAGGTCAAACAACCGGAAGTGTTTTGATAAGAAGCCTCAATTGTTTGTCCTTGAAGCGTGCTGCCAGTGTATGTGCCAATCAGTGTAGAGGCAGATACCGTATTACCGTCATAAATGGACAAGTAATCCGAGTTGGCCAGGTTGTTGGGGTCCATTGCAATGCTTACCCCTTGAAACAAAAGAGAAATAGCTTGTCCCGGTGTGGACGAACAAAGAGTAAACTGATAATTGTTGTTGCTGTAACTTCCTGTTGTTCCGGAATCATCAAGGAATTGCCCGGAACATGCCGATACTGTACCGTTGGTGATTAATATCTGCTGTGCAGAAGTTTGAGCAGAACTCCAACTCAACAACAACAAACAAACAAATTGAGCGATTCTCAATCTGAGGTCATGCGTGCGACCCATAAGCTGTTTTTTCCTTATCACTTTTTTCTCTCCCCTTGCAAGCTGCATAACTACGCAAATGAATGCTATATCCAAAACTCGCAAACAGCCACAGGAGTTGCGCTCAGACCACTTTAATCAACAATTTTAACAGCACACCTTCTGATTGGTCTATCAGATAAGAAATTTATGAAGGCACCCGGTTATTGAAAACACACTACCCCCAATTTGGGTGATAAAGCAAGCGGCATCACAAAATTGTGATGCCGCTTGCTGTATCGATATATAAAACCATCTTACATGTGAATGGCACGCTTGGCTGTCGCGTCCAAAGCAGCCTCCTTGAACACTTCGGTAAAGGTTGGGTGAGCATGACAAATGCGTGCAATGTCTTCTGCACTCGCGCGGTATTCCATCGCAACAACTGCTTCTGCAATCATATCTGCTGCACGTGGACCAATCATGTGTACGCCAAGAATTTCATCTGTTTCCTGATGTGCCAAAACTTTCACTAAGCCATCTACATCCATACTTGCTCTTGCGCGTGCACTGGCTTTGAATGGGAATGAACCAACTTTATAGGGAGTGCCATTGGCTTTCAATTGCTCTTCCGTCTGTCCTACTGACGCAACTTCAGGCCATGTATAAACCACACTGGGTATGAGGTTGTAGTTGATGTGCGGCTTCTGGCCGGCAATTGTTTCTGCCACGAAGATTCCTTCTTCTTCCGCTTTGTGAGCGAGCATGGCACCCTTCACCACATCACCAATTGCATATATGCCTGCAACGTTGGTTTGAAAATGTGCATCCACTTCCACTCTGCCGCGCTCATCGAGTTTTACTCCGGCTTTTTCCAAACCCAGGTTTTCGGTATATGGTCTTCTGCCTACTGCAACAAGGGTGTAGTCGCCTTCAAGCACCACTTCTTCTCCTTTGTTGTTATCGGCTTTTACGGTGACTGTTTTTCCTTTGGCTGTTACCTCTTTCACTTTGTGAGAGAGATACATCTCAAAGCCTTGTTTCTTTAATACTTTTTGAAGCTCCTTGCCCAAGGTTTTATCCATGGTTGGGATGAGGCTGTCCATGAATTCCACCACGCTCACTTTGGCACCAAGGCGAGCATATACGCTACCCAACTCCAGCCCGATAACACCGCCACCAATTACGATAAGGTGTTTCGGTATCTCTGAAAGTTTAAGTGCTTCTGTACTGGTAATGATGCGTTTTTTATCAATCTGGATAAAGGGCAACGAAGCCGGTTTAGAACCTGTAGCAATGATTGTTTTTGTTGCACCGATGGTTTCTGTAGCTCCGTCAGCTTTCGCAATCTGGATGGTGCGTGCATCCACGAAGCTACCATGCCCGGTGTAAACATCAATCTTGTTTTTCTTCATCAAAAAGTTGACACCGGCTATGGTTTGATCTACCACTTGCTGTTTTCTGGCAATCATCTGTGCAAGGTTCGGCTTCACTCCGCCTTTGATCTCGATACCGTGCTCGGCAAAGTTGTGTGTAGCGTTGTGGTAATGCTCTGAAGAGTCAAGCAAGGCTTTACTTGGAATACAACCAACATTGAGACATGTCCCACCCAACGTACTGTATCTCTCAATTAACGCGGTCTTCATTCCCAACTGTGCACAGCGAATTGCTGCTACATAGCCACCAGGACCGGAACCAATCACTACTACATCATATGTATTCATAAACCTAATATTTGGGGCAAATGTATTGTGTGACCGCACATGTCATCGAACATTTTGAGGGTATATCTCCATTCAATTGTGAAAATGAATCTGTCAGCAACTTTGGAGAAGGGCAAGCTTGCCTGTGACAGTCGTATTTAGCTTAGCATTATGGTCAGTTATTTTGACTTGATATTGCTGATACCTTTCGGACTAGCCATTTGGCGCGGTTGGAAGAATGGATTGGTGATGGAGATTTTCTCATCATTGGCTTTGTTCGTGGGCCTCTATGCTGGGATTCACTTGAGTGATTGGGCGGCCGACATCCTGCGCAAATACATGGATATACAAGCAAAGAATTTGCCCATTGTTTCTTTCATTACGGTATTTATTCTTGTTATCATCGGGCTTTACTTCTTGGGAAAACTCATTACGCGCAGCATCAAAGCTGGAGGTGCAGAGCGCTGGAATCAAATTGGTGGTTCTGTGCTTTCATTGGGAAAAATGCTTCTCTATCTGAGTGTGTTCTTCATGTTTTTTCATACGCTGGACAGCAGGTACCAAATTCTTCCTAAGGAGCAGCGCGAAAAATCCATTTTCTACAAACCGGTGCAAGAGTTTTCACTGGTTTTGCTTCCTTCCATCAAGGAAAGCGATTTCTACAAAAGGTTAAAAATAGAAGCCGCAGAAGGCAAGCTCAACTCAAAAACCTCTGCATCAAACAATTAATGTTTTATTCATGAGAGTTATCAATCGCAGCCTCCACCCGTGCTGTGGTGTTATCTTTGGCGCGCAATTTTCGGCTCATGGAAGTGAATAGAACGACAGCAATTGAAAGCAAGCCTTTGAACTCTTCTATTATTAAGGATATCGCGACTCTTTTCAAGTTGCGCTTGTCGTTGTTGGTCATTATATCGGCTATACTGGGCTATTTTGTTGGTACCCGCACGGTCGATTGGTCTGTATTGATTGCCTTGAGCCTGGGTGGTTTTCTTCTCACCGGTGGCAGTAATGGCATGAACCAAGTGTGGGAGCGCAATTGGGACAAGCTCATGATGCGTACTCAAAACCGCCCTATTCCTTCAGGCAGTTTAACTCCACTCAAGGCCGGAATCATTTCTATGGCAGCGGGTATTATCGGTATTGCGTTGCTTTGGATTTACGTGAACACAGCTACGGGAGTGCTCGGATTGTTGGCATTCTTTCTCTATGTATTTGTTTACACTCCGCTTAAACGCATCACAAGCCTTGCTGTATTTGTGGGTGCTTTCCCCGGAGCTGTTCCTCCTATGTTGGGCTATATCGCTGCAACAGGTACATACGGAATCGAAGCGGGAAGCCTGTTTGCCATGCAATTCATGTGGCAATTCCCTCACTTCTGGGCTATTGCATGGGTGGCACACGATGACTACCAACGGGGTGGTTACAACCTGCTTCCTTTCAAAGAAGGCCGCTCAAAAAGAAGTGCTTACCAAATCTTCTTATACTCATTGTTCCTGATTCCGGTAAGCCTGTTGCCATGGGCATTTCCTGCAGAGAAACCATTGGTAGGAAATATTGCTGCTGCCGTTGCAATAATTGCCGGAGGTACAATGACTTGGTATGCTTATAAATTATATCGCTCATGCGATATCAAGGATGCCAAAAAAGTCATGTTTGCATCCTTCTTCTATCTGCCGCTTGTGCAGATATTCTATGTAATAGATAAGCTCTGACATTTTTCGATTATTCATCCATAAAATATTTCCCCTATGGGCAAGTCAAGTAAACTCGATGTCTTCGCAGGCTTAGACCCTGAAGTAAAAGTGCGTTCGCGCAAAATGATGATGTGGCTCATCATCTTTGCTATCGTGATGCTCTTTGCAGGTATCACCAGTGCATTGATTGTACTGTATGGCAAAGTGGTATGGTTGCGCATGATTCCGCCATCCATTCTTTGGGTGAGCAATGCGTTAATCGTACTGTCCAGTATTACGCTCATTGCTTGCCTACGCGTATTGCGCAAAGGCAACGTTAAGCTGGCGCTCACGTTGCATGTGCTCACTCTGTTACTTGGATTGGCATTTGCTTATACACAAAACACTGCTTGGAAAACAGTTGCCGGCCGTGGACTTGGGTATACCGTTACCACCAATGAAGAGGGTATAAAGTTTTACCGCTGGAACTCATTGGCGAAGATGACCGGTGATTACGGTACTGACTACTGGTTTGAGATGAACGGAGAGAAACTGGTTAAAGAGGGAGATGACTTCTACAAACCCAGTGACCCATCGGCTCCTGTTACCCACATCGTCAATACAACCTTCAATGCATTTGGTGCACTCCTCAGTGTATTGATATATGTACACATTATCCACCTGGTATTCGGACTCATTTATCTATTGGTGAACACCCTGCGCATGCAAAGAGGAATCATCAACAAGGACAATACCTTGAGTGTATACATCAGCGGTATGTATTGGCACTTCCTCGGTATCTTGTGGTTGTACCTGTTCGCCTTTATGTTCTATATCTTCTAAGGCTGATCAATTCTGGTGACCGGGGCGTAACAAATCATTCACCGTTTTTACCGGATTGAACGTGGAAACCGGAACCTCCACAAATACGGTATTCCACAAGGCCATGGAGCCATTCCACAAGCCAGGCAACTCTAGTGCCTTCACAATGTGCCCCTGCTGAAATTTCTCCGAAATAAAGCCGGTACTATAGTCCACAAAGTTTTCGAGCTTGTAATTGCTGCCATCGCGTTTGCGGATGGAACAAGCTATATCAACCGGATTAAAGTGCGTAGAGGAGTTGAAGATTTTCATCTGTTGCACATTGTCGCTCTCCAGTTGGCTCTTCTCCACTATTTGCTTGGAGAAATAACCACCGGGAACCCTCACCCAAAACGGACCACCACCGGGCTCGCCCTGATTGCGCACCATTCCACACACGCGTAACGGGCGGTCCAATCGCAACTTGGCATATTGCATCAATTGCTCGGTGTTCATACCAATTGGAATGCCGGGTTGGAAACGGTCATGAATGAATTCCAGCACTTCTTCCAAGATGGATTCATTGCCGGCATCCAATTCGTTGAGATAGTTATTTACTTGCTCCTTCAATTGCAGGAGAAGCCCTCCCAATATCTTCTTATAGAACACAGTATCATCCGCCTGCTTGCTGGTGGTCACGTTATCGATGTTCTTTATGAAAATAATGTCAGCACTTAAGTTTTCGAGGTTTTGAATCAACGCTCCGTGCCCCCCGGGACGAAATACCAACCGGCCTGCACTGTCCCTCACAGGCTCATTATCGCGGTTCAATGCGATGGTATCCGTCTTGCTGTCTTGCACGCTATAAGTCAATTCAATTTCTTCGTACGGGAATTGTGCCACCACTCCATTCATAAACTCTTTCACCGATTCAAGGTGTTGTGGGGCTATGGTAAAATGCAGTCTGCACTTACCATCTGACTGCTTGCCATAACGGATAAACTCATGCAAATGCTCTTCAAAAGCCGTACGACATCCCGTGTCATATTTGTGGAATAGCACCATTCCTTTGAGTTGGCCGTCATAATTGAGGCCACGAGCTGACAAGATGTAATCGAATATCAGCTGCCAGTTATCTTGTTTTATTTCCTCCTCAAGGGAAATACCATTGGCCGCCATCACCTCAGCCAACTTGTCCACAAAAGGGAAATGCTGAAAATGGAGAATGAACTCTTCCGTAAGATCATTATCCATATCAGAGGAGTAATTGTGCAAATGCTTGAACATACGACTGGCTGCGCCACTGGCAGGAATAAACGCTATGATTTCCTTGCCCTGCGTATGACTCTCATAGTATTCCACCAATTGTTTGCATTCCGAGGTACTCAGCGCGGTAATGCCATCATTGATAGAACATGGTCGCTCCAGCTTGAGCGGTTTGGTTTGTTTGGTAAACAATTCTATCTGCCTGAACAGATCAATTGCTGTTAATCCTCTTTCTTTGAGCTGGTTATCGTCTTCAGGTGTTAAAATCATTTCGTTTGTGCTATTTGCTATGGTCGGCCCAATATTAATGAGCACCTTGCGCAATCAGGGCTTCTAGGATAAAAGATATTACAACCGGATTGCGAAAAAAATAATGCAACCAAAAATGAGAAAGCCTCGTTGAACGGGTGCTTTTAATTGAATTAATTTCACAGAGCAGATTGAAAATAAATAGGCAAAAGTTTAAAACTTATTTTAGCGCCTATGCGTAAGAGCCCTTCAATGGAGCATATTTAAACTTTTCCATTCAAATAAGTACACCCAAAATATCAATATACATGACACGTAGCTTAAGGATTATCACAGCAGCTGCCATCGTAAGTGTTGGACTGGCATCTTGCGAAAGTCCTACAGGACAATCAGCCCAGCAGCAACCACCCGTAAAATCACAACTAGACTCTGCTGAAAATGCCAGAAGAATGGAATTGCAGAAAATCTTCTTCTCCATTCCTTCGCCTGTTGAAATGGCATCTCTCATCAAAGAAAAGGGATACCGTTTTGATGCCAATATGCTCAACTCTACTGACAACGTAACCAAATACACCGGTGAGGTAAAACAAGCCGTAAACCTTGGTATATACGGTGCTGACTTGAGTTATGCTGCCATCTTTGATGAGAAGCAAGTGACCATGAACTACTTTGCCGGTGCTCAGAAACTGGCTTCTAACCTGGGTATAGAAAATGTTTTGACCGGAGAACTGATTGAAAGCCTTGAGCGCAATCAGGAGAGCCGCGACTCATTGCTCAACATCGTTTCCGATGCTTATGCCGACCTCAATGGCTATCTCAAAGAAAACGACCGTGCCGAAATATCTGCACTGGTTGTAGCCGGGGGATGGATTGAAGCGCTCTACTTGTCCACCATCTATGCGAAAGACAGCAATCCGGATTTGATAAAGCGCATTGCAGAACAGAAATATGCATTGACCAATTTGCTTGACTACATGGACAAGTTTGGTGATGTGGAAAGCCTGCGCGAAATGAAAAAAGACCTACAGGCTTTGAAGGAAATTTATAACAAGAGTGAAGAAAACAAAGGGAAAACCACACAATCCAAAGATGAATCAGGCGTGGTGCTCATTGGTACATCCACTACCATCACTATCTCTGATGAAACTTTGAAAGCAATTGAAACTTATGTATCTGAATTGCGTAACAAATACACATCCCTCTAATAGTTAACCACCCAGCACTGATTATGAATACAAGAATTCTTACTACAGCACTAATATCCCTGGCACTCTACCTATTGCCATTGAGCAGCGATGCACAATGCCGTGCATTTACCAAAAACCGTTGTCTGCCACTTTTGGAGGGATATGTTCAGAATGACAACTACAACTCGGCAATGTTGGTTCCTGGGGATGAGGCGGAACTCCTTCTCACCTTCTACGGTGGCAAGGAATACCGTCTCGCTCTTTGCGCCCACCCTATTCTTGGTAAAGTAGAATACGAGGTGACCGATACAAGCGGTGAAACCATCTATAAAGGCAATTCCGACTCATCCAACATCTTTGATTTCAAGATGGCTAACACACAGCAACTCATTGTAAAACTGAGGGTTCCTGTTCAGCAAACTACCGTTTCAGCTCATGAGGGATGTGTGTCGGTGATGGTGGGTTCGAAAGAACTGAAATAATAAAAAACGACTTATTTCCATATAAATGGCTGCGTATGCAGCCATTTTTTTGTTCAAATCTTAACAAAGGATAATAATTATTGCTTGCTAACACCCACCACGATTGACGATGAACCAATTAGAACGGATGATAAATAACAACTCTTTGTCGATAAACTTTTGTTCGTAATCTTTGTACTTCGAGAGAGACATGATAAGCATCTGTACCACATTGAGAACAAACAGGCTCGTCAGTCTTCCTTCCTTCCCTATATATTATCACTAAATAAAAACCACTGCACAGTGACGTACCACCATTGTGTATGGCTGCTTTTGTGTTTTCTCTCAAGCTATTTTACTTAAATAAAAGTTTAAAAACAAAATGAAATTTCTACACACGCATTTACGCAATGCCGTGGCTCTTCTCACGGTAATTTTTCTTGGAGGCATAAGTGCCATGGCTCAAATACAGGGCTATGTCACTATCGGAAGTGGAACAGGGAATACGGGTAACACTACTGTTAGCCCCATTTACGCAAACACAAGGAATTTTCACTCACAAATTCTCTACACTGCTGCTGAAATTCAAGCAGCAGGAGGGGTAGCGGGAAACATCACTCGTTTGGCTTGGAATGTTCACCAAACTACCAGCGGTATTCAAAACTACACCATTAAAATGGGGCATACCACTGAATCCACAATGAATAATCACTTTAGTGGCATTCTCACACAAGTTTATACTGCAACCAGCTATAACCCCTCTTTAGGTTATAATGATCTTATTTTCCAAACCCCGTTCAACTGGGATGGTACTTCCAATATTGTCATTGACATTTGCTTTAGTAGAGCTTCTACCAACAACTCAACATCGGGAGCTTCGGTTTATACAACAACCGGTACCAGTCCGACAAACCGTTATGTATCGAATACATCAACTACACCGAGCCTGTGCTCAACAAATACTAGCTCTTCCAATTTTTCAACTAAACCACAGGTGCGTTTCTATATGAATACTCCTGCACCAATCGCTTGTGCTGTTCCCACCAACCTTACAGTTACAGGAACGACCACAACTACTGCTACATTCAGCTGGACCAATGGTTCTCCTTCCATCGGTGTAGCTTATGCAGTTACTACCACCAACACACCTCCAACAGGCTCCGGTACCAATATTTCCGGAAACACCGTTACTGTAAGTAGCGGTCTTTCTGCCGGCACAAGCTATTATTTCTGGCTAAGAAACCGTTGCACGACATCATCGAATAGCGAATGGATTTCTATTCCATTCAGCACTGCTTGTATAGCACCAATTATCACAAGCACAACTCCTGGATCAACCTGTGGAACCGGTTCTGTGACTCTAGGAGCTACGGCATCTGCCGGAACACTTTACTGGTGGAGTGCTGAAACAGGTGGAACCCTTCTAGGCACCGGCAATACTTTTTCTACACCTTCTATCAGCAGTACCACCACTTACTACGTAAGTGCAGGGCAATCAACCTCCGGAAACAACATGGCACAACTTGGTGCGGGTTCATCTGTCAGCACTCTTGCCAGTGAAAACCCTTTCCATGCAGCGAACTTGTACAAAGGTCAGTCCTCTAACTATCTCATTCGCGCTTCTGAATTAATCGCAGCCGGCATTTCTGCAGGCTATATTACTTCCATAGCATTGGATGTTGTTACTCCGGGTGGCGCTCTGAACACCTTCAGCATCAGAATGGGCAATACATCCGTCAACGATCTTTCCGGTGGTTATGCCAACGAGAATATGAGTTATGTTTTCAGCAACTTAAGTGGTACTACTTATCAACCGATTGCCGGTATTAATACATTCAACTTAAACGGCTCTGGTTTCTACTGGGATGGTACTTCCAATATTTCCATCATTTTCTACTGGCAGAATACCTCCACTGTAGCAAGCTCTACAGTGCGTTATGACAACACATCTTTTACTACTTCTGCATACCAAACTTTGCTCTCTAGTTGGAGTTCGGTTTACACAGCTAACTACCGCCCAAAACTTTTGATTAACGGAAAAGGTTTGTGCATGAGCAATCGCCAAGCTGTAACCGCTACCGTTCAATCCGGAAGTTACATCTACTACCGCGATGCAGATGGTGACGGCTTTGGTGACCCAAATAATAGCATTACATCTTGCAATGCTACAGCTCCTGAAGGTTACGTTACCAACAACTCAGACTGTAACGACAGCATGGTGACTTACCAAGACTTAGATGGTGACGGATATGGTAACAGCACCATCGTTCCTTGCGGTGGTGTAGGCACAACCGGTGATTGTGATGATAACGATGCCACTGTATGGCAATCCGGCTTCTTCTTCGTAGATATGGACGGAGATGGCTTTGCAGGTTGGGCAGAAGATATTTGCTATGGTGCTACTGTACCTGCCGGATACATCACAACTCCGCTAGGTCACGACTGTAACGACAATGACCCGAATATCAACCCGGGAGCATCTGAGATTTGCGGAAACAACATTGATGACAACTGTAATGGTGTTGCTGAAGAGACGTGTCCGGCTCCATCTAACCAGAGTCCTTCCAATACAAATCCGGTACACAATTCGCAAACTCAATATTACCCTAGCTGCTCTCAAATGGCCGGAACAACTGCCGGTACAGGTATCAGTGATATAACCGGAGAGCAAACTGTATGGTACCAATTTGATGCTATCAGTACAGGTGTGAGCATTCGTGTTTCTACTTCCTCTATCGATGCCAAGATTCGTCTTTACCATATTTCTGATTTGAGCACTCCACTTGATATCGAAGACGCAGTGGATGGCATTGGCAACGAAATTTTGAACTATGGAAACCTAGTTGTTGGTGAGCGTTATCGCGTAGCTGTTTCATCCGTAAATCAAACAGCCGGCAACTTCAACATTTGTATTCGCAAACTGCGCATGACTACTAGCTCTTCCACAACTCGTTCCCTTTGTGGATTGCTCCATACTTCACAAGTGGGCGCCCACAGCACCATTTTTGAATTTACAGATGTGGCAACTCAACAAACCAGCAGTTACACATCCAATACCTACTACATGCCACTCAATGCATCCTCTGCACAATTGAAACACGGTGGCAACTACACATTTAAAGTTAAAACCAAATATGTGCTCGAAAACGGCCTTGGTGAACCGGAAACAATTTATGTTTCGAACCCTGAAACTTACAGCTTGACAATAGAACCACACCGCATGATTGAGGTTCAGGAAAACAACAAATGCGTGAACGGAGCTGTGCTTGCAAGAAGTGGTTACCTCTATGGACAATACGTGGGACCAAACAGCATCTGTAATACAACCGGTTTCCGTATTGAGTTCACTCCTGTAGCCAATTGCAACGGTGATGATCCACAACCGCTCGACTCTTTCGAAAAAACGGTGTCAGTAACCGGTCCTTATATCAACCTCAACTACGCATTCAACAGTTTGCCATTAGCGCAAAACAGTGCCATCGGTTACTGGAGTGTGCGCTGGAAACCTCGCTTCAGCGGTTATGAAGGCGAGTACGGACCGGCACAAGTAATTGCTGTAAACGGTACCGCACCGGCTGCAATTGCTGCTGTCAACAACAACGCTGTTGCAAGTCTTGCATACACCGGAGAAAGCATTAGCACCAACATCTATCCTAACCCGAACAATGGAGAATTAGTAAACCTCAACATCACCGGTATTACTACTCCTGAAGTATTTGTTCGCATCATGGATAGCATGGGCCGCGAAGTATATAGCAACCGCTATACCGTTGAAGGTTCTTTGAACACGATGGTGAACTTCAGCAAACCACTTGCACAAGGTGTGTATATGGTTGAGTTTACTACCGGAAATGAAGTAAGAACCCAGCGCATGATGGTGACTAAATAATCGTATGGAACGCAACAATGTATCACTCTGAAAAGTGACACCTTGTTGTTTTAAAATACGCTTCCGGTCTTCCTGGATAGAATGAAAACACAAAACATAGAAAAGCCCCGAATTCAACTTCGGGGCTTTTTCATTTCCCTGTTTCTTTAACCTGCTTAAATCAAGGCCTGACCTGTGAACTCCTCAGGAGCAGGAATATTCATTAATTTGAGAATGGTGGGGGCCACATCTGCCAAAATACCATTGCGAACTTCCTGTACATCCCTGTCCAAAATCCAAATAGGAACCGGGTTGGTTGTATGTGCAGTATTCGGACTTCCGTCTTCATTGACAGCATAATCGGCATTGCCATGGTCGGCAATGATGACGAAAGAATAGCCATTGCGCTGACCGGCATTCACAACTTGGTGCAAACAATTATCGGTTGTCTCCACAGCCTTCATAATGGCTTCAAACACGCCTGTGTGCCCAACCATATCCGGATTAGCAAAATTCAAACAGATAAAGTCCGGTGCGTTCAACTCCATTTCCTGAATAATGGCATCCGCGACACCTTGGGCACTCATCTCCGGTTGTAAGTCATAAGTAGCTACTTTAGGAGAAGGAATCATGATGCGCTTTTCTCCTTCGAACTCCTTTTCACGACCACCACTGAAGAAGAAGGTCACGTGTGGATACTTTTCAGTTTCTGCAATGCGCACTTGCGATTTTCCATTTTGTTCCAACACTTCTCCCAATGTCATCACAAGGTTATCCTTTTCGTAAATGACATGTACGTTCTCATACGTATCATCGTAGCGCGTCATTGTCACATAGTATAACGGAAGGGGTTCCATTGCATATTCAGGAAATACCTTTTGTGTCAGCGCTTCTGTAATCTCACGACAACGATCGGTCCTAAAGTTGAAACAAATGACAACATCACCGGATGAGATGGTTGTAAGCGGTTGTCCTTCTTCATCAACCATTACGGATGGTTCAATGAACTCATCGGTTATTTCTTTTGCATAAGACTGTGCAACGGCCTCTGAAGCAGAGCTGAATTTCTCGCCCTCTCCTTTTACCATCATATCATATGCTTTCTTGATGCGCTCCCAGCGCTTATCCCTATCCATTGCATAATAGCGACCAATGACAGAGGCAATCTTTACACCGCGGTGCTCGATGAATTGCTCCAAATCCTGAATGAAGCCGGCACCACTTTGTGGGTCAGTATCCCTTCCATCCGTGAAGGCATGGATAAAGACATTCGGTAGTTGTGCTTCTGCCGCTATCTCACATAATGCTTTGAGGTGATTGATGTGTGAGTGAACTCCTCCATCGCTCACCAGTCCCATCAAGTGCACCTTGCATTTTTTCTCACGCGCGTATTCGATTGCGTGACGTATTTGCGGATGTGAATGCAAGGCTCTTTCTCTTGCAGCAATGTTGATTTTTACCAAATCCTGATAGACGATTCTGCCCGCTCCTATATTGGTGTGACCAACTTCACTGTTACCCATTTGACCATCGGGCAAACCTACATTCTCACCATCGGTGCGCAATTCAGCATGTGCATACTTCACATATAACGAATCGGTAAATGGTGTGTGTGCTTTATAGATAGCATTGCTATCATCCTTTCTGCCATGACCCCAACCATCCAAAATGATGAGGGCCACTTTTTTATCCTTTTTCATTTAGACCTTGATTCTTAAAACAAACTGTTATGACGGTTCCGACCGGTTGATTATCGTGCACAAAGATGCTGCCGCCATGCATTTTTACAACACTGGAAACAATGTATAGGCCCAATCCGGCACCTTTGTGGTTACGCGTTTCCTCATTGCCTACACGATAGAACTTCTCAAAAACCTTATCCTTTTCTTCATCTGCAATCCCCACTCCGGCATCACTTACCTCAATACAATAATTCCCTTCCTGACGATAGCCTTTTACCATAATAGGTGCACCTACAGGAGAATACTTAATGGCGTTGTCTATAAGATTGCTGAAGAGTGATTGCAATAGGTTCTTATCCCCTTTCATGAAGAATGTCCCCTGCAAGTCACAGACCACATCGGCATTGAACACATCACGATAGCGGGCAGCTTCGGCCTCAATGATATCGAATACATTCACTGATTCATGCAGAAACTCAGTGCCTTTTAGCTCCATGCGTTGTGCTACCAAGATATTCTCAGATAGAGCCTGCAGACGTTTGGTTTCGCGTAATGCATCGTTGAGTATGGACTTCTGCTGTTCTTCTGAAAGTTTGCGTGTACGCATTGTTTCCAGAAAAAGCTTGATGGCTGATATCGGTGTTTTCAACTCATGCGTTACTGACAGCAAAAACGTTTTTTGCAAATGTGCCAGTTGCAACTCGCGCGTAATGCTCCTGTTGAGATATCTGAATCCAACATACATGAGCAACAAGAACACTGCACCTTCACCAAATAGCATCCATATCTTTTTGCGAAGCAATGAACCTCGTTCCACATCTGAGAGATTGGGATTGAGTGCATAGAGGTCTTTGTAGTTACCGATGAGCAAATAGCCCCACCACACCAACTGGAACATCATATAAATGACCAGTACATAAAGAATGATACGTGCACGCTTTTCTTTAAAGATGGAGACGGAACGATTCATGGATGCGTTAAAAAAACAAAGCCTTCCCAAAGGTGGAAAGGCTTTGCAATAATAGACTTCAATTACGAATTATTTCGTTTTTGCAGGAGGTGTTACTGCAGGACGCGGAGCAGTTTGTCTTTCCATCTCCTCACGAGCCGATTTGCCCAACGCACGTTTCTCAAAAATCAAATGAGCGGTCGGTTTACCATCTTTGCCAACCAATTGGTAGCTGGTAACAAACTTGAAGTGCTTGGATGCCAAATCGGCCATCGCATCCGGAACAGTTTTATAGGACTTATCAGAAAGCTCTTTCAGCTGAACAATTGATTCTTTATCGGTCACTTTCTCGAATGCTTCACTGGCAATCTGTGTACGAATTACCTGACCTTCTTTTTCGTTATTGCTGACAACGATTTCTACATAAATAGCCTCTACTGACTCAATGTTTGGACGTGCTTGTCTTACTTTCGGATCAGCACCATCAGGTTTAGTAAGTTGTGCTTGGCTAAAACCGGCCACAGGAAGTGCCAACATGGCCAGAATCAAAATTTTTTTCATAATCAATAAGGATTTTTAGTTGTTTATCTCGCTTGTCAAATTTAAAAGAATCGTGCCAAAATCATTTTTTATCGAAAGAAATAATGTGTCCGGCTATTTTTTAGGGAAGTGGAACTATAAAATGTTCCTTCTCCTTCCCCTTTTTAAAGTGCAAGAGCCCAAAATGAAAGAAGTCAATGCTGATGGTTATCGCAGTATGCTGAACGATATCGTTCCAAGCGCGATTCATTTCTTTTGACCAATGAATATCATCCAAAATAAGAATGGTATCTTCATGACAATAGGGCAATATCCAATTGAAATAGCGCAGGGTTGGTTCATAGCGATGATTGGCATCGAGCAACGCAAAATCTACACGTTGCATTTTTTGCAAAACCGAGGGCAGTTGTACATCAATATTGCCAATCACCAGTTCGATGTCTTTCAGCCCTAGCCTTTGCCAAACCTCTTTGGCTACACCGGCAATGGCTTTATCGCCTTCAATGGTAAAAAGTTCTGACGTAGGTTTTGCCGATTTGAGGTAGGCGGTTGTAATGCCCAGACTGGTGCCAAGTTCTATTATTTTCTCGGGCTGATAGTGATGCACCATTTTGGCCAGTGCTTGCGCTTGAGGAGCCGGCTGCAATGCCGCACTTGCCATCTCAGATATGCTCCGTTTGTTGGAACGACTCACGTGCGAACCCGCACCCAAATCCATTATTTCTAACAACGTATGCTTACGAAGCAATGCTTTGCGCTCGGCTTCTATTGCGTCAACGAAATAAAACAACTTATCGCGATGCAATACCTGTGTGATGAGCTCATAGACCCAAGGAGAATGGATACCATGCCCCCCCTTTCCTTTAGAACGAAATAGGTGCTGGATATAGGATTTAATCTCGAAGAATGAGCCCACTATTCACCAATTCTATCTTTCTTCAAAGCCTCGATTTCTTTCTTCAATTGTGCCAATTCTTTCATGAGTTCGGGCAACTTGCGGAATCCGATATACGCCTTCTGATAATCGATGTGTGGCATAGCAGGTGAACCTTGTACAATAGCATTCTCTTCCTTGATGCTTTGGGCAATCCCACTCTGAGCGGCAATCTTAACACCATCGGCAATAACCAGGTGTCCCACGATACCCACTTGACCACCTATCATACAATTCTTGCCAATCTTGGTGCTTCCGGCTACTCCGGTCTGTGCTGCAATAACGGTGTTCTCACCTACCTCAACATTGTGAGCAATTTGGATGAGGTTATCGAGCTTCACTCCTTTGCGAATGATGGTAGATCCCAAGGTTGCCCTGTCCACTGTGGTATTGGCTCCTATCTCCACATAATCCTCAATTATTACATTACCAATCTGGGGAACTTTGCTGTAGTTATTGTCACTGTTCGGTGCAAATCCAAAACCATCACCTCCAATGACTACTCCACTGTGCAAGGTGCAATGGTTGCCAATCACACAATCGGCATAAATGCGAACACCCGCAAACAGTACGGTATTTGCTCCCACCTTTACATTCTCTCCGATAAAACTTCCGGGATAAATCTTAGCTCCATCTGCAATGACGACTCCTTCGGACACCACCACATTGCTGCCTATGTAAACATTTTCTCCCACGTTAGCCGTTGGTGCGATAATCGCTCTGGCATCTATTCCGGGTTTGGGTTGGCGAAACTGGTTATACGCTTCGAGCAATCGAGCGAAGCTTCCATAAGGCTCCAGTACACGCACCAATGTGAGTGTTGACGGAAGCGGTTTTTCGGCAACGAAATCCTCGGCCACAATTGCGATGGTTGCACCGGTGGTATAGATATAATCTGTGTATTTCGGATTAGCGAGAAAGGTCAAGGTATGAGGCTTGCCTTCCTCAATCTTTGAAAGATTTGATACTCTTGCATTCTGATCTCCCTCTACGCGACCACCCAACATAGCCGCTATTTGAGATGCCGTAAACTCCATCTTGTTTCGCTCTGTCGTTTTATTGATTGGCGAATATACTTTTATATAATCCTAGTAAGGTTACCGGATTGATTTTTATCCATGACAGTTTCGGCCAATCGACTGCATGAGCACGCGAATGCACATTTTCATCAATACAAATAAGTAAGTGAACTCATGCGGTTTTCATCGAAAATCTCGTTGGCAACCTCATGTATTTCTTCCGCGGTGATTTCATTGATCTTCTCAAACAATTCCGCAAGTGAGTCGATTTTATCGAACAACATAAGACTCTTGGCGAGATTGAACATCACCGCACTGCCACTGTCTTGAGCAAGTGCAATTTGCCCAATCAACTGACGCTTTGCATCGTTCAGCTGCGTTGCACTGAGTGGTTTGCTCTTCAACAAATTCAACTCCTTCCAGATGAGGTTCTTTGTTTTCTGAAGATTTTCCTTCTCTGTTCCAAGGTAAATGGAAAACACACCAACATCGGTAAAAGGCACATAACTGGAATCGATTTGATATGCAATACCATGCTTCTCGCGAATCTTCATCGATAAGCGATTGTTCATGGCCGGACCACCGAGAATATTATTGAGCAATGAAAAGGCCGGTCGTTTCTCATCATGAAAGCTATAAGCCGGTATACCCATCAAATAATACACTTGATGGATATCCTTCACTACTTCATGCTGGAAAGGTTTGTATTGCTGTACATAGGCTTTTTTCTTCTTCTTTTTTGCAAGCTCCCAATGAGCTAGGTGTTTCTCCAGCAGACGCTGAAGTTTTTCAGTTGTGATATTGCCGGCTGATGCAAAAATGACATTGCCCTTATAGAAATGGCGCTCTTTGAAATTCAGTAAGTCTTCGCGCGTGAACTTTCTGAGACTTTGCTCAGTGCCCAGAATACTCCGTCCAAGCGGATGATTGGCAAACATGTGCTCATCAAATTCCTCGAAAATCATATCCGATGGACTGTCCTTGTAGCTGTTGATTTCATCTACAATGACCTCTTTCTCGCGCTCTATCTCCTTTGCCGGAAATGTGGAGTTGAACGATATATCCGCTATCAACTCAATAGCACGCTCATAATCGGTATAGAGGAAAGATGCATGTACCCATGTTTCTTCCTTGGATGTAAAAGCATTGAGCTCTCCTCCTACTGCATCAAGCCGGCTGAGGATATGATAGGTCTTGCGCTTTTTGGTTCCTTTGAAGAAACAATGCTCCAGAAAGTGAGCAAGTCCGTGTTCTTCTTTGCGTTCATCTCTACTTCCTGAACCAATCATGATACCGCAATGCGCTACCTCTCTAGGCATGTATTGATGCACCACGCGTATACCATTCGATAACTCGAAGATATCCGGCTCAACGAATGAAGTATTTATGATGACTGTATTCTTCAACTCTTTAAAAATCCTTTTCTTTCATGATTGCCTCCAGTTTCTCCACCATCACGAGTGTAGCCGGGCAACGGGGCATATTGGGTATAAAAACTTCTTTGACCTGATCGGTAAAATCCTTTCTATGAAAATGGGGGAACTCTGAACAATCATGCGGACGCAACTCATACACGCTACAAAGTCCCGTTTTCAAATCCAGATGCTGGCAAGGAGTGCTATTATTCATTATACATCCTTCATCATCTGTATAGAGGTACTTATCATAGTACTCCTTATAGGTCATCCCTAAATGTGCTGCCATGCGCTTCACTTCCGATTTTTTCCAAGTAGGAGTCATGTGCTTGCAGCAAGCACCACAGTTGGTACAATCCACTACAGACCATGCATGATCACTTGCGAGCTTTACATCCTTGAGTAAACCGCGTGGTTTCTTGCGCACCACTTTGTTGAGGAATTTGGCGAGCCCTGCTTTCTTGGCGTGGGCACGTCTCCGGTAGTAATCAAAATTGAATGTGCTCATAATTGTTTTGAGGTCGCAAATGTATAGCCTCCCGCCCTGTGCAAGGACGAGGTCGCACAATCGCTTATCACCGGTAGAGACTAATCTACTCCCATGTATTTGTGCGTTTGCACAGAGATGCGCCACTGGGTGTTTTGACGTATAAAATCCAGAATGAGTGGTTGCATGGTTTCGCGCTTTTCCCACTCCGGTTGGAGGTAAAGTTTACACTCTGGTTTAGTCTTGGCTGCGTGTTCCTCAGCCCAAGGTATGTCGCTCTTGTGATATACAATCACTTTGAGTTCATCTGCCAATGGATAGATGCTATCCACAGGCGCTTTGAATTTTTTGGGGGAGAATGTTATCCAATCCCATTGCCCGGTGAGTTCATGTGTTCCACTGGTTTCGATGTGCGCGCGGATACCTGCAGCGCGCAAACCGGATGTCAATGCCGTAAGATCATGCATGGCTGGTTCGCCTCCCGTAACCACACACAAACGTGCGCCACTATTGATGACATCCCTGACCAACACATCCACATCCATCAACGGATGCGCATCCATCGGCCAGCTTTCTTTTACATCGCACCACACACAACCCACATCACAACCGCCAAGACGAATAAAATAAGCAGGCGCTCCGGCATAAGCACCTTCGCCTTGGACGGTGTAGAACCGTTCCATCACCGGCAACTGTTGTCCTGCTTTTCTTTCTTCCATTGTGTCAGTTGAAATTCAGCGAGCGGTTATGATTTCGTGATCTTAACTTTTAGATATCCCAAGTAAGCTTGAGGGTTTCGCTGGTCGGGTGAGATTGACAACACAAAATATATCCGTTAGCAACTTCCTTATCGGTAAGTGCGAAATTGGCATCCATGGTAACGGAGCCTTCCAACACTTTAGCCATACAGGTAGTACAAACACCACCTTTACAGCTAAAAGGTGCATCCACTCCGGCTGCAATTGCCGCATCCAATACACTCTTACCATTTTGGTCTAATTCAAAGGTGGTCTCTTCTCCATCTAGGATGGTCGTAACTTTTGCCATTACTAACTATTTCAATTTTTTATAACAGGTGCAAATATCTGCATGAATAGAGCTTCCGCTAGCAGGCTCCATACGCTAATAATTGATAAGCCGCTTTTACCTAACTAATATCCATGAAAACAAAATGAACGGCTCACAAAGATGACAGCACCTCATCCACCGTGCGTCCCGATGGTTGGAAGGCCAATACTTTCTCCATAATTTGCTCCAAAATGGTATCCGGACAAGATGCTCCACTCGTCAATACGATTTTCACCTGGTCCTTTTTCGGAAGCCATCCGGAAGTTTGCTTGCGCTCCTGTGCAGCATAGTCAAAATGATAGATTACCTCATCTGAAACGATTTCATCGGCATCGCTGATGAAATACACCGGCATGCGCTGTGCGAGTATTGTCACAATCTGGGAAGTGTTCGAACTATTGTAACCGCCAACAACCAATGCAAGATCGGCACCGCTATCGAGCACATTCAACGTAGCTTGTTGATTATCGTTGGTCGCATAACACAAGGTGTCACGTGTATCTGCAAAATGCTCTTTGTACGCCTCTCCATATAAATCCACCATCACAGACTTGAAGTAATCGGCAATGGCTTGTGTTTCGGTAGCAAGCATCGTGGTTTGATTCACCACCCCGATTCTGTCTAAGTCAACATCCGGATTAAATCCTTCCGAATATTTTTTATCAAACACTTTGAAGAATTCTTCACCGGGCAACTCCTTGCGAATAAAGCGAGCCAAGAGCTCCGCTTCTTTCATATTCCTAATTACCACGGCCGGTGCGTCCTGATAACTGTGCGAGAAGGTTGCTCGCGTCTCTTCATGATGGTTCTTACCGTGAATGATTATCGTAAAGCCCTTCTTACCAATTTCAGAAGAACGCTTCCATACCTTCTCCACAAATGGACAGGTAGTGTTGTATTGCTCAATCTCCACCCCTTTGCTCTTGAGCAATTGCTCAATCTCAATGGTCGTTCCGAATGCAGGAATGATTACGATGTCATCAGCGGTGATTTCATCCCACTCAATGAATTGACGACCTTCCGTATCCATGATAAATTGAATACCATGCGACTGCAAGTCTTCATTTACCGCAGGATTGTGAATCATTTGACTCAATAGAAAAATTCGTTTGCCAGGATTCTCTTTGATTGCGCGGTAAGATTTTTCTATGGCATTCTCCACTCCATAACAAAATCCGAAATGCCGTGGCAAGAGGAAAGTAACTCCACCAAAATCCAACACAGAAGGAGTGAAATCCTGTTTGCGCGGATCGCGAAGTTTTCTTCTGTTCTTTACTTCTGCTATGATGCCTGAGCGGTATTGCTCGGGGATATCGAATTTCTTCATGATTAATTCTGCGAGAGTACGGTTTGAGTATAATCTCTGATTGCCTTCTTGCGCGCTGCCTTGAGCAATGGTTTCAATACGGATGATTTGGAAAGCTCCTTGCTCTGAGAAGCAAGTTGTGCCACTACTTTGTATCCTTCAGAGTAAAGTTTCAGCCTATCCTTCTCCTCAGGATGATCCAATTTGTAGTAAGCCATGCCATGAATAAAGCTATAGAGCAACTCCGGATGTTCATTAATGAAATACAGATAACGTGTTTCTATTTCCAGCGTGAAAAGTGGTGTCCCGGCTATCCACTCCATAACATAAGCATTGGCATAACTACGCTGCTGTATCTCCATTCCCAATGGAGTGTTGCACAACCAGCGAAGTGTCTTCTTCACACAGTCTTTTTCCTTGATGTAATCATCGGCTGTGAGCGCTTCTGTTTCCTGCGTCTTCTCCCAGCAATGCTCGCTCTGTGCAGATGCCAGATGCATTTGCAAAATCAAACTCAACAGGGATATGATAACCGGATACTTCAACTTAACATGCAATTACTTTTTCCTCGAAGCGCACTCCTAAGGTTGCAAGTTCGGATAAAATTGGTTCATAAATCTCTTTTATCACGGGCAAATGGACACCGGTCAATTTCATCTCACCACGTAGCATTTTACGAGCTGCGATGGCCATGGGCAAACCAACAGTCTTGGACATGGATGTATAAACCGTATCATCACCGATAACAATCATCGATGATTGTAGCTCGTAGCGCTTCTGTTCTAAAGTGTAATAGAAGCGATGCCACATCACCGTCATGTCTTTATCACCTTCATCCAATGCCCATTTCTTTTCAATGAGTTTTTGCAACGCAACGGCCGGAGTTCCTTTGTCTATTCCCAGCGGCTTGGCATCGAAAATTCCGAGCCATTGTAACTTGGATAACACAACATCATCAAGGTCCAGATAACGCTTAACCACTTGGGCCAAATCGTCACCGGAATTAAACTCCACAAAGGAGGACGTCAAATCATACCAGGTCATGTTTTGAGGTTGCGAAATCTCAAAAGAATCATCAGTCAAACCCAGTTGTACCAATGCGTCCCAAGCCTTACAGAATCCGTCTCTTCGCAATGTTCCTCTGTAAATTGTTGGAAGATCTTCCAAGCCATAGATGCTCTTGTACTTCAAGGAATCGCGGTTGGCGTAACCTTCAAAACGGCCATAACCATCCACATCCACATAAGTCAAGCGCTTGAAGAGTTGATGATAGGGAATGAATTTAAATGTATTGTTTTGCCAATAGCGAGCTGTACCTCCCGCCCCTGCTAACACCACATTCCGAGGGTTCCAAGTGATTTTGTAATTCCATGGATTGTTATCGCTTTCCGGAGCTATCAATCCACCGGTGAAGGATTCAAAACTTTCCAGTGTAGCGCCTTTCTCCTGCAAGCCATGAATGATGTGCATTGCAGACATGTGATCAATCCCGGGGTCAACACCCATTTCATTGAGAATGGCCACACCTTTAGAACGGGCTTCTGCATCAAGCGCTAGCATCTCTGGTGTCACATAACTGGGAGTAATGAGATTTTTAGAGTATTGCAAGCAGATGCGGGCTACTTCAATATGCATAAATGCCGGAAGCATAGAAATCACCATATCGGCTTGTAATATTTCCTTGTGAAGCTGAGCATGGTCACCTCCATTGATTTGAAAAGCCTCACCTGAAGAGTGGTTGTTGACTTTTTGCTGAGCATGAGCGAGATCCAAATCGCCCACGCGTACTATCCACTGCTCATCTGTTGCGTGTTGCAACAAGTATTTTATCAAATCAGCGCTACTTCTGCCTGCGCCTAAAACAAGTACCTTTTTCATTGTAAAAATTGCGCTCAAAAGTAAGGGCTCGCTCGCTGTCAACGGTTTCTGAAAATCATAACTAAACTTATAAAACGAATTTGGCACGGGGTTGGATTAGTACAGGATATCACCCCAAAAACCATCGTTATGAAAAAGTTCTTTACTCTCATCATTGCCTGTATCCTCCTTGGCAACATTCAAGCACAGCAGGTGCACGAAGCACGTCTGACCGGTATAAAACCTCACAAACCGTATCGCACCAATCTGTACGATGGCCCAGCTGTAGTAGTAAAACCGCAACGCCCACGTTATACAAACGATTGCGAACCGGTGTATACTATCGGCATGAGTCGTGAAGCATTTGAAGCTGCACAGCGACAACTCAAGAACGAGACTTTTGATAGCAACCGACTTGCTTTTGCTAAGCAAATTTCATCTATGAATTATATGACCTCTGCACAAATCAGAGAAATAGCAGAGCTATTTACATTCGATTCAAAGCGCTTGGAATTTGCTAAGCATGCATATAAGAATTGTGTTAATCCAGGAGAATATTTCATGCTTTTCGATGTGTTCACATTCAGCTCCAGCGCGCGCCAACTCAGTGAATTCATCGAATTGAATCAAGCAAAAGCACAGTTAATAAAAACGGCTATAATCTTTTGAATAACATATACCTTATAATTTTTGGCACATCATTGGTGTCTAGGATATTTGTAATTTTAATTTGTTAACCACTTAATTAAATCCCATCCCATGAAAAAATCACTTACACTTTTGGCCGCTATTTGTTGTTCACTCCTCTTTCATGCCCAAACGGCAAACGTTGTGGTGTTCAGCGAAGACGGTGACAAGTTCACGCTTTTCCTTAACGGTGAGCAAAAGAATGCTACTCCACAATCCAATGTAAAAGTCAATGGACTGACATCTACCTTTTACACTGCTAAGATTGATTTTGAAGATCATAAACTTCCCGATATCTCAAGCAAGAACTTTGCTGTTGAGCTAGGCAGTGAAGCCACTTATGTCATCAAAAAGAATAAGAAAGGTGAATATGTATTGCGCTTTCACAGCTACTCTCCCATTTCCAATACAGCATCTGGGTCATCATCGGAAACAGGTATTAGTGATGAAGCAAGACGCATCGCTTTAGTGGACGATGAGGAGGACACTACCGTAACACCGACAACAGGTATCAGTCAGTCAGTGACAACTCCTGCAGGTAGCGTAAAAGTAGATGTAGGAGTTGCCGAAACAACTACTACCACCACAACTACCAATCCATCCAATGGTGAAAAAGTAAGAGTAGGCATGAACATTGGCGGAGTGAATATGGGTATCAACATCAATGTGAACGATGGCATTGAGCAAAGTAGCAACACCGCTGTTACTACCACAACCACTACACGAACGACTTCATCAGAAGCAGTAGAGACAAAACAACCTGTAAAAGAAAGACCATCTGCTCATAACCCTTGTGGCATCAAAATGGCCAACGATGCATTTGCGAAAGCCAAGAAAAGCATTGAAGACAAAGGATTTGACGAAACACGTTTGACTGTAGCCAAACAAGTTGCCAACTCGAACTGCTTGAGTGTCACTCAAATCAGAGAAGTCATGGATGTGTTTAGTTTTGAGGCCACAAAACTTGAATTCGCGAAGTATGCATATGACCACTGCGCCAACCGCAATGAGTACTACTTGATTAATGACGCGTTTTCATACAGTTCCAGCATTGATGAGTTGAACGAATACATCCAGTCAAAATAATTTACCGGTTTGTACAAGAAGGCTTGCCTCTTGTGCAAGCCTTCTATTAAAATTCGCAACAAGCCGATTATATGAAAGCATATTTACGACATACCATCACTCTTACAATAGTCATCCTCGTTTTGGCAGGCTGTCACAACAGCAAGTACTATACAAAGATGGCCGTTAAGCAGGAAACCGCAGGGCTCGTAACAGAAGCCGCTCAGAACTATTACAACGCATTGCTCAAAAACCGCAGCAATGTGGATGCGCAAATCGGCATGAAGAAAAGTGGTCAATTGGTTCTTAATTCCTTGCTCAACGAATTTGCTAAGCAAAAGAATTTTGGCTCCGATAAAGATGCAGTCTATGCATATCTGGAAGCACAAGCTTATAAAGAAAAGATACAACGGCTGGGAGTGAACCTCCTCATTCCGGATTATTACGAAAGCGATTTCCAAACTTCTAAGAACGCTTACTTAATGAAGCTCTATGAAGAAGGTACCACTTTGCTTGAAGAGCAGAAATACAGCGAAGCCGAAAAAAAATTCCAGGAGATATGCAAACTCGATGCGGACTACAAGGACACCAAAGAACTTGGAGAAATAGCTTATCTGCAACCGCTATATGCTGAGGGCAAGAAATTCATGGAGAATAGTGCTTACCGCCAAGCATACAACAACTTTCAGAAGATAATGGCTCGCAACAAAAACTTCCGCGACACGCAACAACTCATTGATGAGTGTCTGGAAAAGGGAAGGTTTACCATTGCTGTCATGCATTTTGATAATGCAACCAGAACACCGGGAGTGGATGCCAACATCTCCGCTTATGCATTGAGTGCCCTGTCTTCTATTCAGGATCCTTTTGTACGTGTAGTAGACCGCTCCAGTATGGATGCGGTGTTGGCGGAACAAAAACTCCAACTATCCGGTGTTATTGATGAACGCACCGCTGTTTCTGTTGGCCAGATAGTAGGTGCCCAAGCGTTGCTCACAGGAACTGTACTGAGCTACTCTGAAAACGTTGGCACACTGCGCACAAAAAGCAGAGAAGCATACACCGCTTATCAAGAGAAATACTTGAATAAAGAGGATGGCAAATACTATTATCAGACAAAGTATAAGCCTACTACCTACACCGAGTATTACAACTCTAGCTCTGTATCAGTAAGCATTCAGTATAAACTGATTGATTTGACAACAGGACAAATTATCAAAACAGAAATCATCAATAAAGAGGTTAAAGATGAAGTCCTATATGGTAAATACAATGGTGAATTGGCCAATCTGTTTCCGGCAGCACAATATGGTCCGAACCTGAACTCTAACGACAAGCGTGCACTCAACAGCTTGTTTCAGGCTCGTCAGGTATTGAAGAGTCCTGCCGAAATTTCAACCAATTTATACAACACCGTTTCTACTCAGATGACACAGTCAATTACCAAAGCCGTGACATCTATGATTAAATAACATTTATGCGCCCTACTTACTATATAGCTTCTGTTCGCTGGACATTGCTAGTACTTGCTCTCACACTCACCATTGTTTCATGTAAGAACAAACAAGAAATAAGTAAGAATGAGAAAGAAGTAGTAATGGTTTCAGCACCTGACTGGGTAAATGCTCGTCCGTTCAACAGCGATTATTACATTGGCATTGGCAGTGCCAGTAAGTTGACCAATCCGCTCGATTACCAAAACGAAGCAAAGAAAAATGCACTCTATGATCTGGCTTCCGAAATCAGTGTGCGTGTTCAAGGACATACCTTCCTCAATTCTCTTGAGTTTAACAAGACCTATACCGAAGAGTTTATCTCAACCATCGCAACGTTCACCGATGAGAAGATTGAAGATTTTGAAGTTGCCGGTGTTTGGGAAACTGATAAAGAGTATTGGACATATTACCGACTCAACAAAGCCAAATACCAGCAACAAAAGGCCGAGAAAAAGAATAAAGCCCTGAGCATTGCAAAGCAATACTACGACAACGCACTTCAGGCCGAAGCCGAGCAAAACATTCCGCTAGCATTTGAAATGAACATGCGCGGGCTATTTGCACTTAAAGAACATTGGAAAGAGACCAATGATTACATCATCAAAGGCAATTCGGTTTATCTGGATAGAGAACTTTACAACAACCTCCAGCGCATTGCAAACGGCCTTAAGTTGATGAGCAATACTTCAACTGTTGTATTGAGTGCCGACAATCATTTCAACGCGACAGTACCCATGACGGTACACTTCAACAATAAGCCTGTCCCAGGCATCAGCTTCACCTATTCTTATGTAAAAGAAGAATACATGAAGCCCCGTACGCTTACAACAGATATGAGCGGTAGCGCAGATATCATCGTAAACGATGTGAGCACGAATCAAAAGAACAACCAACTCACCGTAACAATTCTGCTTGAATCATTGATTGTACCGGATTTGGATCGTGCTATTCAAACCGGCTTGCTCAAAGGATTTAGTTCTGACAAACTGGTTTTGCCAATTTCATTGATTGTACCGGCATTCTATGTGAACAGCACCGAACTGGAATTGGACAAGTCTTCTTCAAATAATACATTGGCTTCAGCGCTTACTCAAGAACTCGTGAAAAAAGGCATGCGCATAGCACCAAGGCAACAAGATGCAAATTACATTGTACAAATTCATGCCAACACAAGAGATGCCGGAATGTCTCAAGGATTCCACATGGCTTATTTGGACATGCAGCTGAAGGTGACACATACCACCACCAAGGAAGTAGTGTACAATCAATCTCAAAACGATGTTAAAGGTTTACAGCTGAACACGGGAGCAGCATCCAAGGAAGCATATAAAAGAGGAAAAGAAATGATTGAACGAGAAATCACCAAAGCCATTATAAATCAAATTATGCAACAGAAATAACCCAATGATTTTGAAGAAGAAATAAAACTGTAAGCCAAACCACATTAGTTTTGGCACGATTGTAGAATAAGACGATAATACCATTATAAAACAACAAATCATCAATTAAAATTTACACGATATGAAAACCAAGAATTTTACTTTCATAATGCTAATCGCGTTTGTGGCCATTTTCGCTACAGCTTGTGGTAAAAAGAAAAAAGCTGCTGAAGCTGCAAAACCTGCAGGTGAAGTACTC
This sequence comes from Flavobacteriales bacterium, assembly GCA_036562565.1. Lineage (GTDB taxonomy): Bacteria > Bacteroidota > Bacteroidia > Flavobacteriales_D > Sanyastnellaceae > DATCJY01. The sequence goes on along the minus strand of DATCJY010000046.1, from coordinate 2,861 downwards.
ATCAACGAGTATTGCAGCGGACCTGATTATATGAGTACTAAAGAAGTATTCCGTGCAACTGCAACTGGCGAAAGCATGGACCGCGAAACGGCTAAGAAAAAAGCACGTTCTAACGCCAACGCTGAAATGGCTAAAACCATCAGCAGCACAATGAAAATCGTAGGTGACAACTACGTAAACTCTACCGAGTTCAACAACAAGGAAGAGCTCACTGAAACCTTCCAGGAAATGGCTCGCACTGTAGTTGACCAAGAATTGCGCGGGGTGGTTGAAATCTGCGAAAAATTGACTCAACGCCCTGATGGTACATACGTAAGCTATGTGGCCATTGAGTTGAGCGGAAACAAAATAGTTGATGCCTACAACCAAGGCTTGAGCGCTAACGACAAAATCAAAGCTGACTATAACTACGAAAAGTTTAAAGAAACCTTCGAAAAAGAAATGGAAAAATTCAGCAGCGGTAAATAATTTTTCCAATAATGAATTGATAACGGCTTTCCTTCGGAAAGCCGTTTTTATTTGTATTCGTCAACAAAGATCCCCTCAAAAAAACAGGTTGCTTAATCCTACCTAACCTAAATTGAGATGCACATTTACAAACTATGGAAAAGAAACGGCTGATCATCTTACTTTCAGGACCACTATTATTTCTTCTCTTACTGTTTTGGAATCCTGCGCAACTGGATGGAACACAAAACAGTGTCTTGGCGTGCCTCGCATGGATGCTCGTATGGTGGATCAGTGAGGTGGTTCCAATGGCCGTAACATCCCTTTTACCTATCATTCTTTTTCCGTTACTCAACATTTTATCCATAGAGAAAACCTGTCTCTCTTACAGCAACAGATTCATCTTCCTCTTCATGGGAGGTTTCGTGATTGCTTTAGCAATGGAGAAATGGAACCTTCATCGCAGAATGGCATTGAACATTGTGAAGATGACCGGCACAAGTGCCAACCGCATCATTCTCGGATTCTTCTTGGCCTCCTATCTCATCAGTATGTGGATAAGCAATACAGCTACTGCATTGATGATGTTACCCATCGCGAGTTCTGTAGTAGCATTATTGGTGACCAAAGAATCCATTGCAACCGACAAAGGCACACGCAATTTCGCCATGACGATGATGATGGCCATTGCATATGGTGCCAACATCGGAGGAATCGGCACATTGGTAGGTTCACCACCCAATACAGCCATGGCCGGTATCTTAAGCAAATCATTCAATTACCACGTCACCTTTCTAGAATGGATGAAAATCGGAATCCCATTTTCAATCACCCTATTACTCCTCTCCTATTTTGTTTTGGTAAAGATCATTTTCCCTAATCGTTTAGGTAGTTTTCCATTAGGGCATAACACTATCATCAATGAGATAAAATCACTTGGAGCATTGCGCAAAGCTGAAGCTCGTGTGCTTATCGTTTTTTTAGCAACTGCATTGCTATGGATTGTACAAAACCCTATTTCTAAATGGCTGAAAACATTTCAGATTGAATACACCGATACCACCATCGCGATGATAGCAGTGATTGCGTTGTTCCTATTGCCTTCAGGCAAGGTAAAGGGTGATCGCGTCCTGCAATGGAAAGACACCGAGAAATTGCCATGGGGAGTATTGCTCATGTTCGGAGGAGGTATGGCACTAGCAGAAGCTTTCACCGATAGCGGACTGGCACAAACCATCAGCCAACACATGGCCCATCTCAATTCATCCAATTTGTTCTGGTATGTTACCACATTAACAGCAACCGCAATTGTGATGACCTCCATGATGAGCAACATTGCGATGGTCAACTTTTTCATCCCCGTTGTGGGAGCATTGGCAATTCAGGCCAATGTTTCGCCCGTGCTGTTTGCCATTCCAGTTACCATTGCTTCAAGTTGCGACTTTATGTTTCCAATGGGGACACCCCCAAATGCCATTGCATACAGTTCAGGACACATAAAAAGTTTTGATATGCTGCGTGGTGGTATCGCATTGAATATCCTTGCGTTACTACTGCTAATGGGCATTATCGCCCTGCAGACTGTTTAATTTTTTTATCAAAACACTTGATATGTAAACTTCTTTGGCTACATTTGCCGCCTCAAAAATTGACGTATTGGATAATACTCACCTGGAGAGGTGGGTGAGTGGCTGAAACCAACAGTTTGCTAAACTGTCGTAGGGGGTAACCCCTACCGGGGGTTCGAATCCCCCCCTCTCCGCAAACTGGGGCTAAAGTGCCACAGTTAAAAAATGCAGTGACACATTGATTCTTGTTGAATCTTTGAGTAAATTTGCACCGAATATTTCGGGGTGTAGCGTAGCCCGGTATCGCGTCTGCTTTGGGAGCAGAAGGTCGTAGGTTCGAATCCTGCCACCCCGACTAAAAGATTCAAGATTGTACTTGAATCTTTTTTTTTCTTATTGAAAAAATGGTCCCGTAGCTCAGCTGGATAGAGCAACAGATTTCTAATCTGTGGGTCTTAGGTTCGAATCCTAACGGGATCACTTTTTTTCTGCTTGTGTCTTCTTCCTCAAATACATGCTTCCTATATATCCTTCAATCACAGGTCAAGGACTGGATATACATTGGAGTAACCAACAGCATCGAGGATAGACTTAAACGTCACAACGATGGAAGAAGTAAAGCCACAAAGCCTTATCGACCTTTCACTCTCATCTTCTCCAAAGAATTTCCTTCAAAAGCACAAGCTATGAAGGAAGAGAAAAGACTCAAAGCTTTCAAGAACAAACAAACTCTTCTTCAATACATTCAACTGCATAGGTAGCCCATGATTTCGCGCCCCGCTGCCAGCGGGGAGGTCGTAGGTTCGAATCCTGCCACCCCGACTAAAAGATTCAAGATTGTACTTG
>DATCJY010000043.1:0-72086 GCA_036562565.1 Flavobacteriales bacterium | reverse complement strand
ATCTTGAATCACTTGCCAATAGGCCAATATACCTATTTCCGTGTATCGGCTGTGAACGGAAAAGGTCGTGGCGAATGGAGCAATGTGGCCAGGGTTATGGTCGTTTAGAATGAAATGGAAAAGAATGAATTATAAATAAAGGATGAAACCTCAGGAGCTTCATCCTTTTTACTATATGTGAAAATAGTGCGTGATTATCCTTTTACCGAAAGGTAAATATCTACCTCAGCATTGCTCCAGTCGGCACTGCGATGGTCATAGACTTCGAAGTCATACCCGAATTGGCGATTGAAAGGAGAACTCCAGATGCGTTGCCAAGCATCTCCAATGCATTGCGGCATCTTGCCTTTGGCTTTTACAAGTTGATAGTGTTGTTTGGGAATCATCAACTCATCCAATCCATCAGGAACAATGGAATCGGTTTCTACCGGGCAACCGATGAAATATGAAAATTCTCCCAACTCATTGGATTCATAATCATAATAAACGGCATAAATGCTATCCTGGGTTTTATTCGTAATGCGCTGAGAAATTTTTTGTTTTTCAAATGCTTGCCAAAGTTCACCGCAATCTTTGTTTGATTGGCCATTATGATTTGTAGTGCGATGTGGCAACTTGATACCAATCAATTTAAATAATGGAATAGTTTTATCAATCATAATGCTGAATAATGGTTGTAAACATACTGCCAAGATTTTGGGCAGGAATTTTATATGCGATGAGTGGTGCATATTTAGCATGAACGGATACTGCGTGTGAAGGGAGTTATAATGTATTGTAGTTCAAGAGCGACATTATAATTCCGGAAATAAATTTTCCACGCAAAGGCCAAAAGCTTTTATTCAACTTTAGCCGGCAATACTATCCGGCTCCACGTGTATCAGCACATCGGCTATCTCCGGAATGTGTTCTATCAATGTGTCTTTTAGGCGATGGGCAATGTCGTGGCCTTCTTTTACGGTGATGTTGCCGTCAACTGTGAGGTGCAAGTCCACGTGGTATTTGAGACCGAGTTTGCGCACATAACATTTTTCGGTATCTATTACACCGGGCACTGTAGTGGCAATGGTACGTATGTCTTTTACAATTTCTGTATAAACATCCTCATCCATGATTTCGCTAAGGGCAGGACGAAAGATGAGGTAACTGTTGTAAAGGATAATAATGCAGGCGAGCAATGCGGCCCAGTCATCGGCTGCTTCGTAACCTTCACCCAACCAGATTGCCATGGAGATACCGATAAAAGCAGCCAGTGAGGTAATGGCATCGCTGCGGTGGTGCCATGCATCGGCTTGTACGGAAGTGCTGTTGGTTTCCTTTCCAACGCGCGATACAAAACGATAAAAAACTTCTTTGATAAGGATAACTCCTGCAAGTACGATGAGTGTGTATGGTTTGGGGCCTTCGTGAGGAGTTAAAATGTTCTGAATGCTTTGATGGCCAATGAACAATGCTGATGCACCGAGAAATGCCACCACTATGAAAGTCATCAGAGGCTCAATACGGCCATGACCGTAAGGATGGTTTTCATCGGCAGGGCGCTGGGAATAGCGCAAACCAACCAATACAAGAATCGAGGAGAGTACATCACCGGTTGATTCAATGGCATCGGCAATGAGAGCGTAGGAGTTGCCAAAGAAACCGGCTGTGGCTTTCACAACGGCCAACCCCAAGTTACCGGCAATGCTCAGGATGATTACACCCTTGGCTTGCCGGTGAACATGGGAATGCGCCATTGTGATATCTAGTAATTGCTAAAGAGCGAATCAAAAAACACACATGAGGATATTAGTCGATGCGATAGTTCCAGCTATGGATATCCTCAACTAGTCCGCGCTTAAGAGCTGATAGGTAAGCACTTACTTTAGGAGCAAAAATTCCTTCCTCATAAGCCGGAAGGGTATAATCCACACCATCGTAATGTATCACACGGATAGGAGTGATGGTAGCTGCAGTACCTACACCGAACGCTGCATGAAGGCGGCCTTCTTTCATAAGGTCAACAATCTCACGCACGCTGATTCTGCGTTCTTCCACGAGGAAGCCCCAGTCGCGCGCTACTTGGAGAATGGTGTCGCGTGTTACACCATCCAGGATGGAATCGCTCGGGGCAGGAGTGAGGAGCACTTTTCCTGAGCGGAAGATGATGTTCATCGTGCCACTTTCTTCAAAGTATTCGTGAGTTTGGCTGTCGGTCCAGAGTACTTGGTCAAATCCTGCGTTATTCGCAACTTGTGTTGGGAACAATGATGCTGCATAGTTACCGGCAGCTTTAGCAGCACCTGTCCCACCTTTGGAGGCACGTGTATAGGTTGTTTCGATTTTCACGCGCAATTCCTTGGTGTAGTATTTACTTACCGGGCAGGTGAAGACAACGAACTTGTAGGTATCACTAGGACGAACGCCTACAAATTCATCTGTAGCAAACATGTGCGGACGGATATAGAGCGATTCGCCCTCACCACGAGGAATCCATTCTCTGTCAATCGATACGAGCTGAGCCACACACTCGATGAAAAGCTCCACCGGTATGGTAGGCATGCACAAGCGAGCAGCAGATTTATTCATGCGCTCGGCATTTTTCTTAGGTCGGAAGATGGATACTCCGCCATCGACCATGCGGTAGGCTTTCATACCCTCAAAAATGGCCTGACCATAGTGCAGCGCACTGATGGAGGGAGCCATCGGGATAGTGCCATAAGGCATGATTACAGGATCTTGCCATTTGCCGTCTTTGTAATCCATCACCAACATATGGTCACTGAAGATTTTTCCAAATTCCAACTTCTCCCAGTTGACCTCATGGATGCGGCTATGTTTGGTTTTAATGGTTTCTATCGTAAAAGAACTAGTAGTTGCTGACATTAGCTAACTTTTTTTGAAGTGAATAAAAATTGAGCGGAGCGAGACTCCTAAAAACATCTTGCACGTTTGTGCGCGAAGGTACGGAACTAATTTAAGAGTGAGGATTCAAAAATTTCCAACCAAAAATCCTCTAAGATACAGGACTGAAAAGGAATTTGTTAGGGCTCACCAATTGGGTTTTAACAGCATACATGACTACAGCAGCCGTGTTGTTAACTCCCAGTTTTTGCAAAATGTTTTTACGGTGAGTGTTCACCGTATGGGGTGAGAGGAAGAGTTTTTCCGCGATTTCTACGTTGGTATATCCTTCCGCAATGAGGGTGATAATTTCCAACTCCCGTTCGCTGATGGTTACAGGTTCGCAGCTGAATTCGGCTATTTCGAGGTCGTTGATGTCGATGGCCTCCTTACGGATGGTATTCAGTATTTGTCCGCAGAAGAATTTGCCACCGGTAGCAGTTTCTCGCACACTTTGCACAATCTCGTGCAAATCACAGTCTTTTTTGATGTAGCTGCGTACTCCTGCTCTGAGGGCGTTCACAATGGTGTGTCCGCTTTGCTCGCCTGTGATGGCGATCACATGGGTGCGCGTGTTGAGGCGGAGGATGGCAGGTATTACATCGATGCTAAAGTCTTTGGAGGTATAGTCCACCAGCACCACCTCTGGGTGAAAACTGCGCACCATATCCAACAATTGCTGTTCATTAGCGGCCTCGCCACAAATCTCAATATCAGGATATTGGCTGAGGATAGCGTTCAATCCTGTGCGGACAATAAGGCTACTATCTGCAATGATGACTTTGGGCATAACGACTGCAAATATGTTGCGTAAATCGATTCTAAATAATGACGGGGTCAATTTTCTTGAACCGTTTTATGAACCGTTGGAAGGAAATAATCGGTGTGTCGTTGACCCTCAATTTGTTACATGCGTTCCGGCATGCTGATGCCCAACAGTCCCATTGCATCACGCACCACAGCGCCAGTTTTCTCGGTAAGAGCGAGGCGGAGGTTGCGCTTCTGTTCGTTTTCCTCACGCAGGATTTGGTTCTCCTGATAGAAGGAGTTGTAGGTACGTGCCAACTCATAAGAATAATGGGCAATGGAAGCAGGGTTGTAGCTGGCTGCCGAATCCCGCAATACGCTTGGCCATTCGTATATTTTCTTGATGAGTTCGGTTTCCTGTTTGTTGAGACCCACGTTAGCATCAAATGCAAAATTGGTATAACCAAACTCTGCTGCTTTGCGCAAGATGGCGCGTGTTCTTACGTAGGTATATTGAATTGATGGACCGGTGTTGCCGTTGAAGTCGATACTTTCTTTCGGATTGAAGAGCATGTTTTTCTTCGGATCAACGCGCAACAAGAAGTATTTGAGTGCCGCCAATCCAATGATGCTGTAAAGACCCTTTTTCTCTTCTTCAGGAAGTCCCTCCAGTTTGCCTTGTTCTGTAGCAACTTCTTGTGCCACATTGGCCATCTCGGCAATGAGGTCATCGGCATCCACAACCGTTCCTTCTCTGGATTTCATCTTGCCTTCAGGCAATTCAACCATGCCATAGCTGAGGTGGTAGCATTTATCGGCTTGTTCAAAACCCAACTTCTTCAAGATTTTGAAAAGCACTTTGAAGTGGTATTCCTGCTCGTTGCCTACGGTATAAATCTGATAGGCGGTGTCAGGATAATCTCGGAAACGCAAGATGGCGGTACCAATATCTTGGGTGATGTACATCGCGGTGCCGTCTTTGCGCAGCAATGCTTTTTGGTCGAGCCCTTCGTTGGTCAGATCTACCCAAATGGAGTTATCATCTTTCTTGTAGAAAATACCTTGTGCAAGACCTTTTTCTACTTCTTCTTTACCGAAGAGGTAGGTTTCGCTTTCGTAGTAAAGCTTGTCAAAGGCAACATTAATGGAATCATACGTGGCATTGAAACCATCATACACCCAACCATTCATCATGCGCCATAGCGTGAGCACCTCTACATCACCGGCTTCCCATTTGCGCAGAAGCTCCTGTGCATCTTTGATCATTTGAGTGTTTTGCTTTGCATCGTCTTCACTCATGCCCGTGGCCATGAGTTCTTTCATCTGCTTTTTATGCTCCGTATCAAAGATGACATAGTATTTACCAACGAGCTTATCACCTTTGAGACCGCTGGTTGCTGGAGTTTCTCCATTGCCAAACATCTTCCACGCGAGCATGCTCTTGCAAATGTGGATGCCGCGGTCATTGATGATTTGCACGCGTGTAATCTTATGACCAATGGCTTTGAGCATCTTACTCACGGAGTCGCCCAAGAAGATATTTCGCAAGTGACCAAGGTGCAAAGGCTTGTTGGTATTAGGAGACGAGAATTCCACCATTACACGTGGTTTAGAGTCCGCTGCTTCAAAACCAAAATGTTCCTGAGTCAAAGTATCATTGAAGAAGCCCGTCCAGAACGCATCACTCAATGAAATGTTCAGGAAGCCTTTCACCACGTTGTAGGCAGTGACTTCCGCTACGTGTTCTTTCAAGTAGGCACCAATTGCTTCTCCTGTCTGCTCAGGACTTTTCTTGGAGATTTTCACAAGTGGGAACACCACCAGTGTGATATCGCCTTCAAACTCTTTTCGAATTTGTTGAAGCTGAATTTGTTCAGGAGTAACAGCTTGACCGAACAAGTCTTCTGCGGCTTTGGCCACGGCTTGTCCCAATAATTGATGGATATTGAAAGATGATTTCATTGCGGGTGCAAATTAAATCTCAGAATGGCCTTCTCTCTACAATTATGTTGTGATGAAATATCGAAAGCCTTTTTGCGTATCCTCTCTCAACCAACATAGCATTGATAATGAATCGAACTAGTTTCATGCTCTTGGCCGTGATGGCCTGTAGCGCATCGCCTTCACCTTCTTATGAGGCTGATATCAAAAGAGTGGAAGTCACAAGAATCTTTGCCCAAGGTAAGACGTTGGAAACGCGTCTTGCGCCTCTTGATGGTTTTCATCGCACCATTGCAGATACAAATAGCTTTGCTCATTATCTGCGTCAATTGCCTCTCAAGCCACATGGGAGTGAGGTGCTGTTATATAATGGTAGCAAAAAATGGAATCAGGATGCACACGTGACCGTGGTGGATATGGAAATAGGCAAAAAGAATTTGCAACAATGTGCTGATGCATGCATCCGGCTATGGGCTGAGTATTTATGGAAACTCGGTAGGTATGCAGAAATTCAATTTTTGCTCACCAATGGGTTCAAAATGGAATACACCAAATGACGCGAAGGTTACCGCTTGAAGGTAGTGGGTAACCAAACACAATGGGTGAAGTCCGCAGCGCCTATAATTGATTATGCAACTTTCAGAGCCTATCTGGAGCGCGTCTTCACCTTTGCAGGAACTTTATCGGTATAGAAACAGCTCAAGCCAATTGAACAGATAGACCTTCAGCCCGGTGACATCTTCGTGTCCGGAGGTTCTCCCGGTCATGCTGTGATGGTGGCTGATGAAGCAGTGAACCCAAAAGGCGAGAAGGTGTTCTTGTTATTGCAGAGTTATATGCCTGCGCAGGAAATCCATGTAATTAAAAATCCGAACGATGGAATATTAAGTCCTTGGTACAGAACGGAGGTTATTGGCAATTCATTTCGTACAATGGAATGGCAGTTTGACCGGTATAAACTAGGTCACTTTTAACATTCGTATATAATTGTTCCAAATTATCATGGGTTGAAACCTATTCAGGAAGCAAACGTTAAAAAAGGGAAATAAAGTTCTGAAACTGTTGAACCCTACTAAAAACACGGGAATTTTTTTCCTCTTCGCCCTCATCCTCATGTCTGCTGTTTCCTGCAGACCAAACCGGACCTATTCAGGAGAAGCTGAAGGCCGTATCATCTTTGATGTTACTTATCCATTTGAAACTCCGAGTCTTGTTCTTGATTTATATCCCAAGGAATTGCATTTTTATTTCAAGGAAGATATGATGTGCTCCGAACTGAAATCAAGCTATGATTTAATCAGTTCGCACATGATTATCGATAATGGTAAGCGCAGATTCATCCAGATGCTCAAGAACATGCGCGAGCGCAATTATGTATCACTCAAGGAGAAGGATACACGCAATTGGCTCAATGTGCACCCTGATTTGCGCTATGTGGAAACCAATGAGTTTGTAGAAATTATAGGTAAAAAATGCAGGAAAATTCTTGCTTATTTACCGGATGAAAATATTCCTCCATTGGAATTATATTACACCAATGAGATTGACCTTAGCACTGATAATTGGTGGAATCAATTTCATATGATTGATGGTTTTCTCCTAGGGTACGACCTGGAAGGGTTTGGCAAACGCATGCGCGTGCGTGCAAGAGAAATTATCAGTGAGCCGGTCAATGACTTGCGTTTCAAAGTGCCGGATAATTATATTGAAATAAGTGCCGATGAAATGCAAGCCAAACTCAAAGAAATAATGGAAGATTTCGTCCAGAAATAATCTGTTACTGTTTTGGACATGCTGTTCCTTCCAGTGTTTTTACTTCCAATCCGGTCAATTCAAAGCTGTCCATTTCCTTCACCGATTCAGAAGACGATGGTTTAAAAACCAGTCCACGCACTCTTGGAAAAGCGATGGATTGCTTGGCAATGCAATAAGTTTCTTCCGAACTGTTTTCGAGCAGTCGCATATTGTGGAACAACTCCACTCCGAAATTTACTTCCACTGCAGTGAGGTTGGTATTTTTAATTTTCACCAGCAACACTTTGTCGCTCTTTTTGCTCCACCATTTTTCATGTCCCCAGCGCATGTAAATTTCCACACCGTCTTTGGATGTGTGCAATGTGTATTGTGCCATCATTGTGCTGCTTGCGAGGAGGCTGATGACGAATAGAATTGTTCTCATGATTTCAAAATATAATATAGAGGTAGCGAATTTAAAGCAGGATATGCTGCATTTTTATTACATCGTAACCAATTAAATTTATTTGCGTTTAAAACCGCGTTTCATGATTTAGGAAAGCAGCACAGAAAACAAACGGGAGAGAACTACACTTACATCTGTGATGCTTTCCTTTCTCTTTTTATAATAGTCCTAATTGTTGTTAGCGCTGATTTCCATCATGAGGGCACTGCCGTGGTTTGTCCTAAATTAGTTGCCACATAACAACAAAAATTCGAATCATGTCAAAAGTGAATTTAATAGGCCTAGATGCCCACAAGAGTGCGGCTCTTGCTGATGAACTCAATGTTCTTCTTGCTAATTATCAAATGTTTTATATCAATGCGCGTGGTTTTCACTGGAACATTACCGGTAGAAAATTCTTTGAACTGCACCTCAAGTTTGAGGAATTATACAACGATGCACTCGTTAAGATTGATGAGATAGCAGAGCGTGTATTGACGCTGGGCAAAACTCCTTTGCACAGCTTTAGCGATTACATCCAATTGGCATCCATCAAGGAGGCAAAGAATGTATCGGATGGTGATAAAGCCATTGAACACGTGCTCAACGGTTTCAGCGAGCTTATCAAAATTGAGCGCAGACTATTGGATTTGTCTGCAGAAGCCAATGATGAAGGAACCAATGCACTCATGAGTGATTATATCCGTGAGCAAGAGAAATTGGTATGGATGTATTCCGCTTATCTCAAATAGGAAACTTTCAGATGAGATTGTTGTGGATTCTAGTGTCCTTTATGAGCATCACATCTTATTCCCAATCGGAGCCAACCATCGTTATTGATGGTCACCGTGGTTGCAGAGGTTTACTTCCTGAAAATACAATGCCCGGATTTTACCGAGCTTTGGATTTGGGAGCCAATGCCCTTGAGATTGATTTGGTATGTACTGCCGATGGCAAGATGCTCATATCCCATGACCCTTACATTTTGTCTGAGCTTTGTACTTATCCGGATGGTTCAGCCATTGAAAAGGAGAAAGAGAAGGAGCTCAATATCTATAAAATGACTTTGGCTGAAGCACAATCATTTGTCTGCGGTACACAAGCGCATCCGCGTTTTCAACAGCAAGAGAAGTTAAAGTCGTACAAGCCTTCGTTTGAAGAATTTGTAAAGGGCGTGAAGAACTATTGCGCAGAGAAGCAAATTCCGATTCCCTTGCTCAACATCGAGATTAAATCCGAACCGGAATGGTATGGTATTTACCAGCCAGAGCCCGAGGAGTATATGGACTTGTTCCTGAAAGAATTTTATTCCTATGACATCGGTGAGTATGCGTTGATTCAATCCTTCGACCCTCAAATATTGGAGGTGTTGCACACGAAAGACGCTTCACTGAAACTCATGTATCTCGTTGGAGGAAAGAACAAGAATGTCGCGGAAAACTTAGCTGCATTGAGTTTCAAACCATATTCATACAATCCGCATTATAGTCTTGTGGACGAAAAGGTTGTGACTTACTGCAAAGAAGCGGGTATCCACCTCATGGTTTGGACGGTAAACGATGAGGTAGAAATGAGGCGCTTGTTGTCAATCGGTGTGACGCACCTCATCACAGACTATCCAGATAAAGTCGTAGAAGTTGTAAAAGCTTCTTTCAAAAAATAGAAGGGAAGTTCTATTGCATAAACTGCTTCACGAGCTTCTTATTTCCAACAATCCATAAGGTATCCTTCAAACGGAATTCAGTGGTTGAGTCGGGATTGAGTATGCGTTCACCATCGCGCTCAATTCCGACAATCAGCCCTTGTGTCTGTTCACGTATTCCTGACTCGCGTATGCTTACACCTACATATGGGAAACCGGGCTCTACAGTTACCTGTATCAATTCCACATCGGCCGGTTTCTTGGTGTGTGATTCCGGCATTTCGGTTTGCTCTTCCAAGCGCGATTTGAAATTGAGCAATTGATCGTCTGTACCGATAACAGAAATGCGGTCCTTCGGATAGAGCAACTCATCGCGGTTAGGTACGAGGATTTTTTTATCACCGCGCTCAATCATGGCGATGTTGATTCCGAACTGCTCACGCAATGCCAACTCTGACAATTTTTTACCCACTACAAAAGAATAATATGGCACTTCAAAAGAGGCTATGTGCGCATCCCATGGAGAGAGGTTATCGATTTTGTTTTCGGCCTCTTTGATTTCACGTGCGTTGAAATTGTTGACGAAACGCATCTCAATGCGAGAGGAGAAGGTTTGCAGCTTGCGGGAGAATATCACAATGGCTATCACAATTACTGTGGATGCCAGAACCAAGGCTGTGAGCGTGGAGAAGAATTGATCTAGCATAAAACCTACTAGGAAGATTGCCAATGCAATCCGCAAGAATTCCAGTGCAATAATGGGGCCTCGGTTCACCTTGTTGAGCCAAAGGGTGGTGTATGCGGCTTTACCCATTTTTCTTACAGTGAGTGCCCACAGGAATGGTGATGCGCATATGAGTGTGGCTATTATTACTAGGATTGCTTGCCATGTTGCCAGTTCTTGATCGGGGAACACCGAAGGTGCGATAACCTTGGAGAATAACACGATGATACCGGCTATTACTGTTCCATTAATAATCGCAATCTGGAAAAACGATTTGATGAGTTTTTTCCATTCACTTTCAGCATTGATGTGTTGTGCCCCGGTACTGTATCGGTTCAGGTTGGCTATCCAGCGTGATGGTAGTTTGCGCTCAATGAGGTTATAGACCGGCTCTGACATCTTAATGAGATAAGGTGTCGTGAATGTGGTAATGGCTGATACGGCAATTGTCACTGGATAGAGGAACTCACTTGTTACTTTGAGTGTCAACCCCAATTGAGCAATGATGAAAGAGAATTCGCCAATCTGGGCCAAGCTCATACCAACTTGAACGGATTGCTTCAATGGTTGTCCTGATAACAAGGCTCCTAGGAATGTGCTGGCAGTTTTTCCGAACAAGGTGATGAGCGTTACAATGAGTATAGGAACTGCATGTTCTACCATGGTAGAAGGCACAATCATCATTCCTACGGATACAAAAAACACTGCACCAAACAAATCTTTCACCGGCTTCACCAGGTGTTCAATGCGTTCAGCAGAGGTCGTTTCGGCAAGAATGGAGCCCATGATGAATGCTCCGAGGGCTTGTGAGAATCCTACTTTCTCCGCTAGCAACACCATCGCAAAACACAAACCGATGGAGACAATCAGCAGTGTTTCATCATTCATGAGTTTGCGCGTATAACGCAAGAAACTTGGAATGAAGAAGATGCCGGCTGCAAACCAAAGAATAAGGAAGAATACAAGCTTCACCATGGAAATGAGTAGCTCTCCTTCTTGAATATCACGGCTCACAGCCATGGTAGATAGTAAGACCATCAATACGATGGCCACTAGGTCTTCTACAATCAGTGCTCCAAATACGACTCCCGCAAATTTTTTGTCCTTGTAATTGAGCTCCTCAAATGCGCGAATGATGATAGTAGTGGAGGAGACGGATAAGATGGCACCCAAGAAGATGCTGTCCATCATGGGCCAGTCCATGAGTTGTCCGGCAAAGTATCCAAGGAACAGCATACAGATGATTTGAACAAATGAAGTGATGGAGGAGGTGCCGCCCACCCTCATAAGCTTCTTAAAGCTGAACTCTAACCCAAGCGTGAACAAAAGGAATATTACTCCAATCTCCGACCATGTGCGAATGTTTTCGTCTATCTCACCATCGGCCAATGCACGTGAATCACCAGAGCCGGTTATGGAAGGAAAAAAATCGAAATGTGGACCTACCAAAAATCCCGCAATAATGTATCCCAGCACAACCGGTTGCTTGAGCTTTTTGAATATCAGAGTAGTAACACCCGCTGTACAAAGAATAAGTGCAAGATCAGAAATGAGAGTAATTGGTGAATGTCCTGCCATAAAAGAGATGTTGTGTGAGGGTAGTGAATGCCGCAAGGTACTACATCGAAAAAAAACGAATCAATTTTTTTCTGCATCAATTGGCGTTGGAGATATTAAAAAAAATAAAATGGGGCGCTCGAAGAGCGCCCCACCAATGAAAATTATTTCTCTGAATTTAATTATTCACGGTTACCGAAAAGACGCAACAACATCATGAACAGGTTGATGAATGAAATATAAAGCGCAAATGCTCCAATAAGGGCACGCTTGGTCATGGTGGTGTCACCATATTCCAACCCTGCTGCAATGTGTTTGAGATATTGCATGTGATACGCAATCAATGCTACCACAATCAACACTCCGATACCGCTGCTCCAATAGCTCACTTGCTCACTCTTGAAAAAGAAGAAGTTCAAGAGGTTCACGGCAATCAGCGCAAACAAACCGATACCGGCAATGGTTCCGATTTTTGTCAAGTCGGTCTTGGTTGTATAACCCAAGAATGCAAACAATGCAAATGTTCCTGCTGTTACAAGGAAGATGGTTGCAATGGATGTAAGGCTGTAAATGAGGAAAATGGTAGAGATGCTCATTCCCATCACCACGGCAAATGCTGAGAAAACAAGAGCCAACGTGGTGGTAGAAGCATTTGCCATTAGTCTGTTGGCGAACAATGTAAATGCCAAAGGAGACAACATGATGACGTAGCCCAATCCTGATATTCCGGTTTCCGTGAAGAGCAGTTGGAACCACTCAATAGATTGGCCAAGGTAAAAAGACGTAACAGCTGAAATGCCGAGTCCGATGGCCATGTAAGTGAATACAGAAGAGAAAAATTTCTTCTGCACAGAGGCGTCCTGTGTGAAATCGAGAATTTCAGTTGAACGGCTGTAATTTTCAATACTATTCATATTTCAAATTTATAGTGTAAGTATGGTTTACAAGTATAACGTTGGTTTCTCGCAATTTGCCGAAGGTTATGAAAGTTTTGCACCTATAAGTGAAATAAACTCCTTGCGGGTTTTGTCGTTGTGAAGAAATTCACCACTGAACGCACTGGTGGTGGTAACGCTGTTTTGTTTACTCACTCCGCGCATCTGCATGCACAAGTGTGAAGCTTCAATTACAACAGCAACTCCGAGCGGTTCAAGTGTGTGCTGAATGCAATCGCGAATTTCAATGGTGAGGCGTTCCTGCACTTGCAATCTTCTGCTGAACACATCCACCACTCGTGGAATTTTGCTCAGGCCAACAATTTTACCATTTGGGATATAGGCCACGTGTGCTTTACCAAAAAACGGCAACATATGGTGTTCACACAGACTGTAAAGCTCAATTTCCTTTACAATCACCATCTGGCTGTAATCCTCATCGAACATGGCGCTGCGCAATACCTCTGCTGGGTCGGTAGAATAGCCCTCGGTGAGGTAGGTGTAAGCTTTGGCTACACGCTCAGGAGTTTTCTGCAAGCCTTGTCTTTCTGGATTCTCTCCGATGTTGTGGAGGATATTGAGGACGCTGCTTGCAATTTTTTCTTGCTCGGGCGTCATAGCCTCATTTTCGTTTTCCATGCTCATATGAGAAAGATAGAATTGTGAATGGATAAATGGTAAAATTACTGCTCACCGAAGTATTCTACCATGTTATTTTCTGTCTCGTGCAACCGAATGCTGTGCAACTGACAGCCGGCTTCTCGGATGGGGCCTTCAAGCTCTTCCCAGATTGCAATGGCTACATTCTCGCAGGAGGTCATCTTATTGGCGAGAAAAGGAACGTCCAGATTGAGGTTGCGGTGATCCAATTTGGATGTTACGCGCTCCTGAATGAGGTCACTGAGGTATTTCAAATCAATACAATAACCCGTATCAGGATGTGGTTCCCCTTTCACGGTAACATATAAATCATAGTTGTGACCGTGCCAGTTGGGGTTAGCACATTTACCAAACTTTTCAAGGTTGGTGGCATCATCCCATCTGCTGTTCCACAATTTGTGTGCAGCATTGAAACGTTCCCTGCGTGTTGAATACACAATTTTAGCCATGTTGTCTGTAGTTGTTTGTATCTATAAATATAATGCACTGCGAAGATAGCAGTGCAAAGTGCCTTGTGTCACTGCTTCAGGGAGTTAGGGGCAGCGACCACTCTTATTTTTTCAGAATTTAGAAAGGATGGGGGAGATTTATCGTCCGAAGTACTTGTCATCCTTATCGTGACGGCTGGCGTCTTCCAAAGGATATTGCTTACGCATCGGATGGTAGTTCATCTCATCCATATTCAGGATTCTTCTCAAATCCGGGTGACCGGAGAATTTGAATCCATAGAAGTCAAAAGCTTCGCGCTCCATCCAGTTGGCACCGGCCCATAGGTCGGTAATTGTAGGAACGGTCATTTCTTTTTCCGCCATGAAAATCTTGAGACGGATGCGGTGGTTTTTCTCCAGATTGTGAAGCTGATACATAAGGGAGAATTCAGCATCGCCTTGCTCAGGGAAATGAGCACCACACATGGTAGTGAGGAAACTGAATCCCATGGATGCATCATTCTTCAAGAACTCAAGCACTTCGTGGATGATATCCTTTTTCAGTACAAATACCGGAAAATCATAATCGATTTGAGAGTGCAAAATGCCTTCACCAAATTTTTCTCTCAATGCTTTGAGCACATGGTCGTGCAACTCAACTATTTCAGCAGATGCTGAAGGATGTACTGGACGATGCATAATTTGTTACAATCCGTATTTAGCCAACATTTCTTTGTACTCAGGAGTCTGTCTGCGGTTGATTTTTTCATTCTTCGCGAGCTCCTGGATTTTCATGATTCCGTCCAACACTTGCTCAGGACGAGGTGGACAGCCGGGAATGTAAACATCCACTGGGATGATTCTGTCAATTCCTTGCAACACAGAGTAGGTATCAAAAATACCACCGCTGCTTGCACAAGCTCCCATGCAAAGTACCCATTTAGGCTCTGCCATTTGCTCATATACTTGACGAAGGATAGGTCCCATTTTTTTAGAAATAGTACCCATTACCATCAGCAAGTCGGCTTGACGAGGGGAGAAACTCATGCGCTCCATTCCGAAACGTGCCACGTCATAGTTGGCGGCCATGGTAGCCATGAATTCTATTCCGCAACAGGAAGTAGCGAAGGGTAGGGGCCACAATGAGTTGGCACGTGCCAAACCTACCACCTTATCCAAGCGGGTAGCCATGAAACCGGGGCCTTCAATACCTTCCGGCTTGTAATCTTCTTTTATATCTACAGTTGAAGCCATTCTTCTTGTTTTCTAAATAGTTGATATTATTCCAAATCCCACTTCAATGCCCCACGCTTAACTATGTAAATGAGGCCAACAATCATCATACCCATAAAGGTAAACATTTCTACCAATCCGAACAGGCCTAATTCACGGAAGTTAACAGCCCATGGGTACATGAATATTACCTCCACATCGAAGAGGACAAATAGAATTGCTACAAGGAAATATTTGATGGAAAATGGAGTGCGTGCATTACCCTGTGATTCAACACCGCATTCAAAGCTGGATTCCTTCAGCTCTGACTTTCTCTTTGGACCAATTAGGTGAGATACCACCATGGTTGTAATCACGAATCCAAGCGCCAATCCTGCCATGATAAGCACAGGATAGTACTGTTCCATTAGTGTAGCTTCTGTTGCCATAATATTTCTATAAGCCTACATAATACAGGCCGCGCAAAATTAAGAGGCCATTTCAATTATGGTCACTTTTTAAGCTAGAAGTTTTCTAAATTATTGATGAGGGTTCTGTTGGGTTTAATCGGTTTTAAACCAATTGTTTGGTTTGATGATCTGATTTTTTTTCAAAAAAATGAAACCAAAATTTTTTACCTCTCGTTGAAGAAGACAGTTCTGTACAATCCAAACGGGGATTGAATACACTTTCTAAATAAAGTGTCTGAACATTAAAACAAACTATCTAATTACACTTACACCGTTTAATTTTTACCACCCTAAAGAAACCCTCCACCCTAGTGAGGGTTTTTTTTGTATCAATTCACAAGCTTCCGTTTTTATTTTTTTCAATTCTTGGAACAGGCAACAGCAAAGGTTGACGCATCTTGCGCGCGAAATGAATTTGTTTTATCACCCGGAGGCAACGTTAGGTGCTACTGTGCAATTGGAGGTACAGGAGGCACAGCATATCACCAAGGTTTTTCGCAAGCGAGCAGGTGATAAGGTGGAGTTTACCAATGGCAAGGGTAAACTGTTCAGCGCTGAGCTGGTGATGGAAGGCAAAAAGACCTTGGCGCATATTCTGGAGATTTTACGCACAGAAGATATTCGGCACCCATTAGAAATTGCTGTTTGCCCCACTAAGAGCAATGATCGCCTGGAGTGGTTTGTTGAAAAAGCCGTTGAGATAGGCATCGGTCGTATTCTCTTGGTGGAGGCAGAACACAGCGAGCGCGTTCATCTCAAGCTGGATCGCTTGCATAAGATTGCCATTGCGGCCATGAAGCAGAGCCTCAAATTGCGATTGCCGGAGATTGTACCGGTTACACCTTTCAGTGAGGTGATAAACAATTGCACGACTGAAATAAAATGCATTGCGCATTGTTATGACACCGAGAAGAAATTGCTTCGAGATACGCTTGTGAAGAATGCTTCGGCAACCATTTTTATTGGGCCTGAAGGCGATTTTTCTAAGAAAGAAGTTGAGCTGGCGGTTCAAAAAGGCTTTCAACCGGTGAGCCTCGGTACTTCTCGTTTGCGCACTGAGACGGCCGCTTTGGTGGCTGTAAACACATTTGACATCATTAATCAATAACATCATTTAAAATGTTCAGAACCATCCGATTTATCTTTCGTGTTGTGATATTCTTTTTCATTGCTCTATTAGTATTGGCTTATTTCACCAATCCTACCATGGATGATTTCAAATCGGAGGCAAAGAGCAAACTCAATAGCTTGGTGAAGTCACAAACGGATAATCCTACGCTGTCAGCCATTGCTGCTTTGGGCTCTTCTTTTACAGATCAGGTTATAGATAAGATGGTAACTCGCAAGGACTATTATATCTGCTCCATCTATACTGTGGAATTGCCCGATGGCGATTATTCATTCATAGGTGCATACCGTATGTTCTTCCCTTTACAAAAGGAAAGTCCTTTTGATATGGCCAAGCAGCGCATCGAAGAGTTGCGAAATAATCCTTTCGGATATTAAGCATCTAACTTTTGGTAATGTTATAAATCACGTTGCGCTCTTTCAAGTACTCGATAACTGCTTCGTAACAACCTGCTACTCGCCCTACAAATTCAGGTGGATTGATACCTACGCTTTCAAATTTTCCCGCTAGCACCAACTCTGCCACAGCATTGCAGGTATATCCTGTTGTGCGTGCCATGGAGATGGTGTTGGTAGCACGATCAAAGCGGTCGTTAAGCATATAGGTGTACTTGACTGCTTGATGGTTCTCTTCTCCTTCTACCACAATGCGCATTATGGTATAATCTTCTTCGCCCGGTTTCAGTTTCCATTGGGGGAAAAGCAATTTGGCTGTCACATCGATGGGACGCACCTTTTGTCCATTGACTTCAATTTCATCATATGAGAAGAAGCCACCGGCACGAAGCACTTTGAGATATTCGATACATCCCGGATAGCGAAGTGTTTTTTCAATCATATCCGGAATGTGTTTCATTGTATCAATCAATGAACGCAACCCATCACTGTTCCAGCTTTCAAGAGTACCAATGCCCGGGAATTCCACAAGTTCCGCATCGCTCAATGCCTCACGTACTACAATTGCTCCGTTCTGTACATAACGTGCCGGGCGTGTGTATTCTTCAATCACATCAATAGGAGAGAAGACAGCTTTGTATTCCCAGGGCCACTCGCGTTGTACCGGCAGTCCGCCAACAAGACATTCGTAACGCTTCACTTTCATATTCACATCGTGATAACCTAAAATGATGTTGCCCATTCCCGGTGCAACACCACAATCGGTTACGATGGTCACACCTTTTTCCTTGGCCAGTTCATTCAGTCCAAAAGGATTCTCAGGGAAGAATGATATATCGACCATGTTTTTGCCGGCCAATATCACTTGCTCCACGGTCTTATATCCCATGAAACCGGGAACGGCACCAATGACCAAATCAAAGTCTTGGACCAACTCTTGTACACGACCCACTTCTCCAAGATTGGCTTGTATAGTGTGTATGCCTTGTGACTGAAGACGCTCCAGTGCGGCTGGATTCATGTCCACGGAAGTTACTTCATATTTCTTTTTGAGGTCAATTGCTATTGCTGAACCTACAAGTCCTGCTCCAAGTACAATGATTTTGTTGTTCACGGTGTTTGATAGAATATGCATTGTGGTCGCAAGAATACAATAGGAGTAGGAGATGAAAGCACGAAATTCAACCGATGTTGACATCTTCACGGTTCACGTAAATGTGTTGGTATAATAATTACGTTTTCATCCTTTTAGGAGACAAATCCTTTTTCTTAGCCAATTGCAAGATGTACATGAATAAAAATATTGTTTCATTGTTGTTCCTGGTGATGGTCTTCTCCAAAGGACTTCATGCACAGTACTATACTGAGCCAGATTCGGTGAGTGTAAAAAAGAATTCTATAGGCTTGTTTATCACTCCCATTGTCAGTTTCGCAATGGATGCTTATGCACCCAATCCTCGATATGGCGTGCAGTACAAGCGCTGGTTAGCACCTTATAAGCGCCTCCGAATTGCTTATGTGCACGATAAAATGTTGTTTGACGCACCACCGGGTGATAATTTGAAGGATGATAATTTATTGGAGATAACAGAAAAAAACATTACGGTTTTCAGTGAATCACGTAAACAATGGCGCAACACTTTGCGCATCGGCTTGGAATGGAATGAGTCCATTAAATCCAACGATGCGTTCTTTGGCTTGGATATCATAGCCGGTTACAAACAAGACCACTATCAGTTGAAGTATGCTGAGTATCATTACTACACTAGCCCTGCCGGAGAACTGCAGATTGATGATTATCCAAGTACTGTTACAACTCCATACGGCTATCACTATGATTATATTCAATTGGGAATAGCCCCCATCCTCGGATGGAGATTCAATATCCGAGAGCATTTTGAATTTGCAGTGAATGCATCTCCTGAATTTACGGTATCGCTTCCTGCAAAATCAGAATGGCTTGGAACGAGGACGCCACCGCAGGTGCAATTGGCCCAAAACGAAATTGAATTTCGAATAAGGGTTTTGGAAATGGTACTTTCGTACCGATTTTAATTATTTGATTAAATTGTAAAATGGCAGGTAATTCATTTGGACAACTATATAAGCTAATCACCTACGGAGAGTCGCATGGTGCGGCAATAGGAGGTGTGATTGACGGTTGTCCGGCAGGCATTGAGATGGATGCGGAACTAGTTCAGAAAGAACTTGATCGAAGACGTCCGGGCCAGAGCAGTATCACCACACCACGTTCGGAATCTGATATTGTAGAACTTTTGAGTGGTGTGTTTGAAGGAAAAACAACCGGTGCTCCTATCGGATTTATTATTCGTAATGGAAATCAGCGTTCCGCAGATTATGATCACCTCAAAGATGTTTATCGTCCCGGGCACGCTGACCATACATGGGATGCGAAGTTTGGTTTCAGAGACCACCGTGGTGGTGGTAGGAGTTCTGCGCGTGAGACCGCTGCACGCGTTGTGGGCGGTGCCATTGCTAAAGCGTTTTTGAAACATCTTGGTGTGAGCATCAAGGCTTATGTAAGCCGAGTGAAAGACATTGCCATTGCTGCAAATTATGATGCGCTTGATTTAAATAAAATTGAAAACAACATGGTTCGTTGTCCGGATGAACAAGTTGCTCTGCAAATGATTTCATTGATAGAAGAAGCAAAGCGGGCTGGGGATAGCGTAGGAGGAATAGTTACTTGTGTATGCTCAGGAGTTCCTCGTGGATTGGGCGAACCGGTGTTCGATCGGTTGGATGCCGTTTTGGCCCATGCCATGTTGTCCATCAACGCCACCAAAGGTTTTGAGATGTACAAAGGGTTTGATAGCACCTACTTATATGGTTCGGAAAACAACCGTTATCAAACTCCGACTCCGGAGCCTGTTGCCAAAGGACAAGCAGGAATTGCCGGAGGAATTTCAACAGGTGAGGACATTGTATTTAATGTGGCATTTAAACCGGTAAGTACCATTTCAAAACCTCAACAAACGACTGATATTCATGGTGATGAAGTAACGCTTGAGGCCAAAGGGCGTCATGACCCGTGCGTATTACCTCGCGCTGTGCCCATTGTGGAAGCCATGGCTGCAATGGTTTTAGCAGACATGGTATTATTGGCCAGAGCAAATAAAATCTGACGATTATAAATTGGAAAAAGCCGAAGAATTTCTTCGGCTTTTTCTGTTAGGAGGGTACTACCACTTATTTATTCACGTCAAATCTGTCGGCATTCATCACTTTTACCCATGCAGCGATGAAGTCTTTGACAAATTTCTCTTTAGCATCATTGCTTGCATAAACCTCTGCCAAGGCCCTCAACTCAGAGTTGGAACCAAAGATGAGGTCTGCACGTGTTGCAGTCCATTTTACAGCACCGGTTTTGCGGTCGCGTCCTTCAAATACTTCTTTGGTATCATCTATCGCTTTCCAAATTGTATTCATGTCCAATAGGTTCACAAAGAAGTCGTTGGTGAGTTGGTCTTTTTTATCGGTTAATACACCTTTGTTGGAGTTGTCATAATTCGCATGCAATGCTCTCATGCCACCAACCAAGACCGTCATTTCAGGAGCAGTAAGACCGAGTAATTGGGCTTTATCTACCAATAATTCTTCTGTAGAAACAGTGTATTGTTTCTTGAGGTAGTTGCGAAATCCGTCAGCCATTGGCTCAAGCACTGCAAATGATTGAATATCGGTTTGTTCTTGTTTGGCATCCATGCGGCCACTCAAGAAAGGAACTTCATAATTGTACCCCGCATTTTTGATAGCTTTTTCTATACCGACATTGCCACCCAACACAATTAAATCAGCCATTGAAACTTGCTTATCAGCTTTTGCCTTAGCGTTGTATTCAGCTCTGATTTTTTCATAAGTAGATAATACTTTGTTCAATTGATTCGGGTTGTTTACTTCCCAGTTGCGCTGTGGAAGCAATTGGATACGTGCACCATTGGCACCACCGCGCTTGTCAGAGCTGCGGAAAGTGGATGCAGAAGCCCAAGCGGTTGTAACCAGTTCACTCACACTCAATCCGGAATGAGCTATTTTTTCTTTGAGAGCGCTTATTTCTTTTGCGGTCAATTCATAGTTACCCCTTGCAGGAATGGGGTCTTGCCAAATCAATTCTTCTTTTGGCGCTTCAGGACCAAGGTACAGGGAGCTCGGACCAAAATCACGGTGAGTCAATTTGAACCATGCTCGAGCAAATGCATCGGCAAATTCATCCGGATTTTCATGGAACCGCTTAGAGATTTTGTAATACTCTGGATCTTTAATGAGTGATAGGTCAGTGGTCAACATCGTTGGGCGATGTTTCTTGGTATTGTCAAATGCATCCGGTATGATTTCGTCACCATCCTTGGCGACCCATTGATGACCACCGGCAGGGCTCTTGGTCAATTCCCATTGATGACCAAACAATATGTCAAAGAAACTGTTGCTCCATTTAGTAGGAGTGGTTGTCCAAGTAACTTCAAGTCCTGATGTAATTGCATCAGCCCCTTTACCTGAATTGTACGTGCTCTGCCAACCAAGACCTTGCATTTCGATATCGGCAGCTTCAGGCTCTGGACCTATATGTGAAGCAGGCCCTGCACCGTGAGTCTTACCAAAGGTGTGGCCACCGGCAATCAAGGCTACAGTTTCTTCATCGTTCATCCCCATTCTTGCAAATGTTTCGCGGATATCGCGTGCGGCTGCCAAAGGGTCAGGATGGCCATCCGGTCCTTCCGGGTTTACATAGATGAGTCCCATTTGAACGGCTGCCAATGGATTTTCCAATTGTCTGTCACCGGAATACCGACTGTTAGGGTCTTTACTGTCTGCAAGCCACTTCTTTTCATTTCCCCAGTAAACATGTGTTTCAGGTTCCCACACATCTTCACGTCCTCCAGCAAAACCGAAGGTCTTAAAGCCCATGGACTCCAATGCCACGTTACCGGTGAGAATCATCAAATCTGCCCACGAAATCTTGTTTCCGTATTTCTGCTTGATGGGCCAAAGCAAGCGTCTTGCTTTATCAAGGTTGGCATTATCAGGCCAACTGTTGAGTGGCGCAAAGCGCTGCTGACCAGCACGTGAGCCACCGCGCCCGTCTGCTGTTCTGTATGTTCCGGCACTGTGCCAAGCCATACGAATGAAGAGGGGGCCATAGTGACCGAAGTCCGCAGGCCACCAATCTTGTGATTGGGTCATCAAGTCTTGGATGTCCTTTTTCAAAGCATAGTAATCAAGGCTATTAAATGCATCACGGTAATTGAATTGCTCGCCCATCGGATTGGACAAGTTGGAGTTCTGACGAAGAACACTCAGGTTGAGCTGATTTGGCCACCAATCGCTATTGGTTGTGCCGGTTATGGTTGTCTTCTTGGCCGGGTTGTGAAAGGGACAATCTTCAATGTTCCCTTTCATGTCTTGGGCATGTATGGCTTGTGTCGCGGCAATACCCAATCCTAGAACTATAGACTTTTTCATGGGAATAATTTTTACTTTTTGTTGGTGATTACAGGGCGAAAGTACCTGCTTCGTTTAATAAACAAAAACAATAGTTTTTATAATGATATAGATGTTAGCTATAATGCCGGCTGATAGCCTAAGTTCAGAGTGTGCGTTAAATGTGTGTTTAGGTGTATCGAATTTAATACCCTTTTATTAATCTCTCAGTTATAATTGATTGAAACTTTAATTTGGGCCTACATTGCACACAGATAACGACTTTATGCAATACGAGAAATTGTTTCAACCGCTGGACCTTGGCTTTACACAATTAAAGAACCGGGTGATTATGGGCTCCATGCACACCGGTTTGGAAGAAGATGCCGATGGTTTCACCAAAATGGCAGCTTTTTATGCCGAGCGTGCAAAAGGTGGTGTGGGGCTTATTGTTACAGGTGGTATTGCTCCTGATTTATTCGGCAGATTAAATCCGCTTGGTGCGCGCATCACTAGTAAGTCAGATGTAAACAATCACCGCCTAATTACCGAAGCGGTTCATCATGAAGGGGGAAAAATTTGTCTGCAAATACTGCATGCCGGTCGTTATGCCTATAGTCCCTTGGCCGTGGCTCCTTCGCGCATCAAAGCTCCTATAGCCCCTTTCAAACCATGGCCATTGCCGGGTTGGGGAGTGAGGCTTACCATTCAACACTTTATCCGTGCTGCACAATTGGCTAAAGAAGCAGGTTATGATGGTGTGGAGGTCATGGGCAGCGAAGGTTATCTAATCAATCAGTTCCTTGTGTCACGCACCAATAAACGAACCGATAAATGGGGCGGATCATTTGAAAATCGTATTCAATTTCCGATTCAAATAGTTGAAGGAATTCGCAAAGCGGTTGGAAAAGATTTTATCATCATCTATCGCTTGTCCATGTTAGATTTAATTGAAGACGGACAAACTTGGGATGAGATTGAGATGCTGGCTAGGCGCATTGAGCAAGCAGGAGCAACCATCATCAATACCGGAATCGGTTGGCATGAAGCGCGCGTACCCACCATTGCTCAAATGGTTCCTCGCGCAGGATTTGCATGGGTAACGAAGCGATTGATGGGCAAAGTGAATATCCCACTTATCACTACCAATCGCATCAATACCCCTGAAGTAGCTGAGCGTATTCTACAGGAAGGTTGTGCCGATATGGTTTCTATGGCTCGACCATTCTTGGCTGATCCATACTTTATGGTCAAAGCGAAGAACGGCATGACCAATGAAATTAATACATGCATTGCCTGTAATCAGGCATGTCTTGATCACATATTCAACCGCAAGGTCGCGAGCTGTTTGGTGAATCCTTTTGCTTGCAGAGAAACCGAATGGAGACTCACCAAAACAACTACTCCAAAGAAAATAGCTATTGTAGGAGCTGGACCTGCCGGACTAGCGGCTGCCATAACGGCTGCTCAGCGGGGACATGACGTAACACTGTATGAAGCTTCATCCTCCATTGGTGGTCAGCTCAACATGGCAAAGGTTGTAAGCGGCAAAGAGGAATTCAATGAAACACTGCGCTACTTTAATGTGATGTTGATGAAACACGATGTGCGGCTTCTGCTGAATACAACCTTCACACCCGATGATGCAGACGGTTTTGATGAAATCATCATTTCATCGGGTGTAGTTCCTCGCAAGATGGATTTAGAAGGCATTGAACTTCCGAATGTATTGGAATATCCTGAAGTGCTTCGCGATAAGAAGCAGGTAGGCAAGAGGGTAGCCATCATTGGTGCAGGAGGTATTGGTATCGATGTAGCGATGTTTTTGCTCAAAGGCTCCAAGCCCGAGGCAACATCTGACTTTTTGAAGAAATGGAATGTCGATACTGATTACCACCATCGCGGAGGATTAATGAAAGACAAAACCAAGGAGCAGCCGGTGCGGGAGATATATCTCCTGCAGCGCAAGAAAGGCAAGCCGGGTGCAAGACTTGGAAAAACCACGGCATGGATTCACAGAGAAGAACTCAAAAAATATGGTGTGAAATATTTGGACGGTGTTTCCTACAATAAAATCTCAGAGCGTGGCTTGCATATCCTACGCGATGACAAAGAGATGATATTAGAAGTGGATCACATCCTTATTTGCGCAGGACAGGAAAGTGAGCGCAGCGTTTATGATGCATTGAAAGACAAAGGGAAACCACTGCACATGATTGGTGGTGCCAAGTTCGCTGGGGAGTTGGATGCCAAACGTGCAATTGAAGAAGGAACAAAACTGGCACTAGAAATTTGAAATATTGCAAGGTTGAACGAAATAAAAAAACGCAACTCAAGTGAGTTGCGTTTTGATTATTAATTATTAATTATTTGAATCGTTTAATCCATCACATCCACGAGTACTTGTCCGTTCTTATCGAAAATCACATTGCGGTCTCCGTCACTGCTTTTTAATTCTACTTTATAAGTAATGGCGCGACCTTCTGTCCATTTTTCAATATCATCTGTTTTGAATTGATGGTAATTTTTCTTGATGGAGACCGCTACAGCCTCGGGTAGTTCGGCTACTGTGATATCTTCTTTGGAACGCAAGATTTGTCCTTTGTCATCGTACCAAATTTCTTGGTCACGAGAGTCGCGTTTGAATTCCACTTTGTAGTAGGCTCCATCGCGTTCCCACTCAACACCACGAACATTCGGATGTTCTTTCTTAAATGCTTCGAGTAAACCTGCAGGAACTTCACTCTCTTTGAGGTCTTGTGCAGATGTGATGAATGCTAAACTTAGCGCCAGCACAGATAAAATAATTTTTGCTCTCATGATTTTTTTTGTTTTAATAAATGTTGTTTTTCAGTTAGTTGCTAAGGTAAGGATGGACGGAGCAAAGTCTATTTCATGATTACCCGAAGGCGTTATCTCATTTACACATCAAACCGATTCGGTATCACCCTGTTCTATGGACTTGTTCGGCATTTAGTCTGGATGCGGTGGTGCACTGTGAATATATCATTTATCTGTTCTGGTTTGGCTTGAAAAGGGCGCTCGTTTAGTCGACTTAATAAAACGTGAAGTGAAAGCTATCAGTCGTTCATGAGAGAGCGGATGTATGCGCAAAACTCCTTCGGAAACTCCACATTGGCGGCATGTGCAGCGTTGCGAAATATTTTAATTCGCTCTTTTGGAATGGAATAGCGTTCGGCTAATTGCTCACAAGTACTCATCGGGATTAGCTGATCAAACTCGCCCCAAGCAAGGTAAACCGGCATCTGCCATTTGAAGTAATACTGGTTCATCTGTTCTTCCTTGCTGATGAGGTATTCCAATAACTTCACTTGATGGTCGCGCGTGACCAAACTGCCGTATTTCACCATTTGATGGCGCAGAAAGCGAGGAATGTACGGTTGTTTGTGAAATACGATATCGAGTGACTTTCTGTTTTCATAAACGTTGGTAGGAGAGAGCAATTCTCTAACTGATGGTACGCCCATGCTCTTGGCCAGACTATCGGCATAGGTTGCTGTGTAGCAATTGATTGGAGCGTCATAAACTACCAACTTCGATACACGCGGTGGATTTTTTTCTGCATAATAGGAAGCTACAATACCACCATAAGAGTTGCCTACCAGAAGCATCGGTTCTTGAATGTTCAGCTTCTCCACGAGGTATTCAATGTGTTTTACTTGTGCTGCAATCGTATAGCTGAACTCGCTGCTGTCACCATGACTGCGACCACAATAGAGCAAGTCAGGAAGAATGACATCATAATCTTTGGCCAGGTCCAAAGCCGAACGATAATACTGACCGATTCCGCTGGCACCATAACCATGCAACAACATGATTTTTGGCCGGCCGTTGTTGATGTAGTAAGCGCTTCGCTTGTAACCTTTCTCATCAAAAGTGTGAAGTACAAAGCCATTTTTTTCAAACTTCTTGTCCTGTTTGCGACCAACAAGTGCAACTATATTACACGATGAAAGTAAGGAGCTTAAGAAGAAAGCCATAGTCAAACGAATCATGTCGCACAAAAATGAGTGACAATTGAATGGTAGGATGAAAGCAGAAAGTTAATTCATAGATGAATGAAAAAAGCCGGATTTAAATTCCGGCTTCTTCCATTATATATGGACGATTTGTTTTACCGCATTTATCACTTTTTGAGCCAGTGCATCGGCTTGTTCCGTAGTAGAATGTTCTGCATATACACGCACAATCGGCTCGGTATTGCTCTTGCGCAAATGTACCCAACCATCCGGAAAATCAAACTTCACACCGTCAATGGTGTTGATGACAGCATCGGGAAATAATCCTTGAACATCTCTTAGAATCGCATCCACATCATGTGCCGGGGTTAGTTCAATTTTATTTTTTGAAATGACATAAGCCGGATAGCTAGCTCTGAGCTCCGTCATCTTCATTTTCTTCTCCGCAAGATGAGAGAGGAACAAGGCAATGCCCACCAATGCATCGCGACCGTAGTGGGCTTCAGGATAAATGATGCCACCGTTTCCTTCACCACCAATCACGGCATTGGTTTCTTTCATCTTGATGACCACATTCACTTCACCAACTGCTGCGGCAGTATAGGAGCCTTTGTGCTGCTCTGTTACATCGCGCAATGCACGGGTAGAGGACAGGTTGGACACGGTATTGCCCGGTGTTTTTGAAAGAACATAATCGGCCACGGCCACAAGTGTATACTCCTCACCGAACATGCTGCCATCTTCATTTACGAAAGCCAGTCGGTCCACATCCGGATCCACCACAATTCCAAAGTCGCAACCTTTTTCTTTCACCAATGATGAAATGTCGGTCAAATGCTCAGGAAGCGGTTCCGGGTTATGAGGGAAATGCCCGTTTGGTTCGCAATACAATTTGTGTATTTGTTTCACTCCGAGTGCTTCCAGCAATGCCGGAACATAGATTCCTCCGGTTGAATTCACCGCATCTACTGCGATATTAAAATTGGCTTTTTCAATGGCTTCTTTATTAACCAATTCTAATTTCAATATTTCTTCAATGTGCTTGAACAAGTAATCCTTGCTGATAATAGTACCCAGCTGATCAACATCAGCATAGCTGAAGTCTTCTGCATCTGCCATGGCTAGCATTTCCTGACCATCTTCGGCTGAGATGAATTCGCCTTTGTGATTCAGCAACTTCAAGGCATTCCATTGTTTCGGATTATGACTTGCAGTGAGAATGATTCCTGCATCAGCTTTTTCCAATGGAACAGCAATTTCCACTGTAGGAGTTGTGGACAATCCTAGGTCGATGACATGAGCCCCCATGCCACTCAAGGTGTTGTTGACCAATCCTTGCACCATGGCTCCTGAGATGCGGGCATCTCTACCCACAACCACTAGGATATCTCGCTTGCCTTTTCGCTTTTGAATAAGCTGACAAAAAGCAGAGGTGAACTTCACAATATCAAGTGGTGTGAGACCATCACCCGCTGGACCACCAATGGTACCGCGTATTCCGGAAATTGATTTTATAAGTGTCACTGCATTAAAGTTTGTGACAAAGTTATTCGCCTCACTTTTGCTTCTATGGAAGAGTTCGATGTTCTATAAACAATTTAAAGCGTATAAGGTGGCGAATCTTGAAGATGATAAAGAAGTTAGAAATCAAAGGGCTGGTGGGTATATGTAACAAATGTAAACTCTTAGCGTAGAAATCCTCAGTGCCCTATGTGTTTATATCTTGACATACACCGTTGTGTTCGGTTCTTGCTGTTGGTTCTGTGTTGTCTGCAAGCGGCATCATGGAGCGCTCAGATTTATACCGTTCAACCCTTCCCCTATAATTCGAAGGAAGCCGACTTCTCGGCAATTTATGTGGGGGATGATATTCTCTTTTGTTCTAGCAGAACAAAGAAGACAACCACCTATAATGAAGATTCCATAGAGGTGTTCTACACTGATCTATTCATCTCCCGAGCTGATGGAAAAGGAGGTTATTTGCCGGCAGAGCCTTTGAAAGGAGATGTGAATGGCTTTTATAATGAAGGACATGCCACGGTTTCGTCTGATGGACAAACCATGTATTACACCGCTAACCTCATTAAAAAGTCCGGCAAAAACACCAAGGTGGATGAGTATAAACTAGGAATCTTTATTGCCAAGTTGGTCAATGGCGAGTGGGTGAAAACCGGTGAGTTCATTCACAATTCCCCAAATAGCCGTTACAGTACTGCACATCCATTTCTAACGGATAACGACAGCACTTTGTATTTCGCATCCAATCGTCCGGGAGGTTATGGCGGCTCGGATATATATAAATGTGTGCTTACTCCGGAAGGCTGGAGTGAGCCTATCAATCTGGGACCGAACATCAACCAAGAAGGAAACGAGTTCTTCCCATTTGTGAATGAAGAAGGTACATTGTTCTTTACCAGTGATGGTCGTCACGACTCGGAAGGGATGGACATCTATTGCAGCTTCCTCATGGAGAACAATGAATATGAAGAAGCTTTCCGATTGAACAACACCATCAATTCACCTGCTGATGAACTGGCTTATTTCGAAAAAACCGGTTCTAACATTGGTCTTTTCAGCAGTAACCGCGACCATGAATTGGATGATGTGTATTTCTTTACGAAAACTGAAGAAGTTGACAGAGAATGCCAACCGAGTGAAGAGATAATCTGGTGCTATTACCTTATGGATGAAAACATGGAGCAACTGGACAAGTCGCTTCCTTTTGTGTATCAATGGGATTTGGGTGATGGTACCACGATGGTGGGGGAAGAAATTGAATATTGCTACAAAGAGCCTGGAATCTATACCGTTGTTTTGAGTGCGGTAGATACAACAACCAAGATGGTGTTTTCGGCCATCAGCGAAACACAGCTGGAAGTAAAGGCCATCACGGATCCAATGATTTCAATCCCGGATACTGTTTATATAGGCAAAACGTTTAAAGCATCATTGGACCTAAGCATGTTCAATGAATTTAATGTTCAGGAAATCAGATGGACGTTGAATGATGAGCGTGTTTCAGACAGTTTGTCTTTTGTCTATAGTCTGGAAAATGAAGGCTACTATCAACTGCGTTGTGAAGTTATCGGCCCGAGAGGAAAATATGGCAAGCGTCAGAGAGCTTGCGTATACCGAAACTTCTATTGCACAACGCTTCCGGAGAATCAGATTGTGATAGAACCATTGATTCAACGTCCGAAGGTGGACCCGGTACTCATCAATATGAGCAAACGTCAGCAGAGTATTATTGCTCAGCTGGATACTCTTCCCAAAGAGCGTTTCTATATGTTGGTCGTAGCGGAATCCGTGGAGCCAATTCCGTTTGAAAGCCAAGTGTTTGAGCACATCGAAAATGAAATTTCAGAGATTAAGACTAGCAAGGGATATCTCTATGCCATTGAGCGTACATCCAATTGGATGGATTTGATTCCGTTGCACACTGCGCTCAAGAAGTATGGCGTTATGACCTCTTATGCTGAGTCATTCTTAGATGAAAACTATGACCAGAAACTGGTGAGAAAAGGTTATTACTCACCGGCCTATCGAGCTGCTCATCTAGCTGCATTGGCTGCTAAAGCTAAGGAGGATACCATTAACGAAACAACTATTGAGAAGAACAATGACGTGCAAGAATCCATGGTGGATGCCGTTATGGCAATAGCAGAACCGGAAGTGGTTGTAGAACAGAAAACTGGTGAAGTTGCACAGGAGAGTAGTACCAAAACACAGCAACACTCATCAGCTCAGATGGTGAATCAAACTGTTGTAGAGCCAACTGTTGCTGTACAACCTAGAGATGCTAAGGATTCCCATATACAACCGGAGTCAAATGCTGTTGCACAAGCGAATCGCAAGCAAATTACACTTTATCATATCGTGTTGGATTCAGTGGCACAGCGCATACCCATACAAAGTGCTCACTTCAAATCCATCGATACGGAGGTTGCAGAACTCAGAGAGAAGGCTGGATATAAATATGCCGTATTTACAGCATCATCACCACAACAGCTCGAGGAGCGTTTAAGTGAATTGAAAGCCAAAGGATTTAAGAACGCTCACATTGCACCTTATGATCTGCAAGAGTTCTCCAAAAAGCTTGTGAGCATCGGTAAACCAACAGCTAAGTTGGAACTGGCCAAGCTCAACAGAGAGTTTGCTAAACTTCAGGATGTTCGTTTTGAGTACAACAGTTTTGAAGTGAGTCAAAGCTCTTATGCAAACCTCGATTACATCGCTTCAATCATGATGTTGGAGGATGGATTCGCACTTAAAATCAATGCACATACATGTAATACCGGTAGCTCGGAATACAACAAGCGTTTGTCTCAAAAACGTGCCCAGGCCGTTGCGGATTATTTAATCAGCAAAGGTGTGGACAAGGAACGCCTCATTATTGCCAGCTATGGAGATACTAAACCAATTGCTTCAAACTTCACTGTGGATGGTAGGTCGATGAATAGAAGAGTAGAATTTAGAATAGTCTACAATGAGAAGGAGTAAGATGCAGTTGAGAAATTATATTCTATCCATTATCACAAGTTTTTTGAGCGCCTCAATGGGTGCTCAGCCGGTTCCCGCAGCAGACGAAAACATTCCTTTTCTGGTCACATTCGGTAAAGATGCCGATACCAAATGGGGTGACGATGACTTCTGTCAAATATTCTTTTTCAGAATTAAAAAGGAGTTTAAAGACCCTGTTTATTTCCGTGTTTTTGATCCGGATTGTGGTGGTATGCATGATGAATGCAACGGTGTATTCAATACCATGACACGTTTCTCTGTTTATGGAGGAACCGGGTGTATCAGTGATCCCGATGCCACCGGAACCGATCCCGTGGGCAATTATAAAAGTGGCAATCTGTTGGCCACCAAGACTTTTGGCGCCAAATCAGAATATGACAATGCTTGGTACACCTTCGGACCGTTCAACCCCAGTGAGGGTGAATACTCAGCAAAATATGGTGGTTATATTTTTAAAATAATTGCGGAAGGAATTAAAGGAGATGATGGTAACCTTTATCGTTACTTCATGTCCACTGACCCTAACAACAACAAGGAAGTGGAGGGTGGAAACGCATTCACCTTTGAATATACTTTTCGTCTTCACAAGGAGCCATTTCAAACTTCTCACATTTATCCATACATCGATGACAAAGTGATTTCTGTTCAGCAACGAAACTTCGATTGGGATAGTGACGGATATATTAAAATCTGTTCAGTGAGTACACTGGGAGAAGAAGTTGCAGTGAGTGGCGATAATATGTGGGCCACCAGTGAATACAAAATCAAGGACAAAGAGCGTGGTAAATCGCTTGATATACAATTTACCCGAAACAGTACCACAGTAGTGAACAACAACAATGTAGTGTTCTCCATTCGAAACCAATATGGAGAATTGCTGCCATTCTTCGTTGTACCCATTGGCGGAGTTCCGAAGTATGAAGGAAATATTTCAGCCAAACCCGTGAGAAAATAATATGAGGTTTTTACAACTCATCCTTTACATATCACTCCTACCGATTATCGGAAGCGCTCAGGCCTATGAGTACACTCGTTACTCGGAAAAGGATGGGTTGAAAAACCGTTTTGTTTACACTGTCAATCAGGATGCTCGTGGAAATCTTTTGATAGGAACAGGAGAGGGGCTATACAGTTATGACGGTTTTAAATTCAAAGAATTCAACACCGATAACGGTCTCATCAGCAACGTCATTACATGCAGCGAAAAAGACGGAAAAGGTGGTGTTTGGTTGGGGCATGACAATGGTGCGTTGACGCATTTTCATAATGAAAAGCTCCACACTTTCAGCCTTTCTGAATACACGCATTCTCGTATTAATCAAATAATTGTGCAGGGTGAGGAACTATGGGTACTCACACAGAATGACGGACTTCTCAAGCGAAATTCACAAGGCCAATGGCAGCAGTATTACGAAGGCTTGGAGGAGTTCACGCTTTACTCGTTCTATGTCGACAAATTCAATCGCGTATGGCTCGGAACGGATATAGGATTATTACTTGCTGACATTTCGGGCAAACAGCTAGATTATGTATTTATAGATGAGGTATCCGGTTCCAAGGTTTCATGTATTCTACCACAAGATGACAAGTTGCTTGTAGGCACTGAAGACTTGGGCATATTTATCGTCCAGTTGGCTGACCAGGAATATTCAGTGAATGTATTGGCGTTTGAAGGAGAAGAATTTAATTCTTACTACATCAACAATTTGTATTCGGCTCCAAATGGTGATTTGTGGATTGGTAGTAACAATAAAGGACTTATTCAGCTCTATGCCAAAGTGGATGGAGCATACCGCAAAAGAAAAGAACATGTGGGTAGCAAAGCCATTCAGGCACAAAGCATTCGCACTTGTACCATGGACCGTGAAGGCAATATCTGGATAGGAACCATGGGAGAGGGGCTCATCAAAATTCAGAACAGCTACCTCTCACTGTATTCGGAAAAAACAGAGGAGCCCCAAAACATCTATAGCATTTTTGAACGCAATGACACTATATGGTACGGTGAAAAAGGGACAATTAAAATCTGCTATAAAAGTCCGGATAATTTAATTGGAATTATTGATAAAAAAATCGGTTTGCCGGAGGATATCATCACCAGCGTGGTGGTGGATTCATATGGTGTGACCTGGATGGGAACGGCTGAAAATGGCCTTTTCAAGCTGTTTCCGAAAACCTCCAAAGTGCGCAGTATTTTGTTGCCTTCGGGAGCTAAACTGCCCCGTGTCAATGATATTTTAATTCATAAAAACATCATATATGTTGCGACTAATTACGGTGTGTATCAATTCCTGAACGATAAATTAATAGCGCATATAACAATTCAATCCGGGCTTTCAGTCAACACGGTGAAAGCGTTGTATCAAGATATGAAGAGTTCCATCTGGCTGGGGACTACTACAAGCCAGATGACCTATTTGCAGTCAGGTGAAATAAAAAGTTTACCCCTGAATCTCAGTGACGGGCCATCGGTCATTCGTTGTATTACCGAGGACAATTCTGGCCGTATTTGGGTAGGAACAGATGGCCTCGGTGTGATTTGCATCTGCGATGATTCGCTTCATGTAATCAATAAATCACGGGGTATCTATTCTGATTATTGTTATAGCATCGTTTGCGATCAACGCAACAATTTGTGGATTGGCCATCAGGGGGCTCTCACTAAGGTGAATTTGCTCAATGGCAAAATTGAAGTCTTCGATCCCAGCGGTCAATTCAATACGGATTTCATGGAAAATGCAGTGATAAAAACCAGCAGCGGTTCCATCTTATTCGGTACCTCCAATGGAGTTTTGCGCTATGATCCGGAGAATGATACCCGCAACGAAGTGGAGCCCGTGTTGCGCATTGAATCCATCGTTATCAATGATACAATTGCAAGCTCTACAGATAACATTAAGCTCAATTACGGCAAATACAATATTCGTTTTGACTTCATCGGTATATCGCTCAAGAATGCGGCAGGAGTGAGGTATCAATACTACCTCGAAGGGTATGACAATGACTGGTTACAACTGACTTCGCAGCGAAGCGTGTCTTATAACAAATTGGCTCCAGGGAATTATGTTTTCCATTTGAGGTGTTACAATTCAGATGGTTATGGCGGATATACTGAGCTTCAAATACCGGTTTTTCTGGACAAGCCATATTGGCAAAAATGGTGGTTCATTGCGCTGTGCATCATTATGGCCTTGTTCACGATGCGCTTTGTAATCAAAAGAAGAGAGCGCCTTTATATCGAGAATCAAAAACGACTTCAAAAAGCATTGGACGAAGCCACACGGGAAGTGGTAGAACAAAAAGAGTTGCTGGAAATTAAAAACAAGGACATTACCGACTCCATTTTATACGCTAAGAATATTCAGCAGGCCATGTTGCCCAGCAGTAGTCAACTCTCTGCTTATTTCAAGGATGCGTTCGTGCTCTTCAAGCCGCGTGATATCGTGAGTGGTGATTTCTATTGGGTGGAGCGTTATACCAAGCATATCGTTGTGGCTTGTGCCGATTGTACTGGACATGGAGTTCCTGGTGCGTTCATGTCGCTCATTGGTAGCACGCTGTTGAAAGACGTAGCCGGATTAGCGCAGGTTCAGTCATCGGCTGATGTTCTATCGGTTTTGGATATGAAGCTAAAAGAGGTGTTGCATACCCAAAGCGATGCAATATCTATTCATGATGGAATGGATATCTCTGTGATGGATTTCAATATCACCAACAATATATTACGCGTAGCCAGTGCCAACCGCCCGGTAATTCTGCATCACAAAGGTGAGTGGATGGAAATCCGCGGAGATCGACAATCCATCGGTGGAGATATGGGCGCCCGAAAAGTCTTCACAGTTCATGAATTTAAAGTTCAGCCAGGTGATGCCATTTATATGTTTTCTGATGGGATTACCGACCAGTTCGGTGGAGCTTTTGGTAAAAAGCTAAAGCGCTCCGGTTTGAAATCTTGGTTGCAGGAATGTGCCCATGTCGGTATGCAGGAGCAGGCTCGATTTATCCATGAGCGATTTAATCAATGGAAGGGTGATGATGCCCAAATAGACGATGTGATTTTGGTTGGCATTCGCTTCTAAAAGATTTTATTCTGTTTTTTGTCGATGAGCGAGGGGTTCGGGTATTTTTACCACATTCGATTTATTACCCCATGAGAAGTCTTGCCAACTGTTTTCTTTATGTTTTTATCGTTTTGCTTTCAGTTGCTTGTAAATCAGCAAAGAAAAATACTCCGGAGCCATTTGCCGTGCAACTGGAAATCGCATTTAATTTGTTAGAAATCAATGTTAACCGTGAATATCGCTGGAATCCGGAATCCGTTCCGTTTGAAATAGTAAAAGCTGAAGTGGTTGGCAATCAACTTAATATGCTGGTTGAATACGGTGGCGGGTGCGAAGAGCATGAATTCACCGTACATACGTCAGGTGCGTATATGAAAAGTCTGCCGCCAAAATTGAACTTGTGGATTGAACATGATGATAAACAGGACGCATGTCGTGCCTTGGTCCAGAAAGAATTTTCCATCAACCTCGAAAAAATTCAATTTGCCGGTTCACAAGAATTGGTTCTGATTCTAAACAATAGAGAAGACATAGACCTTCGCTATAAATATTGATTTCAATGCTTAACTTGTTGAACCTAAAAGTGTAAGATTGGTTTAGTTGAAGTGTAAGTTTGCAACTTTATACTATACATAATGTAAATTATGATTTGATGAATACAGGCACTTTGCTTGATTATCAGTCATATATGCGACCGTTGATTTTGCAGCGACCTTAAATTCTCCACGTGACTTATTGCTCTCACTTTCTGAAGGATTGCATGTCATCATCTGTGTTAATTTATTACTTTAGATGAACTTGATTAAATAATTAATAACAATATAGTTAGTGAATGGTTTTCTCGTTCAAAACGCATGTCATTCATCAGGGAGTTTCATCGCATACTCCTCACCTTGGATTGGATGTTTGGGACTCTTTATGATGCTAATCATAATATGAACTCCTTGGCCATGAGTCGCTGTGATTACATTTGTGCACGACAATTCAAAATTTTCTAGAAACGCAAATGAAACACATCACTATTTTCCTCTTCGCAGCAATGCTTATGGGCGGTTGCGACCATTCACACAACAACGCTAAAACATCTGAGGAGCCAACTCAAGAATTCTATGGTGCCGAATTCACAATTGAGAATCCGATTCCGGTTTCCGAATTGATTTCAAAAGTGAGCGGAACTGATACGTTGGAGACTCAAATTGAAGGAATTATTGAGAAAACTTGTCCAGGTATGGGATGCTGGATGACCTTGAAATTGGACAACGGGCAAACATTGCGTGTTACTACTGACCATAAGTTCTTTGTTCCGGTTGGCGGCTGTGAGGGACTTCGTGCCGTAGTAAAGGGCCGTGCTTTCAACGAAGTGATTCCTGTTGAAGATCTTAAACACTATGCTGAAGAAGAAGGAAAATCTCCTGAAGAAATTGCAGCCATTACAGAGCCTGCATATGAATTGGCTTTTGTTGCTGACGGTGCAATGATTGAAGGTTATGTTGACGATGGTACGCATGTGGCCAAAGGCTGCAGTCACGACCACGGTGACCACGACCATGATCACGATCACGACCATTGATAACGTAGAGGTTCTGATTTATGAAATACAAAAAAGAGGCTGCCATTTGGCAGCCTCTTTTTTTTAGGGTTCTGAAAAATCCTTATTTGTAGCTGGTGGGCAAGAATGAGTACTTGCGGCCGTAGTATAAGTGCTGTTCTGTGAAGCTTTCAGGATAGCTCACTTTCACATCGATGATATTGCCGTTTTCATCTGTTACAGGCTCCAACAATGGGTTCACCATCGCATTGTAAGGCGCGATATTGAATTTCGCAGCTCTGTCAAGCACTTGTTGACGCAGTGCTTGGTTCACCTTTTTACCATAATTATCGGCAAGTGCAGCTGCAGCGTCAAAATCTCCTTCACTTGTAATGCGCTGAACTTCTCTCAGCAAATCACCAATGTTCTTGCGCATTTGCTTGTAATCTTTGATGTCATAATAGCGCTTGCCGTCTCGGTCAACCACCGAAATGGAGCCGTCTTCTTTGGCGCGTTCAATGAGCCAATTGCTGATCCATGCACGGTTGCGCATGTGAGCTTCTTCCAAATCTTTTCCGGCATCTACTCTGCGCAATTGCAACAACAATCCGTTGCGCAAATACGCATCGTACTCGGCCATACCCACTTCAAGACTTGGCATCAACCCCAGTTCAATCAATTTTTCGTCCATGATGAAGTAAAGTGCCACTAGGTCTGCACGTCCTTCTTCGATGGTGCTTGCATAGTTTTTCAATGTTTCGCGCGGCTGGCCAACACCTTCGTTGAATTTACCGCTGGCATGGCCAATTACTTCGTGCATTGCTGTGTGTAGTTTGCTGGCCAATGAACCATATTCTTTAGCGAGACGAATTTCCTCTTCATCATGTGCAAATTCTTCCAACAAACCCACACCGCTGGCTTTGTCGTAAGTATCTTCAATATTGCCTAGGCTCACGCTTTTGCTTCCATATTGTACGCGAATCCAATTGGCATTCGGCAGGTTCACTCCTATTGGCGTTTGTGGAGATGCATCACCGGCTTCTCCGGCTACGTTCACGATGTTATAGGTGATACCTACTACTTTTTCTTTCTTGTGTTCTTTCAAAGTTGGACTGTTGTCCTCGAACCATTGGGCATTGTCCATCATCACTTTCATTCGCTCTGATGCTTCGAAATCTTTGATTTCTACAATGCTTTCATAGCTTCCTTTGATGCCGAGTGGGTCGTTGTACACCTCTACAAATCCTTGGATGAAATCGATATCTCCTTCGGTTGCATTCACCCAGTTGATGTTGAAGTCTCTCCAATCTTCGAGGTTACCGGTTTTGTAATAGGAAATCAATTTGCGAAGAGATGCGGCTTGCTTATCGTTTTCGGCCACTTTCTCTGCTTTTTCCAACCAGTAAACCACTTTCTCCAAAGCTTCACCATAAAGTCCTCCCACCTTCCATGGTTGCTCAACAATCAATCCTTGTTCGTTTTTTACCAATTTGCTGTTGATGCCATATTCCAGCGGTGTGCGGTCATTTGGCAAGCGCATAAGGCCGTAGAATCTTTCTACCTCCGCTTGGGTGACGCCCTCATAGAAGTTCACGGCCGAGTTCACTACGAGGTCTTGGTTTACATCGCTGGCTACTTTCATGGCCATGAAGTCCTTATCGAAGATGGCGCGTTTGATTTCATCGTCAAATTCTACTCCCACCTCTTTACCTACTTGCACAAGGTATTCTTCAGTGAATGCCGGTACGAGTTTGTTGCTTCCGTAATGGTGGTGAATACCGGTGTGGGCCCACATTTGTTTGAGATACAATTCCAGGTTTTTCCAGTTTTCCGTGGTTTTGTCACCCTGGTACTCGGTATAGATTTTTTCAAGGGCATGACGAATGGCTAGGTTGTATTTGTTGTTCTGGGCCCACATGATGTCACGACCGGAAAGACCAGCTTCGTATAAATAATATACGAGCTCTTTTTGCTTAGGAGTCAGCTTTTCCCATTGCGGAATGTGATAGTGCAAAATGCGAAGGTCAGCGAATTGCTCGCTTTGATAGAGCATGCCATCCTCGCCCACAATGCGGTGGTTTACCTCCTGGGCTTCCTGCTTTTTCTGAGGTTCGTTGTTACAGGATGATAGTCCTGCCACCAACATTGCCCCAATCAAAATGTAATTGAATCTCATGTTGTCGTTAAATTGATTAATTAATGCATGATACCAGCCTGTATGAAGGCATTGGTCGGGACGAAGCTAATAGACTTCATGCACACTCCGGCACATTGTGAATATTATCCGCGGTTAGCGGTGATAATATGTTGACTTACCCGGTTGTTTGGTGATATAGAAAAAAAAAATAGCCACTTCGCTTGAAAGTGACTATTCATATATCTAGATAATATGGAATATAAAATTATTCCTCTTTCTTCTTACGGGTAGCGGCTTTTTTGGCAGCAGCCTTTTTAGGAGCTGCTTTCTTCACAGGCTCTTCTCCTTCTGT
This sequence comes from Flavobacteriales bacterium, assembly GCA_036562565.1. GTDB lineage: Bacteria > Bacteroidota > Bacteroidia > Flavobacteriales_D > Sanyastnellaceae > DATCJY01. Next base: position 33,166 of record DATCJY010000043.1, on the reverse strand, counting down.
GGTTTCTGCTGCAGCAGCTTTGGTAGCTTTTTTCGCAGCTGCTTTTTTCGGTTTTGCTTCGGCTACTGGTGCTTCTTCTTTAGCTGCTTTTTCTTCGGCAGCTTTCTTCTCAGCCTCGGCTCTTGCAGCTTCGTACTCGGCTTCCAGCTCTGCGGTTGATGCAATGTCCAACATGTCCTTGGCTTGAAGGATGTTGTACCACTGCAATAGTTTTCTGATATCAGAATCGTAAACGCGAGATTCATCGTAGTTAGGAAGAATCTTCTTCATCGCGTCACGAAGAACTTTACTGTCGCTCTTATGGTCTGGTGCAGGGCCGCCTTTGTATACAGCCTTTGCATTGAGAAGAATATCTCTCAATGGCATGTCATCTTCCAAAGTAAACATGCTGATATCGCTCAGCGTACTCACTTTCTGAGTGGGATATACAGGAATACGCTTGCCGTCAACGAGGCTTTCAACGATAGTAGCTTGTTTACCGCCACTGATTAATTGATAAATACCCGGCTTTCCGGAAACGCTAACAATCTTCTCTAATTCTGTCTTCATTTTATCTTTTTACAGATGTGATTTCTTTTTTAGGGCTGCAAATATGCCAAATCGGGCGCAAGATTCCGTGAAAAAAGGATTAACTACTGTTTAAATGGTTGTACAGTAGTGATTTAAGTTTTCAATATGACACTTTGTCCCGAATGTTGACGGTAATTTTAGGCATTCGTCATGCGTGCGAGCAGGTCGCGCAGGCGATTGGAATATCCAAACTCATTGTCATACCACCCCACCACTTTTACCATGTTGCCTATCACCGAAGTAAGTTGTGCGTCAAACACGCACGAATGTGGATTGTCAATGACATCTACCGATACGATAGGGTCTTCGGTGTATTGCAATATTCCAGCTAAGCGACCTTCAGATGCTTGACGGAAATAATCATTTATTACTTGTGCTGATTTAGGATTCTTCACTGTACAAGTAATATCGGTGAGTGAACCGTTGGGCACTGGCACGCGCATGCCACATCCTCCCATGCTGCCAGTGAGATGCGGGAATACTTTGGTGAGTGCTTTTGCAGCTCCCGTGGTGGTGGGAATGATGGAAAGTCCTGCGGCTCTGCTCCTACGCAAATCTTTGTGTGGTGCATCGTGCAGGCGCTGATCTCCGGTATAACTATGTACAGTAGTGATGTAGCAACTTTCTATGTTGCACAATTCATCCAGCAGCTGAATCATTGGAGCTGCGTTGTTGGTTGTGCAGGATGCATTGGAGATAATGGTATCACCGGCATCGAGTAAATGATCATTGACACCAAGAACCAATGTTTTTATGCTGTCGTCTTCAGGTGGTACGCTCAAGAGTACGCGTTTTGCACCGGCTGCTAGATGCCTTTCAAGCATCACTTTGCTTTTGAACACACCGGTACACTCCACTACTACATCAATATCCAACTTCGACCAAGGAAGGTCTTCTAGGTTTTTGCAATTTAGAAATTGAATTGGCTTGCCTTCGATAATGAGTTCATCGGCTTTGGTTTCAACCTGAACATCCCTCACCCCATGAATGGAGTCATATTTAAAGAGGTGAGCCATCGTTTTTACATCTGCTAGGTCATTGATTGCGACCAAGTCAAATCGTTTATCCCGGAGCAAGAGGCCTGTCAGGGTGCGGCCTATACGTCCAAAACCATTGATGGCTATTCGGGGAGTTTTCATATTGTTTGTATAATAATTGATGGCACAAACCTACATTTCTTTAGACCCGATGTACAGGGGTTCTTTGTATTCACAACAATGTTTAACCATTGGTGTGCATCGTTTGTCGCAATGTGAGTTTTAAATTTTTTATTCGATGCTACACTTGTGAATTACAGCTATTTAATGTCTGCTGCGATTTTAATTGAGGATGTATTGAAACTTTCGGGAATTCATACCGTAAACATGAGCACTCCTAACAACACCCTCGTTTTATGAAAAAGAAACCTACTTTTAATGTTCGCAAATGTAAGATTCGCATTAACATCAAGAAATTTGAGAACATTCAGCTCACCCGTTATGTCTGGGGATTTGAGAATTTCAATCACAATTTGAATTAAGAAGGAAACACTTGTGACGCCAGTGCGATAGCTCCTTCCAATTCATTCATTGAAATATTGGTTGCTATTTCTTGTTCTTCAAAATAGGCAATCATTTTTTCCATTGGCATATTGCCTGTGAGCTCGTCTTTTGCCATCGGACAACCTCCAAATCCTTTAATCGCTCCGTCAAATCTGCGGCAACCTGCGTTGTAGGCTGCTTCTATTTTTTCACGATACGTATGTGGCGTGGTGTGCAAATGCGCTCCGAACTCTACTTCCGGAATGGCAGGAATTAAATTGGTAAATAATTCGGTAATAATTTCCGGTGTTGCTACGCCAATGGTATCACTGAGTGCCAAAATCTTGACACCCAATTCGCGGTACAATCGTTCACTCCATTCAATTGCAATTTCAGGACTCCATTTGTCTCCATATGGATTGCCAAATCCCATGGAGATGTACACCACCAGCTCGCGGTCATTCTTGATGGCGATGTTCTGAATTTCAGAAACACGATAGAGCGATTGCTCAATCGTTGAATTGGTATTGCGCAACTGGAATGTCTCTGAAATCGAAAACGGATAACCGAGGTATTGAATTTCGCCAAACTGAACGGCATCCTCTGCTCCACGCACATTGGCTACTATGGCCAGCAGTTTCGAAGAAGCTCTTGAAATGTCCAATTTGCTCAGAACTTCAGCAGTGTCCTTCATTTGAGGAATGGCTTTGGGGGAAACAAAACTTCCGAAGTCAATCGTGTCAAAACCAACACGTAAGAGTTGGTTGATGTATTTGACTTTCATTTCAGTCGGAATCCAGGTAGCGATGCCTTGCATGGCATCTCTTGGACATTCAATGAGTTTCAATCCTTGTGGCATACAGAGGGTAAAATTATCAATAGAATTCCGAGAAATGAAATACTGTTTTGTCACGAATAATCAACGCTCCTGAGCTTAAACGATAGCATGATTTTTCCGGAAATTGTTCGCTTATAAAAGTTGCCTTCTTCTGCCCTATCCCCTCTCCCAGTATCACCACCTTGTTTTTCAATAGTTCGATGTCATCGTTTTGCAGATAGATGGAACGGGCTGGTTCATCCAAAATAAAGATGTCGGCATGGATGTCATGCATGGTGCGTATGGACAGTGAGTCCAGCCAACAGAACCGGAGGCCATTTATTTCAAGATATGGATACCGGTAGCTGATATTCTTTCCATCGTATTGCAACAGACTGTCCATGTTCACAAAGTGAAACTCTTTTATCCCCAAGTGATCCCAATAGTTCTTGAGGTGAAAGCGCTTTGCCGATTCTTTATCTACCAAATTGTTGGTGTAGAAGATGGTTCCGGTTTCTCCTTCGCTGTAGGTAATGCATTGGTGTTTCGGAATTGCATGGATGCATATTTCATTGTTGCGCAGAATCTGGACTTTTTCGGAAACCTGTGTAACACACAAAACGCAAGTACATGCCAACATAGGGGCTATGGCATTGGGCTTTCGCCATAATAGCCAGTAACAGCCAAATATGCTGATGCCGGCAATGAGATACGATTCTAAAATGCTGATGGAGATGTTTTGTGTAATGCTGTAGGGTAAGCTATCTACAAACAGCATTGATTGATTCATGAGCCATGTGAAATTCGTGCTTATCCATATCAATATTTTGGCGAGCGGTGGAAATAATAGTGCCGGATAAAATGCGAGCGATACATATAATATTAAAGTAGAAAGCGGAATGACAAAGAGGTTGGAGATGAGGAACAGATTTGGGAATTGATGGAAATAGAGCAATCCCAATGAGAAGGTAGAAATCTGTGCGGAAATGGATACAGCCGTCAAACTCCACATCCAGCGCAAAATGAAATTTGTGGTATAGATTAGTTTGTATATCGGATCTTGCAAAACAACAATTCCAAGCACTGCGAGATATGAAAGTTGAAAGCCGACTTCCATAATCATATAGGGGTTCCACCAAAGCAAGACAAGAGCCGAGGCACTCATTGAATTATAAATGTTGTTCTTTTTGGCCAGGCTCTCGGATAGAATAAAGATGGAGAACATACATGCCGCACGCAATACGGATGGCGAGAAACCGGTAATGCCGGCATACATCCAAAGCAATACGCAAGGCACTATAATCTTTATCCACCACCAGCGTTTGGTCTTAGGTAATCGTTTCAGCAAGGGTGATAGCAACATATAAATGAGTCCCACATGCAAACCGGAAACCGCGAGAATGTGGATCGCACCGGCACTCGCATAAGAAAGCATCAAGTGGTAATCAATCTCGGAGGTTTTACCCAATACGAGCGCGGAAAGAACGGCATACTCCTGCCCTTCCACACCGTAGGCGCGTAATTGCGCCAACATTTTTTCCCGAATAGTTATAAAAAATCCGGTAAACGAATGGCGGTGCGCTTTGCTCTTGAGTGCCCAGTTCTCCGTGCTCACATATGCTTGGGCATATATAAAATGGTTGTTGAGGTATTGACGGTAGTTGAACTCAAAAGGGTTTTGTACTTCATGGAGCTCACTAATCTTGGTAGCCAACAACAAGGTGTCATCTACGGAAAGGATTTGCGCGAGGCTGTCGTTCTCGATGTACAGAAGTAATTCACCAGTCGCTTTTTGTCGTTCATTCCCTTTCCAAGTTGCCAATATTTCAGTTACGGATTTATAGCTTTTACTTTTGAGTATCGGAGCTTCAGCTATGCGCACTTCTATTAAATCATATGTGTCTTGAGGAATATTATTTATGTGTCTTTCGTGCAGCAACGGATTTTTGGATATGGTCAATAGAACGCCCAATCCCACTAATGTTCCATTGATTAGAACGCCATGTATCCAACGATTGTTGAATTTGATTTTTACTACAAATCCATAATAGTACCACAAGGAGATGAACAGAATGGTTCCCATAAGCGCATAGCGCCAATCAATACCGACATGAATTTGCAGCAGAATGCCGACCACAAAGGGAACCAGTAATTGCAAAAGCGGGGACCTCTTCCAGACATATACCATGACTGCGCAGGAATTGGGAATTCTCTGCACCACCATGGTGCTGATTTTACATCAAGGGAAGGTCAGAGAATTCAGGTTTATTATTTCAAAAATAATTCCTTTTTAAGGTCTGCCAAATGCTTGCGTTTGTAAAGGAAGAAATGCTTGATGATGCTGCCGCGGTACATGCCCGCAAGGTTGGGTGTATGGCAATATGGTTCGTCTGATTTGCGCTTCTTGAGCAATTGAGGAAGATGCTTGTAAAAACTAAAATGTGCTTTGATGACGGAGTAACAATGCTTGAATTTGCCCTCGCGAATAAATCGAAGACCTGCAATACCGTCCAGGCACAATCTGCGAAATACTTTTGGGAACAACGCACCGGAACGATAGTTTTTTACAATCATATAAAGATTGTTGCGGAAGTTGAGATAGGTCTTGAAGGGGCTTTGTCGGTCCAAGGTTCCGCCTCCATAGTGGTACACCACAGACTGGCGACATGAGCCCACTTTGTAGCCCCTGTTCTTCAGGCGCCAGCAAAGGTCTATCTCTTCCATGTGCGCAAAGAAGTCGGTATCAAGTCCGTGAACCTCTTCCCAAGCACTGCGCTTGATGAACATCGCAGCACCTGAAGCCCAAAATACTTCTTCGTTTTCCGTGTATTGACCTTCGTCTTTTTCAAAGCGATAAAAGATGCGACCGGCACAAAATGCAAATGCATCCTTGTCGATATAACCACCGGCTGCACCGGCATATTCAAACCATTCTTTACGGTGATAATCTAGAATCTTGGGTTGGCAAGCTACCATTCCTTCTTGTGATTGCATGTAAGTCAAAACCGGACGGATCCAGTTAGGTGTCACTTCAACATCGGAGTTCAGTAGAATGTAATATTCATTGGGAATGCCTACCAGACCGCGATTGTAGCCTCCTGCAAAACCATAGTTGTAATCGAGGCGAATAATTTTCACCTGTGGATAGTTTTGCTCTACGAATGAAATGGACTTGTCTTCCGAATGATTGTCAATCACGTAAATATCCGCCAAGTCACTGCTGTGCTCAATCACAGAAGGCAAAAATTGCTTCAGGAATTTCTCTCCGTTCCAATTTAGTATGACTACAGCGACAGGCTTCAAATGGTGAATATTATTTATGCAAGGCGCGCGAAAATAGTCAAACTAGTAGGGAGTAAACCATAGATTCTCCAATTCATCTTGGCTGAATGGATCGGTTTTCTGATTGGAGTTGAGATTGGAGGCCTTTCCCATGTCGAGTGCCAACGGCCTTGAGCGAACCATCTCCTTCCATTGATAATTCTGCACCTCATTGGGTACATCGCTGTGCAAGAGTTCCATATCCATGCTCAGGTCAGTACTGTAGAACAGAAAACGTCTGTCATGAAGTCCATTGTTGGTTTCATAATAATGCCAAATTTCAAATGGGAAATAATTCGTCTCATTGTGGCGTATAGCACGGGTGTTCGGGGGACCGTATTGGAGATATACCCTTCCCCTATCGGTTTTCCATCCGGGCTTCTTACCATTACCAAATGCTACATCAACTTCTTTGAGTTGCTTTTCATAGGCTCTCCAGGCGGCTTCCGGATTGACTTTGTCCTTTCTATACCAAAAGGTGTACAAGAAGCTTTGCAGCATTTGCAAGTCCGCTTCACGCAATTGGTTGTTGATGGTGATACGGTCCAATCCTTCGGCTATTGGCATGTGTGCTTCAATTAATTTGTATAGTTGATCGCGGTCTGTGTACTGTGCCGCGAATGAATTGGCAACAGTTGCATTGTCCACTACAATTTCACTATCAGGCATGGTCCTGATTTTTGAGCGAGAAAATGATCGCTCCTTTTCATAGACCACCACATTCTCACGGTTGCGTATTTCGAGGCGCAGTTTGTATTCACCGGTCGGTAGCTCTGCAATGTTCACGTTCTGTATCATCGGAACTACAGATGCAGACTTCTCGCGTTTGATTTTCTTGCAGCTTTCTATTTGTCTGAAGTCCGCATCCAAAACGCAAATGGTGTAAACAAATGGCTCGCCTTTTCCAAATACTTCATCAGTACCATAGATTTCGGAGTAGAACATGATGGTGTTCATCTCCGTGGGGAAATAATTGGATACGTATGGAATCAAATCATAGCCGGCTTTGCTGAATGCGTTTTCTTCCGTGGTTTTACGGTAAGCACTGATGAACTGAATATCGGAAATATGGATGCCTGAGGTAGGAACCTTAATATCAATTTCTTGTTGGAATGATTCGGCATCACCGCCTCTTATGAGGTCCTTGATTTCCAGTTCCACATCATAGTGTCCATTTGGCAACAGGAAGCGCTCAAGCGACATGAAATCTTGTGGAGCGTTGGCCTCCACCAATGGCCCATTGATGTTTAATTTTCTGTAATCAACGATGTTGCCATTTTGGGAGATGATAATCATGAGTTCCGCTTTGCTCATATAGAGTCCGGAATCTGCAGGAGCTAGCATGAAGGTTGTACCGTCAAAAGAGGTAACGAACTCCACATAGGGACCGTCTGCAGGATGGTTAAACACCTTATAATCAAAGTAAGCCCGCAGTGCAAAGACTTGCGAACTCAACATAATCAGGGCTGCTATCAGAAGGAATTTGTTTTTCATGTCCCGGGATGATTTACTGCGGTAAAGATAACCCCTCTTCTTTGCACATTTCAGTGGTGAAGTACCCAGAAATGGCAAATTATCACAACCGAAAGATGTCCTGAAACGCCCGAAAACAACCATTTTTGGGAGGCAAACAAAAAAAAATCAATTTTTAATTTGGTTGTTTTCAAATCACTAGAAAATTTTTTTTCGAGAATTAAAAAAATCGCTTTGAACGATTCAAAAATGAAATACTTTTGCCGCGGAGAGATGGCAGAGTGGTCGATTGCGGCAGTCTTGAAAACTGTTGAGTGTAACAGCTCCGGGGGTTCGAATCCCTCTCTCTCCGCACTCAACGATTAAAAACAGAGCCCTGTAAGTTCCCTTACAGGGATTTTTGTTTTTGGGAGTTTTTATGCCCGTCCTTCAAAAAGAAATCACGATAAAATTTTATCCTTTATTTTTTATTGAATTGATTTTGTAAGGATTTAATTTCAAGGTGTATTCTCTCAAAAGTGACCTCTTGAGCATCAATCATGCGAGCGCAGATTGTCCCCATCTGTAAAATGAAGCCTTCTAAATACAAGTCCTGAGATAATCGTGAGTCCACCAATGACTAAGAAGGTATAGCGGAAGGCATTGTGTATTTCGTTGTGGATGAGCTTTTGGTCGCCTTCAAAGAGTTTTAATACTATCAGCCCGAATGCTACTCCGAAACCGATTGCCAGCTGCTGGTTTACGGATACCAATGAGTTTCCGCTGCTGGTGTGGTATTGTCGCAAATCGGCAATGGATATGGAGTTCATGGAGGCAAACTGAATGGAATTAAAAAAGCCCATGACTGAAATAATGGGGAGGTACCAATAAATGGAGCTGTGAATGGTAGGAATAGCCATCGTACATATCAATAGCCCGATGATGAAGGTGTTTACCATGAGCGTTTTGCGATAACCGAATTTGTTCAAAATCGGAATCACAGCTGATTTGCCGAACATCGCTGTCAAGGCCATGGGAGCTACAATCCAACCGGATACTACTGCCGATTTTCCAAAGGCTATCTGTATCATCATCGGCAATAACAATGGCACAGAACTGATTCCAAGTCGAGTGGCAAGATTGCCCAGCAGCCCTACTCTAAATGTTCTTACTTGAAACAAATTGAGCGGAAATAGTGGATTATCATCTTTTCTGGCGTGTTTGAAATACAAGTACATCATCAGGAAGCCTGCAAGAAGAATCCCGAGGATGGGGGTTGTCTTCACACTGTTTCCCATCAGCTCCAGAGCCATGGATATGAGCAATGAACCGCTGGCGAAGATGATAAATCCTTTGAGGTCAAAGTCGATATTGGTTGCCGTGTAATTGGGCATATACTTCCAACTCAAGATGATACCGGCCACGCCTATTGGAATATTAATAAGAAAAATCCAATGCCACGATAGGTAATCAACCATGTAGCCCCCCACCAACGGCCCGAGCACAGGACCAATGAGCGCTGGTACAATGGCATAGTTCAATGCCTTGAGCAGTTCATCCTTCGGAAATGTTTTTATGAGGCAGAGCTTCCCTACGGGGGTCATCATGCTTCCTCCCAATCCTTGGATCACACGTGCAATGATGAGGTGCGTGAGGCTTTGTGACATTGAACAAATCAATGACCCCAAGCTGAAGAGCACCAATGACAAAATGAAAATTCTGCGCGTTCCGAATTTGTCAGCAAGAAATCCGCTCACCGGCATGAACAGAGCCAGTGTCAATACATAGCTCACTATCGCGTTCTGCATGTCAAGCGGGGATTCATTCAACGCTTTGGCAATCGTTGGCAACGAAGTGTTGAGAATCGTAGAGTCCAACATCTGCATGAAGATGGATGTGGCCAAGACCATTGGCAACACCCTCTTTGTGACAGTAATATCATGAGTGGGAGCCTTCATACAAACGGGGGTCTCTTTATTTAAATAGGGCTATGAATATAAGCCTTTGATGTTATCAACGCTGGTACCTTTACCTGAAAATCACTTCGCGTGGTCGGTCCTTTGTCAATATCACAGTCTTGGTAGAAGCATTTGCGCGCAGGTCAACGATGTTTTGCTGGTCGTGGAAGTGCTCATATAGGATGGTGCTTTCCACAGTTATGGTATTGTACTCTTGTGGTTTGTAGAATTCGAAATAAATATATGTGAGATCTGCTTCCGCTTCTTTCCCTATAAATGCCAGGTGAACAGGTTCATCGTTGTATTTGATTTTGAAGTGCTTGCGCACATACTCCTCAATGAGTGCATCGGCATTGGCTGGCTCTTTTGATGTGCCCAAGCGAATGGGATTTTCATCCGTACTGCCGATGGCCAGCTCCAAATCATCGGTAAAAATCTTGCACATGATTTCAAAGGCTTCACTGCGCGGATTGTACTCAATCACGGTTTTGCTAACATAAAATTTGTGTGCAGTGGCTGAGTAAAGTGGCAATAACAAGAGCAGTATTAAGAACCTTTTCATGTGTTTATAAATTGACGGGCAAGTTTAACGCGATTTCCCGCATGTATATTCTGCCTCCCTAATTTTGTACCATGTCATATTTATTAAGTACTGCTGAAGTAGAACAACTCCTTCAGTTGGTGAATCAATCAGAGAAAATCATCATCACCTCTCATAAATCACCTGATGGCGATGCCATTGGTTCTGCCCTTGCCATGTATCATGTATTGAAAAGTGTGGGCAAGCAACCGGTGGTGATTCTACCGGACAATGTGCCCTACTTTCTTCAGTTTCTGCAAGGTTATCCGGAAATTGTGATATTTGAAAATGCACAGGAGCAGGCAGCTAACTTGATTGCCGAAGCTGAGCTTATCTTTTCACTCGACTATAACAACTTAAGCCGTGTAGGTGCTTCGATGGAAGCGGCTTTGCGCAATGCCTCCGCAAAATTCGTTTTGATAGATCACCACCAACAACCTGAAGGTTTTGCAGCTGTAACTTATAGTGATACATCTGCATGCAGCACGGCTGAATTGGTTTATAAAACCGTGGTAGCAGCAGGTTGGAAAACACGTCTCAACATTGCTGCTGCTGAGTGTATTTATGCAGGTATCATGACCGATAGTGGTTCTTTTCGCTTTCCTTCAGTGACCAAAGGAACACATGAAATTGCGGGAGAACTCATTGCTTTAGGAATGGACCATGCACGCATTCACCGTGAGATTTATGATAACAATTCACTCAACCGCATGCGCCTTGTGGGTTATGCGCTGAGCCAAAAGCTTGAGGTGTTGCCTGAATGTGCCACGGCCATCATTTCATTGAGCCAAGAAGAGTTGCTTAGCTTTAATGCGCAATCCGGTGATACCGAAAGCCTCGTAAATCAGGCGCTGAGCATTCAAGGAGTGAAACTCTCAGCTTTCTTCCGCGAGGATGCGGAAAAGGTGAAAATTTCCTTTCGCTCCAAAGGTAGCTTTGACGTGAACACCTTTGCTCGCAATGGTTGGAACGGTGGTGGCCACATGAATGCAGCCGGTGGCAGCTTCCCAAAACCTTTGCATGAAGCCATCGAGCGTTTCAAACAACAATGTATTGCTATAAAAGAACAAATTGCTCAATCCTGAATGATTAAACTTTTTTCTTCCAAAATATTCTTTGCGCTCATCATTGCATGTGCCATGGGATGTAACGGCTGTTCTGATAAGAAGGACATGACCGATGTCGATATCGCACGCATGAAAAAAGAGCTGATAAAGAGCAATAAAAAAATGCATGAGAAGGAAATAAAAGAGATTGACAAATACATTGAAGAGCGCAAATGGCCTATGGAAACTACTAGTACAGGCCTGCGTTACTGGATTTACGAACGCTCCAACGGTGAGCGTGCACAGGAAAATGATATCGCACTTATCTCCTACACCATCTCGTTGTTGGATGGCAAAGTGGTTTATCGCACAACCGATGATAAGCCCAAATACGTGCGCATTGGCCGTGACAACGTGGAAACGGGTTTGCACGAAGCCCTTCAACTCATGAAGACAGGCGAACGCGCCAAGTTCATCTTCCCTTCTCACTTGGCCTTTGGCTTCAGTGGTGACTCAGGAAAGATTCCGCCTAATGCATCCGTCCTTTATGATATTCACCTAATTGCCATTCAATGATTCCAAGTCCCATGACTCAACATTTGAAAAATATATTGGACAATCCTGCGCTGAAGTTTTCACTTCTGTTGTCCATAGTATTCTTTATTACTTCATGTGATAAGTATCCGGGTTTTGAGAAAACAGAAAGTGGAATCTACAAGCGCTTGGACAAATTCGGTGATTGCGAGCCGGATTTGAAAGAAGCCGACTTCTTTGTGATGCAGGTGGCTTACAAAAAAGCTGAAGGCCAGGACACAGGATACACTTTCACCTTGCATCATCATGCAATACAGACACAACCTGCCTCGGGTGATGCCATAGGCTTGCGTGTTGCCGCAGAGCTGGCAACCATGAAATGCGGTGACCAAATCACATTGATAGTGCCTTTTTCGGAAATAGATAATACATATATCGCTGCATATGCGGATACTTCCATCTATTCACCGCAAGAGGCCATACAACTGACCTTGGATTTGCAGAAAACCTTCGATGAGAAAGCATATCGCAACTACCTCATGAGCATGGCTCAACACCAAGAGATTTCGGAACCTGAAGCCATTGAGTTATATCTGATGAATACACCGCATCATACCTATGAAAAGCATGGTGATTGTTTCATTCAATTTGAAAAACGTTTGAATGGTGACAGCATCAAAGTCGGGCGCTTGGTGAGCTTGGAATGGAATACATTTCTCTTCAATGGAGAACAACTTGATGATACAACCAGCATGCAGTTCATATTTGGCAAACCGGGGCAATTGATTGGCGGATTTCAATATGGGTTGAGCTTCATGGGCGAAGGTGACGAGGCAACAATTTATCTTCCCTCCTACCTTGCATTTGGTGAGCAAGGTAGCTCTTCAGGCATTGTACCGCGCAACACACCCGTGTACTTGCGCGTGCGTGTGAAAGAGGTAGTGACGGAGGATGAATACAACACAGCATGGGCATCCAAACGAAGAAAGTAATAAGGCATGCAAAAGGGATTAGTACTCAAGTCAACCGGTAAATGGTATGATGTAAAAGGTGAAGATGGCAAAGTCTATCCTTGTCAAGTACGTGGAAAAATTCGGTTGGAAGGTCGATCCACTACCAATCCTGTTGCAGCAGGAGACATCGTGCATTTTGAGTTGGAAAGTGAGACGGAAGGCAGCATTCATAAGATTGAGCCGCGCAAGAATTATATCATTCGGAAATCCGTCAACCTGTCGAAAGAAGCTCAAATCATTGCGGCCAACTTGGACAGGGCATTGCTTGTAGTGACGCTTACCCGACCGCAAACTACTCCGGGATTTATTGACCGCTTCCTCGTTACGGCAGATGCCTACGATGTGCCGGTAACGATTGTATTTCACAAAATGGACCAATACAATGACGAAGAGCTAGAAGAGCTTGCTGAGCTTCAAGAGGTCTATTCGCGAATTGGTTATCAATGCATCAACTCATCGTTGGTCACCGGCATAGGACTCGATGAGTTAAAGGCCGTACTTAAGGATAATATCACATTGATTTCCGGCCACAGTGCAACAGGGAAATCATCACTGATCAATCATTTCATACCGGGCAAGAACCTTCGTATAGGTGAAGTGAGTGAATCCAGTAACAAGGGCCAACACACCACCACGTTTGCTGAAATGCATGAGCTACCATTCGGTGGGTATATTGTGGACACTCCCGGTATTAAAGGATTTGGTCTAGTGGATATCCCTAAAGATGAATTGCATCATCATTTCAAAGAGTTCTTTGCCTTGTTGCCCGAATGTAAGTTTCACAATTGCCTTCACATGAATGAGCCGGGATGTGCAGTATTGCGAGCTTTGGAAGAGGGAGAAGTGGCCGAAAGCCGATACAACAGTTATGTAAGTATGTACAATGACGAAGAAGAACGAAGTGTTTATCGTTAGTAGTCAAACGATTAAGAAAAAAGGTGATTTTTTTTTCTGAAAACACTTGCGTTGGGGAGAAATAGTATTACTTTTGCCACCGCTTTGAACGATACAACGCAAAGGCGCTGTAACAGTAACGATGAGAATCGGTCGGGTAGTTCAGTTGGTTAGAATACATGCCTGTCACGCATGGGGTCGCGGGTTCGAGTCCCGTCCCGACCGCAAAGCAAAAGCCTCAACGAAAGTTGAGGCTTTTTTTTTGACTATAAATATCTATTTTATTTATCTACTTGATTGCATTCAATTCTTCTTCTCCATTCGTTTTAAATTCTACTTTATCCCCGGTGATGTATTAGCTTTGCGGCCCCGCTTTTGGCGGACATTTTTGCAATCATGAAAGCTATAGATACTCGCATCATAAAAATTTTAGTGGCCCTAGCTTCTTTGGCCTATACCGTTTATCTTTTTGCCACCGGATACTGGGGACAAGGCATTGGTATGCTCTTGCTCACTGCTATCTTGGGCTTGCTGGCTTGGAGAAGCATCCGTCTGATTCTCGCTTTTTGGCAATTGCGTCAGCAAAACATGGCTAAGGCCAATGAATGGTTGCAAAAAATCAATCCCAACCATCTATGGAAGAGTCAGAAAGGGTATTACTATTTTCTATTGGGTACAACTGAAATTCAGAATCGCAGCTTGGCTCAGAGCGAAAAGAATTTCAGACAGGCGCTTAGCCATGGTCTTCGCCTCGACCATGACAAGGCGGCTGTTTATCTCAACTTAGCGGTGATTGCCGCCAACAGACGCAAAAAGCGCGAGGCCGTCATGCACTTGAATGAGGCTAAGCGTTACGATACCAAGGGATATCTCAAAAACGATATTAAACAGGTGAGCAAGATGGTGAATAGTCTCTAAGCCCTGCGCAAACGCGGGTTAGCCACCTCTCTCACTTTCTGAAGGCGCGAAAGAAGTTGCAAGCTGCTGCGCTGTGTATCGCGCGAAATGTTTTGGTAGTGCTCATATATGGCTTCCGAATCTTCAGGGAAATCGTGCGAATCCACTTTTAGAAGTTGGTAGTTGAGCTCCTGTGTGGCCTCACTGATTATCTCATTGAGCTCAATACTTTGCTGAGGATGATTCACGAGATGATGAAATCCTTGTTCTATTACATCATTCAGTAAGTCGTGAATGGCTTGTCTGATTTCTTCTCTTGTTGTAGCCATGTTTAGGTGTTTTAAGGGGCTTAAATTTCTTAAGCCTATGCAAGATAATCGTTTACTCGTTTTTAAGTGTTAATAGGAAGCGAAATTTTTTCCACCTCTAGGTAGTGAATAAGCTTCTTTAAGTTGGGGCAATGTGCCCTGTTGGAATTACAAAACAAGAAGGCCTGTTACACAACAGGCCTTCTTTGATGCATATAATTCGGTTTTTAGCAAATGCTTCTAATCTTCAAATGCGCGCTTGCCATCCCGGGTGTAAAATTTGATGATGAGCTGAATAATCAATGCGCCTATCAAGCTCTTCACTATCGCTCCGGGAACCATCATTTTGAGTTTTTCATACCACCCATCGGGGTCGAAACGCGACATCCACAATACACCTAAAAGTAGAATGATGCCATGTCCTAATATCCACACCATCATGGCCGGAATGGCTTTCTGAAACCGTTCGAGCTCTGCCAAGTATCCGCTAATGATGGCTGCCGCTAGGAACCCGAAGAAAAAACCTCCGAAAGGGCCAAAAACAGCATTCACTCCACTGGTATAACCCGCAAATACGGGTACTCCGGCTGCTCCGGCTGCGATGTAAACCACCACGGCAATGAGACCGGTCTTCCACCCGAAGGCAATGGCTCCGAAGAGTACCATCAATGACTGCAGGGTTATGGGTACAATGCCTTTCACATCCAATACCATTGGTGCCAGCAGCATCAACAGTGCAATAGAAACGAGCAGTTTCAGTATGAAATCTGTGGTTGCGTCTTGGTGCAGACGCATGTATTTGTTGAGCATGCTTTATTATTCGTTACTGAAGAAAAGACGTATGTCGCCACCTAGGGTGATGGCATTATTGGATCGGTCGATATCGGCTAAGCGGTTACTCGGATCAATCACAACGCTCTTGATGTTCTTAACATCTCCCGGAATTTCCAAAAGGTAGGTTTCTTTCACCCATGCCCAATCTTCGAGTACTGTCCATTTTCCTTTGTATCCGTTGGCTGCCTTTTCCCCTCTCATGATGTCCAGCGGTATGTGGAACATCTGTTTGGTGTTGTCCATATAGACAACCTCTACATCCAAAGGCATTGGCATCAAACCTTTTCGCTTGAGGAGAAAGAGGGTTTTATCGCCTTCAGTTACCATGCCTGATAAGGCGTAATCAATAGTCTTGGTAGTGTTTACAAAATACTCGTTATACCAATCGAGCTCCATACCGCTGTGTTTTTCCATCACGCGCAAGAAGTCATTCGCATTAGGATGTTTGAATTTCCATGTATTGTAAAAATCAAGCATTGCGCTGCGGAATGCATGTGTACCTACTACATATTCCAATTGAGCTAGATAAACCTGTCCTTTGCTATAAGCAGCTGTGCTATAAGCATCGTTGGTGATGAAGTGGTCAGCATGCGTGTCCAATGCTTCTTCTTTTCCTTCTTTTACAATGGCGTAGTAGTTACGGTATGCGTTTTTGTGCGGTTCACCTGAGGTTGAACTTTGGAAGAGCATGTCCATAACTTCCGAGGTTGCGAAACTGGTGAAACCTTCGTCCATCCAGTAATAATGACTTTCGTCAAAAGCTAGTACCCCTTGGAACCAAGAGTGTGCAGCTTCGTGGATGGTAACTCCTACCAGGCTCGGAAGCTTTCTGTTTCCCGTAATCAATGTAGCCATCGGGTATTCCATACCACCATCTCCACCTTGGATAATGCTGTATTCTGAATAGGGATACATACCAAAGTTCTTGTTGAGGTAATCAAAACCTCTTGCAGCAAGTGGTTGCATCTCTTTCCAAGTTTGACTATATGGTTCATTCTTTTGGTAAAAAAAGCGCAAGGTGATATTGCTGTTGTCTACTTTGATGGTTTCATGAACGTAGTCAGGGTCAGCAGCCCAAGCGAAGTCATGTACGTTTGAGGCTTTGAATTTCCAAGTGAGTTTGTCGCCTTTCGGTCTTTTCACTTTACTTTCATCGATATAGCCATGACCTATCTCGGCAGGGTTCTGAAGGATACCGGTAGCAGCTACAACGTATTTGGCATCAATGGTGAGATTCACTTCAAAGTCACCCCAGATGCCGTAGAATTCACGACCGATGTAAGGATTGGCGTGCCATCCTCTTTCATCATACTGGCACATTTTAGGATACCATTGGGTCATACTGTAGTCGATACCTTCGGCATTGTTGCGTCCGCTTCTGCGAATCTGTAGTGGCACTTGTCCTTCAAACTCCATTTCAAAAACGGCTTTGGAGCCTGATGCAATCGGCTTGTTAAGAGTCACTTCAAGTATCGTTTCGTTCTCAAAATAACTGACTTCCTTGCCATCTACTTTCAAGCTTTTTACATGCATATAGCCTATTTCATCTTCTTTGAGGTTGTATATGCGGTCTGCAACGCGAGGGTCAGCATCTTCAATATGGCGGGAACGGTAGTCCATAGAACTTCCCGGTTGAAATGCATTGAAATATAAATGGTAAAACACCTTGGTCAATGCCTCAGGTGAATTGTTGGTATATGTGAGAGTTTGTTTTCCGGTATAACGGTGCTTGTTATGATCAAAGTCGATGTCCATTTTGTAGTCAGCTCGTTGTTGCCAGCGGAAAGTTTGAGCCTGAGTACTTTGCATAAATAGCACCGCGAGTGCAATAAAAATAAGTTTTTTCATTTCTATGTTTTTCCAACTTTTATGTTTTGGCGAATTTAATCAGACAGTCCTATGCAGATAGAATACCGTTCATCACAATTCTTATTTATCAGGTTTTTTAGAACGATTGATATTTCGATAAGGAATTATAATGGCTTAAATTTTTTTGTTTTATTTTTTTTGATATCAATACTTATATCATCATGTAGCGAAGACACACAAGCACAACCACCATCTCCTGTTGCCGAATCTCTTTCGCTGTCTTATCATGATTCTCTCTTACTCCTCTTCAAAAATCATCCGCAATACATTGCTGACGGCTTCGATTATCCTGTTGGCAAGCCGAATGCCAAGGGGTATTACAATGCTCAACCATTCGGAAAAAACGATTACCTGGGCGATGATTGGAACGGTGTGGGCGGAGGCAATCCCGATAAAGGCGATCCTATCTTTTCCATGGCGCATGGCTATGTAACGCAATCCATTAACTTTTATGGTGGATGGGGAAAGGTGGTTCGCATTGTTCATCCTTTTCCTTCGGGTGACTCATTGCAGCTGGTGGAATCACTTTATGCGCATATGGATGATATGTTTGCTCGCAAAGGACAATGGGTACACAAAGGTGATACAATCGGTACCATTGGCACGGCTGAAGGAATATATCTGGCTCATCTACACTTGGAGGTGCGCGATCAACCCAATATGGATTTAGGAGGCGGCTACAGTACTGTCACCCGCGGTTACCTCGACCCAACGAAATTCATCAAAGAACACAGGACGATAGTTCGTTGATTATCGCATGCCTTGACGGGTGCGAACAAGTTCTCCGTTCTTCCACTCTTCTACTTTGTCCAGCACTCCGTTTTCACGGTAGTAAAAGATTTCTCCGTCCAGCTTATCGTTCACATAATTGCCTTTAACTTTTATCTGTGTTCCGGTAAGACGCTCCCTGTAAACGATACCGATTTTACGGTCTTCCGCACTTGCTGGAATTTGCTCGTAGTATCCTTTGTCATACCATTCGGTGAACGGACCATTCTTCATGCCATTGTCATAGGTGTATTCACTTTTCGGAATCTGTCCGTTCTCATAATACTCTTTGAAAGTCCCGTTCTGGTATTTGCGCTTGACTTCCTTGCCTTTGTTATAGCGGATAGCAACTTTCGGGGTTCCGTCAAAATCATTGCAATACCAATCACCATCTGGCACACCGTAGTAGTATTTGCCGGTACAATCCACCGCACCGGATGCATACCACGATTTGTAATCACCATGCAATTTGCCATTTACATAGGTGCCTTGTTTCATCATTTTACCATTGTCAAAATATTCGGTGAATGGACCTTCCTTCACGCCTTTCACATAGTTCTCATCTCTCAAGAGGTTGCTATTTGGCGAATAGTATTTGCAGTTGCCATGTAGCAGGCTGTCTTGGTAATTCTCGTCAGAAAGTAGCGTGCCGTTGATATCCCAAAGTTTCCAGTTGCCTTCTTTGAGTTTGTGACGATAAGTGCCCTCTGACATTTTGGTTTTGCCATCCGGATGGTAAAAGGTCACTTCCATGAGTATCGTGTCCTGAATATGCTTGGTAACTGCCATCAGTTTTCCATCGCTGTAGAAGCGTTGCCACTCCCCCACAGGAACTCCATCTTTATACTCACCTTTGTAGAGCAGATTTCGTGTGCTTTTCCATTGTTGAATCCACAGGCCCTGTCTCCTGCCCTTCGCATCGGTTACGTTAAAATCCTTACCGGCAACACCAGATGGAAGTTCTTTGCCGGGTTGGGCTACAGCCAAAGTGGATAGCAATGTCACAAACAAAATGGTGAAGATGTGATTTTTCATAGATGAGTAAAACCGAATTGTTGTAGTTCTATTCGCAATTGGCAAAGATGATGCCCTAATTGGGTTCTTTAGCCAATGTGTGTAAAAGAACATTATTTGTGAAAAACAACGCAAGCCATACAACTAAAATTGCGACTTAATTTTGAACGCCTTTTTAAAACTATCTGATGGCATCTTCAGTAAAAGGCAAAAAGAAATTTTAAAAACACTCAAAAGTTTAATAATACAATGAAAGTAACTGTTGTAGGTGCAGGAAACGTAGGAGCTACCTGTGCTGATGTTTTAGCGCATCGCGAGATTGCTAATGAGGTGGTATTGGTGGATATTAAGCCCAACTTCGCTGAAGGTAAGGCACTTGATATCTGGCAAACCGCTCCTATCAATTTGTATGACACCCGTACTATTGGTAGCACGGATGATTACAGCAAAACTGCTGATTCAGAAGTTGTAGTAATTACAAGTGGTCTTCCTCGCAAACCGGGGATGAGCCGTGATGACTTGATCGCTACAAACGCTGGTATCGTTAAGACAGTTACTGAGAACGTTATCAAGTATTCTCCGAACGCGAAAATAATCGTTGTGTCCAACCCGTTGGATGTAATGACTTATTGCGCATACCTCACAGCTAAAGTGGACAGCAGCAAAGTATTCGGTATGGCCGGTATCCTTGATACTGCTCGTTATCGTGCTTTCCTTGCTGAAGCGTTGAACTGCTCTCCAAAAGATATCCAAGCAGTATTGATGGGTGGCCACGGTGATACCATGGTTCCGCTTCCACGCTACACTACAGTTGGAGGTATTCCGGTTACTGAATTGA
This sequence comes from Flavobacteriales bacterium, assembly GCA_036562565.1. Classification (GTDB taxonomy): domain Bacteria; phylum Bacteroidota; class Bacteroidia; order Flavobacteriales_D; family Sanyastnellaceae; genus DATCJY01. The sequence continues at coordinate 12,933 of DATCJY010000043.1, read as the reverse complement.
TTTCTGAAGAGAAATTGAACGCTATCGTTGAGCGTACTAAAACAGGTGGTGGTGAAATCGTGAACTTGCTTGGTACTTCTGCATGGTATGCTCCAGGTGCTGCTGCAGCTCAAATGGTTGAAGCCATTGTTCGCGACCAAAAACGTATCTTCCCTGTTTGCGCATGGTTGACCGGTCAATACGGATTGAAAGACATTTACTTGGGTGTGCCTGTAGTACTTGGTAAAAACGGTATCGAGAAAATTATCGAGCTTCAATTGAATGAAAGTGAGATGGCTCTTGTGAACCAATCTGCTAAGGCCGTTAAAGAAGTTATGGATGTTCTTGATAAAATGAATGCAGTTAATGCATAATTTATCAACCATGATATTTATGAAAAGGCTGTCGTATGACAGCCTTTTTTGTTTTGGTCATCACAACTATTTTGTCGCAGAGGTCTGCGTGAGTTCGCCTACATTAGCCTCTCAAACCAATGATTTAAATAGATGAGAACTCTTATCCGCACACTGAGTGTCCTTCTCCTCACTTCTTTTTTTACTCATACCGCAAATGGCCAGACAGAAGGTTCGGCTTTTACCCTGACCGGAATGGGGGTATCTACTCCGTTCGCCACCGACTACCAAGCCCTGGGTGTCAATCCGGCCAATCTCGATTTGAAAAATCAATACGAACGTTTCGTGACATTCGGGTTCATGGAAACCGGGGTTTCGTTTTTTTCTGAAGCACTTAGTAAATCGGATATCCGCAAGAACCTTTACCGAGATAAAATGCGCAATCTCTCGCTTGCAGAGAAAAAGGACATGGCCATTGAGTTTGCCAATTCCAAGAACGCCATTGATTTAGATTTAACTACTTTCGGTATAGCCGTCCAAACCAATAGGCTGGGTACCTTCTCTTTCAGCACCAAAGAGCGAGTGGACTATTATTCCAAGCTCGGTCCACAAGTGGCAGACCTCATGTGGCTTGGATACTCTTCTGATTATTTCGACTCGTTGATTGTTGCCAATCCAAACGGCACGTTTGATACCATACCCAACATCGGTGATATTGATCCCGATGTATTAGAGCGCGTTGTAAAAGGCATTACCACTCTGCAAAATGCACAAACTTTATCGGAGCTTATTCGCGGTACTGTTTTTCGATTCAGTTGGCTACAAGAGTATAACTTGGGTTGGGGCAAACGACTGTTCAGTACCGAAAACCTGGAGCTACACGGTGGTCTTGGGCTTAAACTGGTGGTAGGACGCGGTATGACGGAGATTGTAGCCGATGGCAATCAAACTACGGTTTTCGGAGCCTTGAGTCCTTTGTTTGGAATTGATTATGGCAGCATCGCGGAAGCAAACCCATCTGCATTTCCAAAAGATGCGAATAAGCTGAAGCCGGTGGGAATGGGCTTCGGTTTCGACTTAGGTGCCACAGCTGTGCTACGTGAGAAATTTATTATCAGTGCTGCTGTTACCGATATTGGCTCCATTACTTGGGATGGTAACGTTTATACACTGAAGGATATTAATTTACTTGAGTATGAAAATGGTGGAATGGATAATATTGACTTCATAGAGCAATTTGAAAAACTCAATGGCAGCGATGCAATTCTTGAATGGCAAGGAGCTTCTTCAATAACGACCAAACTTCCCGCCACCATGCGTGCCGGTTTTGGATTCAATAATCTCAAAAACTTGCGCGTGGGGGTGGATGTTATTGCTCCTTTGTCTGATGACCTGGGAAGTTTGGATAAGGCTGTGATTGCTTTTGGTGGGGTGTTCAGCCCTATCAAACACATTCACTTGCAAGCCGGTGTTGTACAAGGTGGTAACTATAGCACCAAGATACCGGTGGGTATCTATTTCACATTGGGAAAAGGTGCTTATGAATTCGGTGTGTCCTCGCGTGACTTTGTTACATTTTTCCGCAACAATGACCCCACTCTTTCTATGGCCTTCGGATTCCTTCGCTTCCGCATATAATTAACATGTTTTTGTAGTAGCCGGATGTACGAAAGCATCTCAGAAATAATTTAACCCACATACATTTGATAAATGAACACTCGAAACCTATTTGCTTACGTACTCTCAGGACTGGTAATCCTTATTACCATTATGGCACTTCTTGGAATATGGGATGTGTTGGATTGGGGCTATTTGCGCCAGTACTTCGGCAAGTCCATTAAATCATTGATTGTAATCGGTATCAGTGCCGTTGTCATCTATGTGATTCAATCTCTATTGATCAAACGCGAACATACCTCTTACCGTGATCAAGATCGTTCACTCTGACATAAGGTGTTGGTGGGATTGGGAATATCAACCTACAGGTAGATGGTTTTCATTTGTGGCCGGTGGTGTTGCTTGTCTATTCGGCCTGCTTTTCATGTCGTGCACAGATGCAAAAACTCCTGTGCAATCGGCTGTAATTGATACGAATTATATGCAAGAAATGAATGATAAAATAAATGACACCTTGGAAATGGCCACTTTCGGTGCCGGTTGTTTTTGGTGTGTAGAGGCGGTATTTCAACGTCTCAATGGAGTTGTCTCCGTGCAAAGCGGATACAGTGGAGGTACCGTAAAGAACCCTTCATATAAAGAAGTTTGTACCGGTAATACGGGGCATGCAGAAGTTGTTCAGATAACTTACAACCCTCAACAAATCAGCTATTCGCAATTGTTGGAAGTATTGTTTGCTACTCACGATCCCACAACACTTAACCGACAGGGAGGCGATGTGGGAACGCAATATCGCTCTGTGATTTTCTATCACAATGATGATCAAAAGCGCCTTGCTGAACTGGCTATCAAAGCAGCCAATGAGAGCGGTGTTTGGGAAAATCCGATTGTTACGGAGGTCTCTCCTCTTGTGAATTTTTATCCTGCGGAAGATTATCACAACAACTACTTCAATCTGAATGCCGATGCGAATCCGTATTGTCAGCTAGTTATTGTTCCTAAAGTAGAGAAGTTTAAGAGGCGCTTTGCGGAGTTGCTCAAGTAATCGTTTTTTTTTAGATGGAATACAGAGAATTAGGGACCTCAGGTCTCAAGGTGCCAGTACTTTCTTTTGGTACGGCCACATTCGGAGGTGAAGGTGATTTCTTCAGCGCTTGGGGGGATACTAACGTGAATCAAGCCAAACGCCTCATCAACATCTGTTTGGATGCGGGATTGAATTTCTTTGATACGGCTAATGTTTATTCCCGCGGGCTTTCAGAAGAAATTCTGGGTGAAGTGATAAAGGATTTTCGTTCGAAAGTAATCATCTCCACCAAGGGAACTTTTCCGATGTCCGATGATCCGAAAGACTTTGGCTCATCGCGCGTACAGATTACACGTTTTTGTGATGAAAGTCTGAAACGGCTGAAAACCGATTACATCGATGTCTATCATTTGCATGGCTTTGATGCAAATACACCTGTGGATGAAACGTTGCATGCTCTGGATGACCTTATAAAAGCCGGTAAAATTCGTTTCATCGCTTGTTCTAATTTCTCCGGTTGGCATTTGATGAAATCGTTGTCTGTTTCAGAGCGCCATGGTTGGGCGAAGTATGTAGCTCATCAGGTTTATTATTCCTTGCTCAACCGCGATTTTGAATGGGAACTTATGCCATTGGCCAAAGATCAAAACATTGGAACGATTGTTTGGAGCCCATTGTCCAGCGGCAAACTCTCCGGAAAATTCAGAAGAAATAGTACGCATCCGGTGGATAGTCGCATTACCAAAGGAGGCAGCCCTATTCCGGAAGAAGTCATGCCGGATGAGCGACTTTTCAGAATTGTAGATGTATTGGATGAAATTGCATCAGAAACCAATAAAACAGTTTCGCAAGTTGCTATCAATTGGTTGTTGCAGCGGCCTACAATTTCATCCATCATCATCGGTGCTCGCACAGAGGAACAATTGAAACAGAACCTTGGAGCTATAGGTTGGAATTTGACTTTGGACCAAGTGAAAAGATTGGATGCTGCGAGTGAGGTCACTCCTCCCTACCCCTATTGGCATCAAAATAGATTCCCGATGCTCAATGCCAAGGTGAATCTTTACGAGTAATTACAGTTTGAAGAATGGGTCAGGTGGATTTCAAATGGTTTCTCCCCTGATGGTTTTCTATCTACCTTAGCCGCTCATATTATTCATAATTCAGTCAATAACATTTACGAAATATCAGCTATGTCCAACGGATTTTATAAAGTACCGACTCCGGTAAACGAACCTGTGAGAAGTTATGCTGTAGGTACAAAAGACAGAGAAGACTTGCTCAATACCTACCGAGCAATGTACAACCAAGCACCTATTGAAACACCTCTTTACATTGGAGATAAATTGGTTTATACTGATGACCGCAGACCGATGACCTCCCCTCAAGAGCACAAAAAAATCTTGGGATATCAAAGCTTCGGTAATAAAGAACATGTGAAGCAAGCCATTGAAGCTGCTTTGGCTGCTCGTGCTAAGTGGGCATCTACTCCATGGGAACAACGCGCAGCTATCTTCTTGAAAGCTGCCGATTTGTTGGCCGGTCCTTACCGCATGAAAATCAATGCTGCTACCATGTTGGGGCAAAGCAAAAACGCCTTTCAAGCTGAAATCGATTCGGCTTGTGAATTGATTGACTTCTTGCGCTTCAATGTGGCTTATGCACAACAGATATACAATGACCAACCACAAAACCAACCGGGTGTATGGAACCGTGTGGAGTATCGCCCACTTGAAGGTTTTGTGTTCGCCTTGACTCCGTTCAACTTCACGGCAATTGCGGGCAACCTTCCTACCAGCGCGGCAATGATGGGGAACGTGGTTGTTTGGAAACCCGCTAACACACAATGCTACAGTGCCAATGTGATTATGGAGGTATTGCGCGAAGCCGGACTTCCTGCTGGTGTTATCAATTTAATTCCGGTGGATGGCGCTGTGATTGGAGATGTAGTATTTAAACATCCTGATTTCGCAGGTATTCACTTTACGGGTTCTACCGCTGTATTCAAAGGCATTTGGAAAGAAATCGGTAACAATATCGATATCTATAAATCCTATCCTCGAATCGTGGGTGAAACAGGAGGTAAAGATTTCGTATTGGCTCACCCCACTGCTGATGTGGACGAATTGGTAACCGCATTGAGCCGTGGAGCATTTGAGTTTCAAGGACAAAAATGTAGTGCAGCCAGCCGTGCATATATTCCGGAATCGCTGTGGCCAAAAGTGCAAGAGCGTTTGATTGAGGATATCCAATCCTTCAAAATGGGTTCGCCTGAAGACTTTGGCAATTTCATCAATGCCGTAATTGACAAGAAATCATTTAATAAAATCAAAGAATACATCGATTTCATCAAAACGCAGAGCGATGCCAAAATCTTGATTGGTGGCAATTGTGACGACAGTGTTGGTTATTTCATTGAGCCAACCGTTGTGCTCACTACCAACCCTAAATTCCGCACCATGTGTGAAGAAATTTTCGGACCGGTTTTGACCATCTACGTTTATAAAGATGCTGAGTGGTCAGATGTGCTTAAGCTTGTAGATGAAACAAGTGAGTATGCTTTGACCGGTGCCATTCTTTGCAAAGACCGTTATGCCATAGAAGAAGCTACCAAAGCTTTGGTCAATGCTGCCGGTAACTTCTATATCAACGATAAGCCAACTGGAGCTGTTGTGGGACAACAACCATTTGGAGGCGGTAGAGCTAGTGGAACCAACGACAAGGCAGGTAGTTACTTGAACTTGTTGCGTTGGGTATCTCCACGTACAATTAAGGAGACATTTATTCCACCAAAAGATTACCGTTATCCTTTCCTAGGATAATCAATAGAAAATAGGCCAGATGAAAAAGAGAAATCCTTTTGATTGATGCTTTCAATGAAAGGAATTTCTCTTTTTCTTTATTACTTTGAATTTAATTCAAAATCAATTTTTTTTCTAGGTTCTGTAACTCGTTTGCCGCATGTTTGGCACAATATTTAGTCACGCCTTTTCAATTAAAAATTCATCTTTATGAAAACGATAAAAAATTACTCCGTCCTCCTTTTTGCTTTCGTTGCTCTAGCTTTTATAGCATGTAATTCAACCAGTCCAATGGGCGAGAAAGTGAAAGAACCTTTTAGTGGCAACAAGTATGAAAGCACATCTCGTTACTTCCGAGCAAAAGGGAAAGGTGATAGCAAGGATGAAAATATCGCCAAGCAAAAAGCTGATTTGATGGCGAAAAAGGAATTGGCTCAACAAGTAGAAACCCGCATGCGCGTTGTTACTGACCAATATCTTACTGAAACCCAGGTAAACAACGGAAGCGAAATCAATGATAAATTCCAGACTTTGATTCGTGAAGTGACCAATACTACCATTGCTGATTTGCGCAAGATTGGCGAAGAAAAATATTTGGATGCAGAAGGCAAATACACGGTCTTCATTGCTTATGAAATTCACAAGAAAGACATGTACCGCTTCATGAAGCGTCAGGCTAAGTTGGATAAAAAACTCAGCGAAGCAGAGCGCAAAGCCATTGAGGAAATCATCGATGAAGAGCTCAAACGTATTGAAGCATTGGGTGATGGAGAATAACCACGTGATGTAATCATTCAAAACAACTATATGAAGTTAACTGCTTACTCCTCTTTATTCTTTTTGGTAATGCTCTTCTCATGCAAGAGCTCTGACAAATGCGTTGAGAAAGTCAACCCTGATTGTATGTGTACGATGCAATATGATCCGGTTTGTGGCTGTAACAACAAAACGTATGGCAATGCCTGCGAAGCGGGATGCCATGGAATAACTGAATTTACCAAGGGCGAATGTCCTTCAAAATAATTGATTGAATACAAATGAAAAAGGGCTTCACTTGGGAAGCCCTTTTTCGTTGATAAAAATTTATAACCTAAAGGCTTGTTACAAGCCGGCACCATCAAGCCAATGGATGTGGAGAATATATTTGCAGTCCTAAAAATCCTGTAAGAGTTAGTATGATAAGTGAAGTAAAAGAGCATGTGAAATGCCTCATTATTGGTAGTGGTCCTGCCGGATATACAGCAGCTATTTATGCAGCACGTGCTGATATGAAGCCGGTGATGTATGAAGGGCTTCAACCCGGTGGTCAGTTGATGGATACCACCGAGGTGGATAATTTCCCGGGCTATCCTAAAGGTGTAAAAGGACCTGAAATGATGGGCGATTTAAAAGCTCAGGCACTTCGCTTCGAAACAGATATTCGCAGTGGTTGGGTTACAAAAGTGGATTTTACAGGACCTAAACACATTATGGAAATTGACAATGGAAAACATGTGTTATCAGCGGATGCAGTTATCATTGCTACCGGTGCAAGTGCCAAATGGCTAGGTCTTCCTAATGAAACGCGCTTGCGTGAATTGGGTGGAGGCGTGAGTGCTTGCGCTGTGTGTGATGGCTTCTTCTATCGCAATCAAGATGTCGTGATTGTGGGCGCAGGCGATACTGCCGCTGAAGAAGCAACCTATCTGGCCAAACTTTGCCGCAAAGTGTATATGCTTGTGAGAAGCGATAAAATGCGTGCTTCCAAAGCAATGCAACACCGTGTACAAAACACTGAGAACATCGAGGTGTTATGGAACACTGAAACTGTCGACATCTTGGGTGAACACGGAGTGGAGGCTGTAGTGGTGAAGAACAATAAAACCAACGAAGTGAAAACACTTGCCGTTACCGGATTTTTTGTGGCTATCGGACACAAGCCCAATACCGATGTTTTCAAGCCATGGTTAGAAATGGATGAAACCGGTTATATCATCAATGTTCCCGGAACTGCCAAAACAAATGTAGAAGGTGTATTTGTGGCCGGTGACGCGGCAGACCATGTTTATCGCCAAGCAATTACTGCCGCTGGTACCGGTTGTATGGCAGCATTGGATGCTGAGCGATATTTAGCTTCTAAAGGAATTCATTAATATGAAGAATAACACAATCAACATAAAAAGCGCAGGCAGTATTGTCAGCGCTTTTTTTATGGCATGTGTTGCAATCCTTCTGACGCAGGCATGCATGTCTTCCAGTGTCCAAGACTCATCTCATCAAATGCCACCCGTGCAGGAGCTCGTAAATCAAAAACATGATACTATCGAAACTCCCACTCTCCAATCGTTTACCAAGAAGGAGTTGTTGGGACAGTTTGAGCCTTCCAAGCATCCTGACTTTGTGCGTATTGATAAAAAGTTCACCACAAAGGATGGAATTTATATGCGAAAGGAAGCATACACCGCTTTTGTTCGCATGCATGAAGCAGCTGCTAAGGATGGTATACAGCTCTCCATTATTTCCGCCACGCGCAATTTCAATTATCAAAAGGGAATTTGGGAACGTAAATGGAATGACGAGAAATTGAAAAATTATTCAGATATGGAGAAAGCGGAAAACATTTTGCAATACAGCTCCATGCCTGGAACCAGCAGACATCATTGGGGAACTGACGTAGATTTTAATAGTGTTTCACCCGAATATTTTAAAAGCGGAAAAGGAAAAGAACTCTATAACTGGTTGGTAAAAAATGCCGGTGAATATGGCTTTGCTCAAACCTACACTTCAAAGCAAAACGGCCGTTCTGGATATAATGAAGAAGCTTGGCATTGGTCTTATATGCCACTTTCAAAAGTGCTACTGACGCAGTACAATGAGAAAATAAGCTACGATGATTTGAAAGGGTTTAAGGGCGATCACACGGCCAAATTATTAAGTGTGATTGAATTATATGTCAATGGAATTGATGAGCGCTTGAAAAAATAAAGACAAAAAAAACCGTCCTCGCAAGGACGGTTTTTAAAGTTTTAGGGTGATCGATGGGGCTCGAACCCACGACAACCAGAACCACAATCTGGGGCTCTACCAGCTGAGCTACGACCACCGTTTCAGAAAGCGGGTGCAAATAAACAAAGAATTTCTTACTAGGTCAAGCAGAATTTTAAATTGTTCGTAAGATTGTAGATTGCGGCCCCAATTCAGCGATGGACGTGCACACACACAGGAAAAAGATTCTTTTTACGAGTAGTTGGTTTCCAAGTAAATCCAATGGAAGTCTGGGCAATTTTGTGCAACGACATGCCGAAGCTGTCATGCTAAAAAATGATGTGCATGTGCTCTATGTAACTGCACAGGCTGATTTAAAGGAGACATTTCTCCTCGAAAATTCCAAAGAGAACGGTATTGAGATTACCAGAGTTTATTTCAAACCCAACCGTTGGTGGAACCCCCTTCGCAAAATGCGCGCATTTCAAAAAGGCGTGAAACACTTGTTGGAAGGGAGGCATCTTCGATTTGATTTGGTACATCACAATGTGCTATGGAAGGATGGCTGGCAACCGTACCTGTTAAACCGCAAATACAAGCTACCTTATATCATCACTGAACATTGGACAGGGTTTGATCAACAAGCAAGAGGAAAAGCTTCGTGGTCACTTCAATTGTTATGTCGTTTGTTTGCTTCGCGCGCTGCCGTGATTTGCCCCGTTACCGAGAATCTGGCAGGTAATATGAAGGCACTTGGAATAAAAGGGAAATATCGCGTAGTACCAAATGTGGTGGATACCTCTCTTTTCGGAATGCATCCGAAACCGCTTAGGCCAACCCGCTTTTTACATGTGAGCAGTCTGGACGATAAACAGAAGAACATCAGTGGTATACTCAAAGTGTGGAAGAAGGTCACTGAAAAGGATGCTTCCCTTCACCTCTCTATCGGAGGCGATGGCTCGTGGAAACCTTATCAACAACTTATCGAGGAGCTGAACATACCGAGTTCTTCCATCACATTCTTTGGAGAAAAAAGCTGGTCAGGCATTGCTGAATTGATGAAGGAAAGCCATTGCCTTTTGATGTTTAGCAATTATGAGAACCTTCCTTGCGTCATCGTAGAAGCCTTGGCATCTGGAATGCACATTATATCTACCCACGTAGGTGGTATTGCAGAACACATCAATGAAACTCGCGGTATTCTGATTGCCCCAAATGATAGCAACGCCCTTGAATCGGCCATTCTACAGTATACACATCAATTTCAGGATGCACCAAGGGAAGCATTGCGCGACTATGCCGAAAAACAATTCAGTATACCCAGCATTGCTCAGGCATTTGATGACATCTATAATGCGGTGCTAAATAGCAACGACTGAGCAACTTCTTCACCCCTATCGAACAATCAAAAAAAATTTTCTCATTGTAAATTGGTTACAATGACGGGGGGATTCTTTGCGGTGTTAATTAAAAATCGCAAGAAGATGAACACACTCACTACCCTTTCAGAAGTGAAAAAGTATATCGACAGCTTTTCACGTCCGGCCGGTTATAACAATTATGCGTGGGATGTTACCAAAAAACTGGCGATGGAAGCATGGGATAGCTACTTGAGCGGTAGACCGTTTCAACGGAGAATCAATTATTTGTGTGCTGAGTTCTACCGCATGATACAGAATCCGGTGAGCGGTGAGTATATCATTCCGCGCAACACTTTTAGAATGCTGAACAATGCATAACTCTGTGCATATGAACTGTTTTACCAAAAATTTATATATTGGTTATTAACCAAAAAGTGCATAGTACTAAGCCTGAGGGTCACGGTCATTTGCTTCATTGCGAGACTGTTGACCCTCTTTTATTTTTAAAAAATTGAGTGAAATTGTTTATAAACTCCCCTTTTTCCGGGTTAAAAAGTCAGATAGAAGATGTATTTTGCGTCAAATTTTATCTGTTAATTTTGCGCGCTCGTCTATAGTTTTTGTATTTTTGTCGGAATAACCGGCTTTTTACGTTAATAGATGAGCGCATTACCCATTAAGAAGTTTCAACCACCTCCAGTAGGAATGACGATAATAAAAGACCAGCAACTAGTTGAAATTAAGGCCCTTTACCATGAGGCCATTGGTAGAATTGTCACGCCTGAAAGTGAGGATTTGTTGCTATTTACTCATTTCGGAAACTTCAACCCTTCTAAGATTGAGAGCGCTATTAAGCTAACGGAAAGCCTGATACTGGAGATTGGTGACAAGCGCCAAACAATGAAGCGCTTCTGCAGTCTTTTCATTGAAATTCTTCAAAACATCTCCCTGCATGCTGCTCGGGACAGAAATGATCAGATGCATGCATTTGTTGTCATTTCAAGAGGAAAAAATTCATACAGACTGGTGGCCGGTAACCTTGTTTTGAATGTTGATACCCAAGCGTTGGTTCAAAGAATTGACGAGTTAAACGAAATGGACGCCACTGCACTGCGCAGACTCTATATCGAGACTTTGTGCAATGATGAGTTCAGCGCAAAAGGCGGTGCAGGTTTGGGATTGCTTACGGTAGCCAAGAAGATTGATGGTAAAATCAATTATGACATTATTCCGGTGGACAGTTCCTTCAACTATTTCCGTATGGAAGTTGAAATGAGTGTCCTCTAACCAATTTTCCAACCGCCTCCCACCTGTCTTCTATCGTCTGCAGATGTCTTATTGCAAAGCCATCCAAAACATGAATCCCGGTCCTAACCGTGATTTACACCGGGAGTATCACGATAATCACTACGGCTTTCCCATTCACAACGACAATGAATTGTTCGGTCGGCTCATCTTGGAAATTAATCAGGCAGGTTTGAGCTGGGAAACAATCCTGAAAAAGCAAAATGCCTTTCGCTTAGCATATTCCAATTTTGACATTGCGACCATAGCGGCATATACCGAAGTCGATATTGAACGCCTCTTGAATGATAGTGGAATTATTCGCAATCGATTGAAGATCAATGCGGCTATAGAGAATGCTAGGAAAGTTCTTAGGATTCAGGAAGAGTATGGCAGCTTTGAGAATTGGTTAAACGCACATCACCCGCGCAGCAAGGAGGAATGGGTAAAACTTTTCAAGAAGACTTTCAAGTTTACAGGAGGTGAAATCGTCAACGAATTTTTAATGAGCATCGGGTATCTCAAAGGTGCACACACAGAAGATTGTGAGGTGTACACTAAAATACTGGAACAAAGACCGATGTGGTTAAATAGTCTTTAATAAGGCATTCTAATTTGCTTACTTTTTATAAAGGTTGATTCGATATAGGATTAGCGTAATAATTTTGCCCTGTACTTTTTTGAATGAACACTACAGACTCCAGAATACTGACACCATTGGCATCGTCTAATCTGCCCACGGTGTACGGTCCATTTCGCATCCTTGCTTTCGACAGTGGTATCGAACATCTCCCTCATATTGTTTTGGAAAATTTGAAAGACATTGGTTCTGTTGCCAATGTTCGTATCCACTCCGAGTGTATGACCGGTGATGTATTCGGTTCGCTGAAGTGTGATTGTGGCGAACAATTGAAGGCCAGCCTTAAGTACATAGAAGAAAATGGCGGCCTGCTCATCTATCTGCGCCAAGAAGGTAGGAATATCGGCTTGGTAAATAAACTCAAAGCCTATCATTTACAAGACCAAGGAATGGATACCATCCAGTCCAATCACGCCCTTGGCTTCCATACCGATCAACGCACCTACGAAGATGCACTTGCCATTCTTCGCTATTTCAAAGTCACCTCTATCAATTTGCTGACCAACAACCCAGATAAGTTGCAGGCATTTGAAAACTCGGGAATTGAAGTGATAAATAGAATTCCTGTTATAATCCCCGCAAATCCTCAGAATGACGGTTATTTAAGCGTGAAAAAGAACGCATTAGGCCATTTATTATAATAATCGCGATTGATTATATTATTTGCATCTATGTAATGCTCTTTCCAAAAGAAAGCGTTACCCTTGTTTCATAAACATTTAAATTCTAATACTATGTTACGTTGGGCCGCTATCTTTTTGGTGATTGCCATTATTGCAGCAATCTTTGGTTTCGGTGGAATTGCAGAGAATGCAGCCGGAATCGCTAAAGTCATTTTTTACATCTTTCTTATTCTTCTTGTCCTTAGTCTTATCTTCGGCAATAAGATTTTCAATAAGAATTAATT
>DATCJY010000032.1:0-24521 GCA_036562565.1 Flavobacteriales bacterium | reverse complement strand
ACGGGTGGTGAGATGACGCTTGTAACAGGCAGCGGTGCTTTCCCCCAATTCAGCAACGATGGCAAGCGTATCTACTTCCAAACAGGCGGTACCTTCTTCGGAAGTTTGACCAAAGAACTCAAGAGCGTTGACTTAAATGGTCAAGCAGAACAGACCCATATCAAATCAAAATACGCAAACCGTCTGGTTCCAAGTCCGGACAACGAATGGGTGGCATTCATTCACTTGCACAAAGTGTACCTCGCGCCACTTCCAAAAACAGGACAAACCATTGAGCTGGATATACAAACGAAAGCCTATCCTGTGGCGCGCCTTTCACATGATGCAGGTATCAACTTGCATTGGTCGGCTGATAGCAAGAAAGTGTTCTGGACATTGGGTGATGAATATTTTAGCGCAGAAGTATCCAAGCGTTTTACCTTCCTAGAAGGTTCTCCTGACACCATTGCAGCACCTGATACAAGCGGCATTCGCATCCATCTGGTTGTTCCCACCGATAAGCCAACGGGAAGAATTGCCTTCACCAATGTGCGTCTCATCACGATGAAAGGCGATGAAGTGATTGAAAATGGAAGCATCGTGATTCATGAAAACCGCATTGAGAAAATTGGTAAGAAAGAAGAGGTGACAATTCCAGGCGATGCAAAAGTGTATGATATGACAGGGCATACCATCATGCCGGGCATGGTGGATGTGCATGCCCACATCAATGCATTCAGAGTCGGGCTCAGCACGCAGAAGCACTGGGCTTCCTATGCGAACCTCGCCTTTGGTGTCACTACATCACACGATCCTTCGGCTAACAGCGAAACTGTTTTTGCGATGAGTGAATTGCAAAAATCCGGAGCTACTGTTGGCCCACGTTTGTACAGTACCGGTTTTATTCTCTATGGTGCAGATGGCGATTTCAAAGCAGTCATCAACAGCTTGGATGATGCGCGATCGGCTATCCGAAGAACAAAAGCATTTGGTGCGCGCTCCGTGAAGAGTTACAACCAACCCCGCAGAGATCAACGTCAGCAAGTGATTCAAGCAGCCAGGGAACAAGGCATCTTGGTGGTTCCTGAAGGTGGCTCTACGTTCTATCACAACATGACAATGATAATGGATGGACATACGGGCATTGAACACAACATTCCCGTTGCCCCGGTTTACAAAGACATTGAGCAGTTGTGGAGCAACAGCAATACGGGTTATACGCCAACGCTCATCGTTACCTATGGCGCCCTTAACAGCGAAGTGTACTGGTATCAAAAGACCGATGTGTGGGCGAATGAAAAACTACTGAAGTATACACCGCGCTCTGTGATTGATGCACGCTCACGCCACCGTACCATGGCTCCGGATGAGGAGTATGAGAACGGACACATTCTCGTTTCCAAAACTTGTAAAGCGCTTAGTGATGCCGGAGTAAAAATCAACTTAGGTGCACATGGTCAATTACAGGGGTTGGGCGCACACTGGGAGTTGTGGAGCCTTGCACAGGGCGGCATGAGCAATCATGAAGCACTCAAAGCTGCAACCATCAATGGAGCGGAATACTTGGGCTTATCCAAGGATATCGGTTCATTGGAAGTGGGCAAACTCGCTGACCTTATCGTGATGCAGAAGAATCCGCTGGAAGACATCTACAACTCCAATACAATTGTGTACACCATGATCAACGGACGTTTGTATGATACCGAAACCATGAATGAAATCGGTAACCATCCCAAACCGCGCGGAAAATTCTATTGGGAAAGCCCGAAATACAATCAAGCATTCAAATGGCACGAAGGCACCAACAGCTTCACTGAAGGAGGCTGTGTGTGCAGACCTGGGATGCAATAAGACTTCTTTATACGATGAATTGAAAGAGCCCGCTGAATAGTGGGCTTTTTCTTTTATTATAATCACTTAGCTTTGTTTGACTTGAAAAACAAAACTCCTCTATCTATGTTAAGACTTGCAATTGCCATCCTACTCTGTTGCTTTTACAACATCACCCACGGCCAGCAATGCATCGATGGGCGTTATGGTGAAGTGGCACTGTTTGATAGTTCGCAAATTGTGATACAACAAAACATCCAATTCGGTATAGCTACCAACTATTTCACCAATCAACCGGTGAACTTATTGATGGATGTGTATTATCCCCATCCTGAAGTTGATGCTCTTTCTCAACGGCCTTTTGTATTGATGATACACGGTGGAGGATTTGCAGGAGGAAACAAAAACGAAGTCGCTTATGAGTGCATGGAGTTTGCACGAAGAGGATTTGTGGCCGCTACCATCACTTATCGTTTGGGTTGGAACTGTGACAATGTCCTTTGCATCAATTGCTCCGGCAACAATCTGAAACGCGCCATCTACAGCGCAGTGCAGGATGCCCGCGCAGCATTGCGCTTTGCGGTTAGTCAAAGCGACAACTGGGGCATTGATACCAATTGGATATTTGCAGGTGGTGAAAGTGCAGGCTCCATTACGGCATTGCTCTGCGCTACATGGAGTCAAGAAGAAGCTGACAGTTGGGTTCCTGAAGGACTCAGCACACAACTCGGTGGACTGGATGCATCAGGAAATGAGTTGACGAATACCTACGACATTAAAGGTGTCATTAACCATTGTGGAGCCGTGGTGAATACAAGTCATCTCAACGACAATCCTGATGTTCCCATCATCTCTTTTCATGATAGCAATGATTGCACCGTTCCATATGGATATGGCAATGTACTTGCATGCCTGTGCAACGGCTATCTCGGGGTATTTGGTTCACAAGCGATACACAACTACAGCATCAGCAACGGTCATTGCTCGGAGCTCAACACCGTCCCGCAGATACTGCCCAACCATTGCAGCTATCCAGTCCCAAACCTTGTAAAGCTCGCCAGTTGTTTTATGAAGCGCATCATGTGTGGCTTTTGCATGAGCTCACATACCACAGACACCAATGCGCAAGCGATTTGCAGCAATGTGTATGCAACCAATTGCAATGGTGTACTTGGCTGTACCTATCCCAATGCCTCTAACTATAATCCCAATGCCACACAAGATGACGGCTCTTGCATCTTCCCTTCCACGTGTCCTGAAGACCTCAACCTGGATGGCGTAGTAGGTGTACAAGACTTGCTACAGCTCATCGGTGCTTACGGCAATACATGTGATTAGTGCATTCCATTTGCATCAATAAAAAAACCCGTGGACAGATAACCACGGGTTTTTTATTCGCAACGATTTCCGGAGCATTACATCTCCAAGATTTTGAATTCTGTTCTACGGTTTACAGCATGCTCTTCTTCTGAACATTCCACATTGTTCTTGCAATGGTTGAGCAATTGTGTTTCACCATATCCCTTGCCCACTACGCGTCTTGCATCAATTCCTTTGGAGATGATATAAGCCACCGCAGCTTTTGCACGTTTATCAGAAAGGGTCAAATTGTAACTGTCTTTACCACGTGAGTCCGTGTGGGAACGAATCTCTATTTTCATGTTGGGGTATTCGTTCATCAGCGCTACCACTTTGTCCAATTCCAAAGCAGCATCTTCACGAATCTCTGCGGAGTTGTAATCGTAGTAGATGTTTTCTATTTCGATGATAGCACCTTTACAGAGCAATGCAAGTGGTATGTTGAACTCCTTCACTCCGCTGATTTTGTGCGTAGACAATTTCTCTTTGGCTTCACCGCAATCATTGAATGAGGTGCGTACTTCATAATCACAATCCAAAGCAATGTTGTCAAACTTGAAATATCCGTTGTCATCGGTATTGGCCACCATCTCTTCTTTGGTTGTGCGGTTGATCAAACGCACTGGCACATTGGCTTTTGCTTCTTTGTTATCAGAGTTGAATACACGACCGGTAACATGGGCAATGTTTTTCTTCAATACCACTTCCATTTGTTTGGAGCCCGCAGCACTTGCAGCGGCCAACTCCGAGTTAGTAAGACTGGCCTTGGTCTCCGTATAATTATCGCGTTGTACCACGAAGTCATAGTTGCGCAATGGATTGAGGCATGCTGTGAACTTGGCTGCAGAATCTGTTTCCAATGTTTGAAGTTCATTTCCATTTTCATAAATCACCACGGTCGCATTCGGAAGGGGCTCTTGTGATGATTCATCTTTCACGGTTACTTCCACTGTAACGCACTTCTTGGTGAAGAAGTAAATATCATCGTTGTCGTATGAGTTCTTTCTATTGCTTGTGAAATAACCGTTGTCACCGGTGGCATTCATGGTGATACCAAAATCATCGGCAGCACTGTTCATGGGCAAACCAAGGTTTTGAGGTTTACCACCTTTGGCCACATCCATACTGTAGATATCCAAACCGCCCAAGCCGGCCAAGCCATCGGATGAGTAATACAACACACCATCTGATGCAATGAATGGAAATACTTCATGCCCTTTGGTATTTACATCCGGACCAAGATTAACAGGAGCGCCCCATGATGTACCGGTCCACTCGCATTTCCAAATGTCCATTCCACCCTGTCCTCCCGGCATATCGCTGGAGAAATAAAGTGTCTTACCATCTGCACTCAACGATGGATGTGCACATGAGTAATCATTGCTGTTATATGGGAATGGCACTTCAATACCCCAATTACCATCGGCAAAGTTGCTGTGGAAAATTTTGAGACGCACTACACCGTTTGCATCCTTCTGCACTTTGTCGTCCTCCACGTTGTTGCGTGTGAAGTACATCTGTGTACCGGCTTTGCTGAATGTCACAGGTCCATCGTGCAATTTGGTGCCCACTTCTTCGGCAAACGCTTTAGGTGATTGCAAGTTGCCTTCAGTACCTTTTGCGAAATACAATTGATAGAATGGCTTAGCGATCCAAGCATGTGTGCGTTTCACCCATCCGCTCACCGCTTTGTTGGAGGCATATACGATACCACCGTTGTAAATAACAGGAGCAATTTCAGAAGCACTTGTGTTTACATTCGCTTTGGCCACTTTGTAAACACCTTCCATGGATTTGTATTGAGGCAATTGCTCAATACCGGCTATCAAGTTCGCAGCACGCGAGTCGCTCGGGTTGGCAGTGCGGTATTTCTCCAACCACGATTTGGCCTCACCGTATTTTTCATTCTGCATCAATGCTTGTGCATAGTAGAGATATACCTCCGGTTGAACGGGACCGTTTACCACGCGTGCATACGCCTGCTCTGCATTCACATAATCACCCAGTAGGCGATAGCAATCGGCAAGGCGTGTCCAAGCATCCACACTCTCTTCATTCTTCTTCACTGCACGCTCATAGCGCGTGATGGCCGCTGCATAGGCCATCTTATCAAACTTCTTATTTCCGGCTTTCATCTGCGCATCCGCCTGCAGACACGCGCTTCCGAGAATCAGTATCAGTAAGAAATATTTTTTCATGCTCTAATGCGTATAAAAAGTTTAGAAGTGACGAGGTGTAGACACCTTTGATTTATCGTAGTTGAAATCGTAGCCGAGCATCAACTCATGTGAGCCCGAGTTGAAGTCTTGCAAGCCGCTCAATGTATAATCATAGGCATAGCCAAAACGCAGTTGCTGTGTGAGGTATGCCCCGATAAACACGGAAGCAGCATCATTGGTTCTATAAGCAAGACCGGCCCAAATGAAATCATTGAACAACAAGTTTGCACTGATGTCCACTTCAACGGGTGCACCACTTACTGCTTTCACCATCACATTCGGGCGCAAGGTGATGGAGTGGTTGAGCTTGTGTACGGAACCTCCCGTGAGGTAGTAATGGAACTCCTCAGGTGAGAAGGTGTTTTCCACTTCGGCACTTCCTGACTTGGTAGAGATGTGATTTCTAATCATGCGTGGAATGGAAAGTCCCACATACCACTTTGGTGCGTTATAGTAAACACCAAAACCAACATTCGGTGCTGCAAGTCGCTTGGCATTTACCATGAACATGTTGTCAGTCGTGAGATTGAGCTTCATCAAGTCCTCGTTGAGGCTCACCACACCGCCATTGAGACCGAATGACAACCATCCTTTTTCCATCTTAATGCGATAGGCAGCGTTGAGGTTCACACCTGTGCGCTTGCTCACACCAATGCCTTCATTGATCATGGACAACCCAATACCCATTTTCTGATGGAAGACCGGAGCATGAAGGCTCAATGTTTGCGTGGAAGGCGCTCCCTCTATACCGACCCACTGCTCGCGCACCAGGCCTGTAACGGACATGCACTCACGAGAACCCGCATATGCAGGATTGATGAACAACTCGTTGAACATGTACTGAGTGAACATCGGATCGAACTGGGCAACCGCATTGAAAGCAGGCATACAACCTACCATCGCAATTAAACACCATTGGAATATATTCTTTTTCATATCAGAGGATTCTAGATTGGTTATTGATGCGATTATTTACTTTCATATTTCACTACGATGTAGCCTGTTATCTTCTCGGATTTACCCTCATTGAGAACTGAAGGTCCGGTTTCCAACACATAGAAATAAGTACCCTCAGGAACCATATCACCAAAACTTACCGCTCCGCTGTCGGTGGTTCCATCCCATGCATTCTCTGCAGTGTAGGGTGATTTTTCATACACGATGTTGCCCCAACGGTTGAAGATGGTCATCTTGTTATTCGGGTAGGACTCAATGTTCTCAATTACAAACTTGTCATTCACACCATCGTTGTTTGGAGAGAAACCAAGTGGAATGTGCAAGTCGTCATCCGGCATCGGAACAATGATGATGTTCACGGTTGCCTCATAGCACACACCAATGAGACTACATGCCTGATAAACGAACTCATCAAAACCGTTGTAATCCTGATTCGGTGTATAAACGAATGAACCATCGCTGTTCATCTCAACCACACCATGAGAAGGACCTTGAACTACTGAATAAATGAATCCATCGGTATTCTGGTCATTGAGGCTCACATTGCCGTATAACACTTCGTCTTCATTTACAGTGTATTGGTCAATGTTCACCACCACTTCCAATGGTGGACCTTGCAATACCTCTATGGTTACGGTTGCAGCATCGCACAAGCCTTCATCATCGCAAGCATAATAAGTAAACGAATCAAAACCTATGAATGCAAAATCCGGAGTATAAAGGAAGGTACCATCGGCATTGAATACTAAATCACCAAAGGTGGTAGAAGTAATGAGTTGATAGGTCAACACGATATCATCCACATCATAATCGTTGTTGCCCACAAATCCGGTGAGCTGCGTGTTTTCCATGGTGGTGTACTCGTCATCTTCTGCAACGGGCGCATCGTTCACCGGAGTTACTACGATGGTCACCGTTCCCACATCACAATTGCCATCATTATCACACACGAAATAGGTGAAGTGATCGGTACCGAAGAAATTGAGATTCGGTGTATAGGTAAAGGTGCCGTCTTCTTCGAAGGAAAGTGTACCATAGCTGACGTTTTGCTCAATGGTAAAAATGAGAATATCACCATCTACATCACTGTCGTTCTCAGCTACACTTGCAAAGAGGAATCCATCTTCCTCAATGGTGAAAAAGTCATTCACGGCTACAGGTACCGTATTCAATTCATTCACGATAATGGTCACCGATGCTTCATCGCACAAATCGTTCTGATTACAAACTTTATAGGTGAATACATCTGTACCGAAGAAGCCGGCATTAGGTACATAAGTGAATGAACCGTCTACAACAAACGTCAACGTACCAAAGGATGGCTCCGTCACCAATTCATAAACACCGTCTCCGCCATTGTTCATATTATCATTGGTTGCCACGTTGGCGGTGAGTGTTTCACCTTGGTTAATCACATATTCGTCATCCATTGCAATGGGAGAGAATATCAATTGGTCGATGGTAATGTACACCGTTGCGGTATCACAGAGTTCGTAATCGCACACTTCGTATTGGAAACTGTCCGTTCCGTAGTAATCTGTATCAGGTGTATATGTGAATGAACCGTTGGAGTTGAATACCAACGTTCCGTGCTCCACATCGGTGATTAGCGAATAAGTGAGCGGATCGGACTCAGGATCCATGTCATTGAACGCTACACTGTATGAAATCTGATCATTTTGTTCACCGCTTACATAATCGTCATTGGCAACAGGCGGACTGTTCACCGGCAGAATGGTGAGGTAAATCCAGCCAAGGGCGCAATACGGTGTAGGATCGCATACCGAATAAATCACGGTATCCTGTCCATAGTAATATTCATCGGGAGTGTAGGTGAAAGTACCATCACTGTTGAGCACAAATGTTCCGTGTTGTGCATCGGTGTGCACGGTATAAGTCAGCTCATCCCCATCCGGGTCGCTGTCATTGGCTGCCGCGTTGCCGCTAAAGGTGGTTCCTTCATCCAGGGTGAAATAATCGTTTTGCGCAATCGGGAACTCATCCGGGTTGACCACAAAGAAGGTCAAAGTAGCCGAGTCACAAGCGCCTTCATCATCACACACCGTATAGGTGAATGCATCCAAACCCGTGAAGTCTTCATCCGGTGTATAGCTAAAGTTTCCATCGGTATCCAAGTTGAGCACACCGTGCTCGGTGCCATTGTCCAATGTGAAGATGAATGCATTGTCATTCGCATCGGTCACATAAGACAAGAGCGAACCGGAAATGGACGCATTCATCAAAACCTCTAACGTCACATCAGATGCAACCGGTGCAGGATTGGCAGGCAGCACCAAAATGGTCACCAAGGCCTGACTACAACCATCTTCTGCATTGCACACCTCATACGCAAAAACATCGGTGCCGAAGAATGAAGCAACAGGTTGATAACTGAAAGTACCATCAGGATTGAACGTGAGTGTTCCATAGCTCACACCGCTGACCAAGCTAAAAACATCTGCCGCATCAAACGTATCGTTGACGGAGACATCTTCCTCGAGCAAATCCCCTTGGTTGATGGTGTACGCATCATCCTCCGCTATGGGTTGTGCGCTGAGAATGTTTGGATAAAGGGAACTCCTTTCCGTTGCTTTCATGTGCACTGCATTAGCGCTCAACTGTAAAAACGCTAAAAGACAGATGGCAATAGATAGTGTCTTATTCATAATATCGGAATGAATGGAACAAAGGTCATTTTACTATAGGATGACCAACTGCGAAAAAAACTTGTTATTGATGCATAGATGCCGCCTCGGTAGATTATTGCTCAACAGTCGTATGTTGATTGAGCATCCAAAAACTTCCAATCCCGCGTTTCTATTGAAGAAACGGACTTTTGAATCAATGGTGGACTTAGGATAGAATGGCTCTAAATTCGCCCACAATTCAACAGTAAACAGATTATGTACGGCTCTCTCAAAGAACATTTACAAAAGGAACTTGCCGCTATTGAAGAAGCAGGCCTTTACAAACGCGAACGTATCATCACCACTCCACAGGGTGCAGTTATTCGTACCACGGATGGCAAGGAAGTTCTGAACTTCTGCGCCAACAACTACTTGGGTTTGTCATCTCATCCCGTAGTAGTTGAGGCTGCCAAAAAGACCATTGACACCCACGGTTTCGGTATGAGCAGCGTGCGCTTCATCTGCGGTACGCAAGACATCCACAAAACACTCGAAGCTAAAATTGCCGAGTTCCTGCACACGGAAGATACCATCCTCTATGCAGCAGCGTTCGATGCAAACGGTGGAGTATTTGAGCCGTTGTTCAATGAGATGGATGCCATCATCAGCGATGAGCTGAACCACGCAAGCATCATTGACGGTGTGCGCCTCTGCAAAGCACAGCGTTATCGCTATAAAAACAACAACATGGAAGACCTGGAAGCACAACTGCAAGCGGCTGAAGCAGCCGGTGCTCGCTTCAAAATCATCGTGACCGATGGGGTTTTCTCCATGGATGGTTATGTGGCTCAACTCGACAAAATCTGCGACCTCGCGGATAAATACCAAGCGCTTGTCATGGTGGATGAATCGCACGCTACAGGCTTCATCGGTAAAACAGGTCGCGGTACCTTGGAGTTGAAAAATGTATTGGGTCGTGTGGACATCATCACCGGTACATTGGGTAAAGCGCTTGGCGGTGCGATGGGCGGATTCACCACCGGCCGCAAAGAAATCATCGAGCTCTTGCGCCAACGCTCTCGTCCTTATTTGTTCTCCAATTCCCTTGCCCCAAGCATTGTGGGCGCCAGCATTACCGTATTCGATATGTTGAGCAAAACAACCGAATTGCGCGACAAACTCGAAGCCAACATCAAGCAATTCAAAACCGGTATCAAAGCAGCAGGTTTCGATATCAAAGACGGAGATTCTGCAATTGTTCCGGTGATGCTTTATGATGCAAAACTCTCTCAGGACTTTGCCGATGCGTTGTTGAAAGAAGGCATTTATGTCATCGGTTTCTTCTATCCTGTGGTACCGAAAGAGCAAGCTCGTATTCGTGTTCAACTCTCTGCAGCTCACGAGCCGGAGCACATTGAGAAATGTATCACTGCCTTTACCAAAGTCGGAAAAGAGTTGGGCGTATTGAAATAAGCACACTTTGTTACAAAGCAAAAACATACACATCATAGGCCAGGGCATCGCAGGTAGTGTCCTGGCTTTTTTATTGCATCAAAGAGGCCTGCGCGTGCACATTTATGATGACGGACACAAGACTTCTGCAAGCAAAGTTGCCGCAGGCATGTGGAACCCCGTTTCATTTAAGCGCATGTCACAAAGTTGGATGGCTGATGACTTGCTTCCCGCTGCTGATAGTGTTTATCGAAAAATGGAAGAAGTGCTCGGTGCACGATTCTACCATCCAATGGAACTCATAAAAATTTTCCCCGACACCAAGTTTGCGAACATGTGGGATGAACACAGTGTTTCGGCTGAAGTAGGGCATTATCTCACATCAGAACAAGATGAACTCATAAAAGCACAATTTCATCAACCACACGGACATGGTGTGTTGCGCAATGCAGGCTGGCTCGACATTCCGACATTTCTCACCGGTTGCAAGGCTTACTTCAACCATCACGGCATCTATGAGCAACGCACCATCGACAAAGCATTTATCGATGCATTATTGGCCACGGATGCACAAGCACTGATTGTTTTGGCCACCGGCACTGCAAGCACAGAGTTGTTCTCCGATAAGGTGCGCATCATTCCCAACAAAGGCGAAGTACTTACTGTGCGCATCAAGGATTTGCCAATGATGCGCATTGCGAACTTTGGAAAATTCCTCATTCCGCTCGGCAATGATTTGTTCCGCCTGGGAGCCACTTATGAGTGGAACCTTGCTCCGCTGGAAACAACCGAGAAGAGCCGCAACACAATCCTGGCCCAACTCGCCAACCACTACAAAGGAGAAGTAGAAGTAATCAATCAATTGGCCGGATATCGCCCTACCACCAAAGACCGCAGACCAATTATCGGCAAACATCCCGAGCAGGATGCCCTCCTATTCTTCAATGGATTTGGCTCCAAAGGGGTGATGCTCATTCCATTTTTCGCCCAACACGTCATTGAATATTTGGAAGGAAAGACAAGCCTCATGCGCGAAGTAGATGTGATGCGCTGCTTCCGAGAGGAAACATCCATGTAATGGATTCCTTGAAATTTAGAAAGCTTCTTTGAAGACCTTCCCGCCAGAAGGTTCTACTTTTGTGCGTATCAATCGAAAAACATAACGACCATGTTGAATAAGAAAGTAGAACAAGCACTCAACGAGCAAATACGAATTGAAGCCGAAAGCAGCCAGGTTTATTTGGCAATGGCTTCTTGGGCGGAGATCAATGGCTATCCCGGAACGAGTGCCTTCCTATACCGTCACAGTGATGAAGAGCGCATGCACATGCTCAAGCTCATCAAATTTGTGAACGACCGTGGTGGAAGAGCTATTATTCCTGCATTGCCTGCTCCCGAGGCCGATTGCAAAGACTTGCAAACCATCTTCACCACTTTGCTTGAGCATGAAACTAAAGTGACCAGCGAAATCAATAACGTAGTGCACATCTGTCTTGAAGAGAAAGACTATACCACACACAACTTCATGCAGTGGTATGTAAGCGAGCAAATCGAAGAAGAAACACTTGCTCGCAATGTGCTGGACAAGCTCAAGTTGGCTGGTAACGACAAAGGCGCGCTTTATATGTTCGACCGCGATGTGGAAGGCATGTCAGGCGATGAATCGAAATAGTTTTTTTTGACTTGTATATCAAAAACAAAAAGCCACTCTGGTTAGAGTGGCTTTTTTCATGATGTATTAAGAAAAGATTATCCTTCTACTTCCACGCTTACGCTTTCCACTTGGCGCGGAATAGGCGCAGCGATTTTTGTAATGCGCACCCAACGCTTTGTGGCTTGCGGACATTCTTTAATCAATGCATTGAGAATGCGATAAGCCACTGTTTCAATCAGCTTGGAGCGTATGGCCATCTCGCGATATACCACATCACTCACCACACAGTAATCGACCGTCTTGGTCAAATCATCTGTTGCAGCCGCTTCTTTGAAATCCACATCCAGCGTTACATCCACAATGTAGCGGCCTCCAATTACTGCTTCTTCTTCCCAGCAACCGTGGTGCGCATATACTTCTATGTTGTGCAGGTTGATCTTCATCCCTTCTTCACTTCTTTAGCCCAACTGTCCTTGAGTGTTACTGTTCGGTTGAAGATGAGATTATCCGGAGTGGAATCTTTATCCACACAGAAGTAACCGAGACGAATAAATTGGAAGCGGTCCAACGGCTTCACGCCTTTCAAAGCTGGCTCTGCGACTGCGCGGGTGTTGACCGTCAAGCTGTTTTCATTGAGGTAATCCTTGAAGTCGCCCTCTTCAGCTTGTGGGTTCTCCACTTTGAACAAACGATCGTACAAGTTCACTGTTACAGGAATAGCATGTGGCACACTCACAAAGTGGATTGTTCCTTTTACATGCAATCCGCTGGTGTCTTGTCCGCTCTTGCTTTCCGGATAATACTTACAGTGAACGGTGGTCACCTGACCGTTGGCGTCTTTTTCAAATGAAGTGCACTCCACGATGTAAGCATGCTTGAGGCGCACTTTGAGTCCGGGGCCAAGGCGGAAGAATTTCTTCGGTGGATTCTCCATGAAATCATCGCGCTCAATCCATAATTCCCGGCTGAAAGGAATCTCGCGTGTACCGCCTCCATTCTCCACTTCCGGATTGTTCTCGCCATGCAGTATTTCTACCTTGCCTTCTTCATAGTTATCAATTACCAACTTGATGGGATCCAACACCACCATTCTGCGTGTTGCACGCTTGTTGAGGTCTTCACGTACACAGTGCTCCAGCAGGCCTACATCCACTACGTTCTCTCTACGGCTGATGCCGGTGAGATCACAGAACATGCGAATACTCTCCGGAGTATAGCCACGTCTGCGCAAGCCACTCACGGTAGGCATGCGTGGATCATCCCAGCCTGATACGTGTTTCTCATTCACCAGTTGAAGCAGTTTGCGCTTGCTCATCACCGTATAGTTGAGGTTCCTTCTCGCAAACTCATATTGTTTGGATGGAAAAATACCCAGCTTCTCTATGAACCAATCATACAATGGTCGGTGTACTTCAAACTCCAGTGTACAAATGGAGTGTGTGATTTGCTCAATGGAATCGCTTTGACCATGGGCAAAGTCATACATCGGATAGATGCACCACTTGGTACCTGTGCGATGGTGAGGCGCATGCTTGATGCGATACATGAGCGGATCGCGCAAGTGCATGTTCGGTGATGCCATATCAATCTTCGCACGCAGGGTTTTCTCGCCATCCTTGAACTCGCCTGCACGCATGCGTGCAAAAAGGTCAAGGTTCTCCTCCACGCTTCTGTTGCGATATGGAGATTCAATACCCGGCTCGGTTGGCGTTCCCTTCATGGCAGCAATTTCTTCGGCCGTGGAATCATCCACATAAGCAAGACCATCCTTGATGAGTTTCACGGCAAATTCATAGAGCTGCTCAAAGTAGTCGCTCGCGTAGTATTCACCGGCCCACTCATAGCCCAACCATCTGATATCTTCTTTGATGCTCTCCACATATTCGGTGTCTTCCGTTACCGGGTTGGTATCATCAAAGCGCAAATTGGTTTTACCGCCAAACTTCTTGGCCAATCCAAAGTTGAGCCAGATGGAAGTGGCATGACCGATGTGCAGATATCCATTGGGCTCAGGCGGGAACCGGGTCAATACACGTCCGCCATGCTTGCCATTCTTTATATCTTCAGCAATAATCTCTTCTAAAAAATTTTGTCCTTTTTCTGTTTCCATGGGTGTGGAAGAATATCTTAATGTACGTTGAGTTCTTCGTGCCTTTGTGATGGATGTGCTATGTCACCGCAATGACGCAAAACTCACAGAGGTTTTTCCAATTTTATTTACCAAGTTTTGCCAATGCGGTTTCGATGCGGTTGCAAACATCTTCTTTTCCGAGCAATGCTACCATACCGAACATATCTACACCACTGCCTTCACCGCTCACCAACACACGGAAGAGTTGCATCACTTCGCCCGGTTTGAAACCGTTTTGCGCTGCTACCTCTTCCAAGATGGCTTTGGCGTTATCAGCATTGAAGGTTTCAGCTGTCTTATAAGCCTCTACCAAGGAGCGGAAGAAAGTTCCACTGTTGTCCTTCCAGCGTTTGTCAATCACTGACTGGTCGTATTGCGCAGGTGGTGTGAACAGGTATGCGCCTTTGGTTACAATTTCATGCTCAAATTGCACGCGTGGTTTCATGAGTGCTACGGCAGCATCAAGGTATGCGTGGTCGAGTCGGCAATTGTCTTCGGCAAATTCAAATGCCTCCTGTACTTGCGGGCGAATGCTTGTGGCAATTTCAGCATCGGACTTCGCTCGCAGGTATTGCTCGTTGAACCATTTTGCTTTTTCGGGGTCAAACTTGGCGCCTGCCTTGTGAATACCGGAGAATGAGAAGGCTTTCACCAATTCATCCATGGTGAAGATTTCTTGCTCTGTACCGGGATTCCATCCGAGAAATGCGAGCATGTTGATGAACGCCTGCGGATAATATCCCTTCTCTCGGTAGCCACTGGAAATCTCCCCGCTGTTGGGGTCGTGCCATTGCAACGGAAACACCGGGAAGCCGAGTCGGTCACCATCGCGCTTGCTGAGTTTGCCATTGCCCTCAGGCTTGAGCAACAATGGAAGGTGGGCATATTGTGGCATTTCTTTTTCCCAACCCAGATAGCGATAGATAAGAATGTGTGCAGGCGCACTGGGCAACCATTCCTCACCGCGCACGGCATGTGTGATTTTCATGAGGTAATCATCCACAATATGGGCAAGGTGATAGGTAGGCATGCCATCGGCCTTGAGCAAAACCTTATCGTCCACAACATCCGATTTGAAACTCACTTCACCGCGTATCAAATCCTTGAAAGAAATTTCTTCACCCGGAGTCACTTTCAAACGAATCACATAAGGCTGACCTTCGGCCTTTCTCTTCTCCACCTCTTCTGCACTCAGTGCCAAAGAGTTTTTGAGGTGCTGACGCGTAGTGGCGTCATAAGCGAATGTTTTTTTATTCGCCTCAGCCTCTTTGCGCAATGCATCCATTTCCTCAGCGGTATCAAATGCATAATAGGCATGACCACTTGCCACTAGCTGCTCGGCATACTCCTTATAAATAGGTTTGCGTTCGCTCTGGCGATAGGGTGCATATGGGCCATCGCCAAATCCGACACCTTCATTGGGCTCGATGCCGCACCATTTCAAACTTTCAATAATGTATTCCTCAGCACCGGGCACGAAACGCGTTTGGTCCGTATCCTCAATGCGTAGGATGAAATCACCTCCATGCTGTTTGGCAAAAAGATAACTATAAAGGGCTGTGCGAACACCCCCCATGTGTAAAGGCCCCGTTGGGCTCGGGGCAAAGCGAAGTCGGATTTTCTTGTCGATCATGGATATTTCACTCAGAAAAAAAACGAGTGGGCAAAGGTAATTGCAGTCTAGGCGCTGTTAACATCCAATATTGAATTTGCTTTTAGCGGCTGATTTATAAGACAAAAACCCCAATAGTTCCTCACAAAAGTGTTGTTAATAATTGGAATTTTAACAGACCTCTACCAAGAATGGGCATATTACTTTTGCCGCGTGCACTCGCACAAAAAATCATAACACTTATGAAAAAAATCTTATTATTCACAGCTTTTGCTGCGCTCGCTGTAACTCAGTCATTTGCGCAACTTTCAACTAGAGAAAATTATGATGTTAATCTTCGCATGGGGACTCGTCCTCAAGCTGGAGATGCAGCCCTTCAATTCGTTCTTCCAATGTTCGGAACTGGGTCTGCCGGTCTATTTTCAGGTAACTCTTTGCTTTCTAACGACTTCTTGACTTACAAGTACTACTACACTAACGATATCGTATTGCGTGGTGGTCTTCGTTGGTCTGTAGAGAGTGGCGCTGCTAAAGGTACTGCTGCTGACTCTTCTGAAACTAACCAAATTGGTAAAGGTAACATCCAAGAGTTGAACGAGAAATACGTTAACCGTGACTTCTCTTTGGGTATCGGTGCTGAGAAACACTTCACTAACAGCAACATTTTCGATGTTTATGCAGGTGCTGAAGTAATGTTCGGTTTCGCTAAAGACAAAACAAGAAACGAATACGATTACTTCAACGGTAACAAAAACTACGTGACTGAAACTACAAAATCTCGTGTTCTTGGTTTCGGTCTTTTCACCGGTTTCAACATGTTCGTTGCTGAGCTTCCTCTTTCTGTTGGTCTTGAGTACGGTTTGACCGGTAAATGGTTGTTTGGTGGTAAAACAAAAGTTGAGTTCGACCAACAATTCGGTTCTGTATCTAACAGTGGTGAGTACTTTGCTGTAGACGGTCACATGAACAACGAAGGTGGTGTTAGACAATACAGCGACTTCAAGAGCAGAGAGTTCAACATGAACACTAACCACAATGTTCGTTTGAGCATCAACATCTACTTCTCAACACTTGCTAACCCACGTAACGCTCAATAATCTCTGCATTATTGATTGCATTACAAAGGATTAAAAGAACCAATAGAATTAGCTAAGAATGAAAAATTTTAAATTCACCTTGTTGGCTTTGGTAGCTGTAACGCTCCTTGCCAGCTCTTGTACTAGCTACAAGCATTCGGTTCCGGTAGCTCCTATGTTTGCTCAAGTTAACTTCAGCATTGAAGACTTGGAATTCATCGGTGAAGCTGTAGGAACTGCAGAACAATCATATGTTATCGGTTTGCCAATTGGCGGAAGAAAATACCACACAGCTGCTACATCTCAGTTGAACGGTGGCCTTAACATCATCCCTAACGATCGTGGATACAACAACGCTCTTTACGATGCGATGATGAAGTTCCCTAATGCTGATTTCGTTTTGCCTGTATCTGTAAACACAACTACTTCTCACCAATTCCTTGGTAGAAGAGAAACTGTTACAGTTCGTTTCAAAGCGTACCGCATTAAGAACAAATAAGGATAATCGATAAGAATTATCAACATAAGAGAAAAACCCGAGGCACATCACCTCGGGTTTTTTCATCTTTGACCCAACGTAATACGAGTACATGAAAAATCTAAGAAATCTCGCGCTAGTCCTTTTTGCACTTACTACAATTGCCTTCGTCTTCTCCTGTAAAGAAAAAGAGGAAAGAGGCCCATATATGAGCATCACTCCGCTGGACCTCATCCTCTACCGCAACTCCGGTGACTTGCTGGAGTTCAGCTTCAACTGCCAAGCCGGTGACCATGAGCTCCGCAACTTGCGCATTACCCATAAACCCGAAAATGGTGTAACCTCCGTGATTCTCGACACCGTCCTTTATGGAAGAGAAGCGGAATTCTTCTACGTCTATCATGTACCTCACAATACCGACCGCGTGCTCCTCACCTTCACGCTTTATGATACAGATGGCAAATCATTTAGAGTTCTGCGTGACTTGTATGTGAACGAAGGCTCTTATCTCACCGAAACTACCGGCCATGACCTTTATTCCGTTCACGCAACGGGACAGAACAATGCTTTCCAAATCAGCAATCTCACCTTCCATCAATTGGAAACCAACCCGGATTCTTCCTTGATTGATTTGGTAGAAAAAGACTTGACCAATGACGGACAAATGAGCCGCGCGCTGACTTCATTGTCAGGTATCCGCTTTGTGCGCAACAACTCTTTCAACTATGCTCAGGCATCCGCTACCTCTGCAGCCAACAGCTACACCAGCAGCAACGCACAACAACTCATCACCGACATTGCCGTCAATGACATCCTAATCACTCGCTATGATACAGTACTGAACAAATATGCCGTGATAAAGATTACCGGCATTTATGATGAGGAAGGAACGGCTCTGGACCGATATACTTTCAGTATCAAGAAATAACAATGCGGTGGCGAAAGAAAATTTCAATCTCCTGAGATTTTCTTTCGCTTCACCCATCACAGCGGAGTAATTTTACCGCCCGGTATGAAATACAAACGCATTCTTCTAAAGTTGAGCGGAGAGTCGCTGATGGGCGACAAACAATTCGGAATTGACAACAACCGGATTCTTCAATACGCCAAGGACATCAAAGACATCACCACTGCAGGAGTACAAGTAGCCATTGTTATTGGTGGTGGCAACATCTTCCGCGGTGTACAGGCAGAAGAAGGCGGCATGGAACGCACCCAAGGCGATTACATGGGAATGCTTGCTACCATGATTAACAGCATCGCCTTGCAGAGTGCTCTTGAAAGCCTCGGTATTCATACCCGACTGCAAAGCGCCATCGAGATGAAAACCATTGCCGAGCCGTATATCAAACGCAGAGCAATTCGTCACTTGGAGAAAGGCCGCGTAGTCATCTTCGGTGCCGGTACAGGCAACCCATACTTCACCACTGATACAGCAGCCTCCTTGCGTGCCATCGAAATGGAAGCCGATGTGATTCTCAAAGGCACGCGCGTGGATGGTATCTATACTGCAGATCCCGAAAAGGACAAGTCAGCAAAACGCTACGAAAAAGTGTCGTTCACTGAAGTTTATGAAAAGGGATTGAACGTGATGGACATGACGGCTTTCACGCTTTGCCAAGAAAACAATATGCCTATCATCGTCTTTGACATGAACAAACCGGGCAACTTGCGCAAAGTGGTGGAAGGCGAAAATGTGGGAACACTCGTTTCTTGACTCTTCACAACGCCCTCTTTACAAGCTATCTATTTTATTGGCTGCTCTTGGCACCGTGCAAATGCTGCGCATTTTGATGGCGAAATCTCTTCAGGCAATCAGAAAATGATGCAATCCTTTTTACATTCGCGGCTGCAAAAATTTTTTGAGAGATGTCAGACGAAATTAAAATGGCTTTGGAAGAAGCAACAGCAGCGATGGAAAAAAGTATCAACCACTTGGAATATGAATTGTCCAAAATCCGCGCTGGTAAAGCTTCACCTTCCATGTTGGATGATGTACGCGTAGATTACTATGGCGCTCCTACTCCATTGAAGAACATAGCCAACGTCAACACTCCCGATGCGCGCACCATCACCGTTCAGGCTTGGGAAAAGAATATGCTCAACAACATTGCTAAAGCAATCTTGGAAGCTAACCTTGGCCTCAACCCGCAAAACAACGGTGATATGATTATCATCTCTGTGCCAATGCTCACTGAAGAACGCAGAAAAGAATTGAGCAAACGCGGACATGCTGAAGGCGAAAACGCGAAAGTGGGTATCCGCAATGCGCGCAAGGAAGCCATTGACTTTATCAAGCAAGCTCAGAAAGACGGCCTGCCTGAAGATGAAGCAAAAGCTGGTGAAGCAAAAGTTCAGGAACTCACTGATAAATACAACAAGAAAGTGGATGAACTTATCGCACTTAAGGATAAGGACATCATGACGATTTAATTCATCGTCCCTTCTTCTTCAGCAGTTCAACTTATTTCTTAATAAATCGACCGGTTTTCTTATCGTACCCATAAGGGCAATGTTTGCAGCCGCTTTGGCAGCAATATCCCCTTTTCAAATGGTACGATTCAGTGAACACAATGAACCCTTCTTCCGTGACGTAGTAATCGGGCTCATTTTCATTGGTCTTATTATCTGTTGGATTCACGATTTTTTCTTTCAAACAATTTGCACAGGCAAGTTAGCAGCTGATACTTACCTGTGCGATATGCTTATTGGTTTTCCATCAACAACCGGGTGTCATTGATTATCGCTCACCCGGTACAAAATCGAGCACTGCTGAATTCATGCAATAACGCATGCCGGTAGGTGGTGGTCCATCGTTGAAGATGTGGCCCAAGTGCGAGTCGCAACGAGCGCAACACACTTCAATGCGGTGCATACCGAACGAACGGTCTTCGTGATAAGTGGCTGCATCTTTTCTCACAGTTTCAAAGAAACTCGGCCAGCCGCAGCTGCTCGCAAACTTGCTGTCTGAAACAAAAAGCTTGTTGCCACACACCGCGCAGTAATAAGTGCCTATTTCATCGGTGTCCCAGTATTTGCCGGTAAAGGCTCGCTCGGTGCCTTTTTGACGTGCGATGTAATACACCTCTGGCGACAAGATGCGCTTCCACTCTTCATCGGATACATTCAACTTCGATGTATCGGTACGCGAGTAATACGGGTTGTGAATAGGTTGTTCCATCATGTTCTTTGTGTTGGTGGTGTTCGCGTCACATCCCTGCACGACATAATGAGCAAAACAAAGCATGCGACCACAAGCCACTTGCCATTGTTTCCACTGTGCCGTTGATTCATGAGTGACGCATTTGATGCATTCAAAATTACTTCATCCGTTGTCGCATATCGAACCATCTCCACACTGCACCCAGCGCGTTAGCATCTATTATATTTTTTCTTCAACAGCGGGTCGCACTAAAAACCAAGTATTTCTGTGAAGAGTAACATGCACAGGCCATCCCGCTTAACTTTTAAAATAACTGTGACGATTATATTTAGGGCCAATGCATAACTTTTAAAAACCAAGAAGAATTTGGAATATATAAAAATTACTCCGGTAGATAAATGGATCATTGACCCAGTCAACCGATTCATCAGCAAATCATCCACAGGTGGTTTGGTATTGATACTCTCAGCGGTGTTTGCCATCATTTTGGCCAATTCACCTTGGTCGCATTGGTATCACGAGATATGGCATTACCCCGTATCGCTGACCTTTGGAGATGACATCAATCTGAGCATGTCGTTGCATCATTGGATCAATGATGGATTGATGGCCATCTTCTTCTTTGTGATTGGCCTGGAGCTCAAGCGGGAAATTGTAGCCGGTGAGCTATCCAATCCGCGCAATGCCATCTTGCCCATCGTGGCTGGTATTGGCGGGATGGTTTTTCCTGCTCTCATCTATACCTATTTCAACCAAGGCCAAGAATCAATGAACGGCTGGGGAATCCCAATGGCCACTGACTTAGCGTTTGCACTCGGCATTCTTTATTTGCTTGGAGACCGCATTCCGGCTTCGCTCAAAATTTTCCTCACAGCATTCGCCATTGTGGATGATTTGGGTTCCGTACTCGTCATTGCCTTGTTCTATACCTCTGAGATATCCATGCAAAACCTGGGCATCGGGCTTTCGTTTCTCGCTGCCATGATTCTTTCTAACTGGCTGGGTGTGCGCAATATGTTCTACTATGGATTGCTTGGCATCGGTGGTGTATGGTTGTTCTTCCTGCTATCAGGCGTGCATGCTACCATTGCTGCTATTCTCGCTGCTTTCGCAATACCTGCGTCAACCAAAATCAATGAGAAATACTTCATTGACAAGATGAAGCATTACTTGGAGAAGTTTCGGAAATCGGATATTGATGATAGTGTTCCCACGCTTACATCGGAACAATTGCATTTGCTGGATGACATGGAATCGCTCACACACAAGGCGATGACTCCGCTTCAAAAGTTGGAACATGAAATGCACCCAATTGTTGCGTTTGTAGTCATGCCCATCTTCGCTTTGGCCAATGCGGGTGTCACCTTCAGTTCCAACTTCATGGTAGATGCCACCAGTAGCGTAGCTCTGGGTGTTGCAGTTGGCCTCATCGTAGGCAAGATGATTGGCATCTTTGGAGTACCTGCTCTCATGGTTCGTTTGAAGTTGGTATCCATACCAACGGGTACGAACTATAAGTTCTTATTCGGTTTGGGAATGCTATCTGCCATCGGTTTTACGATGTCGCTTTTCATCAATGATCTCGCATTTACTCCACTGGGTGAAATAGGCAAAAACTACATCACGCAAGCGAAGATTGGTATCATCATCGCATCGGTGATTGGTGGTTTCAGCGGGTATTTCTTTTTGAGGTCGGTAGGGAAGAAAGAAATTCCGGTTGAAACCGAGGAGTAATAAAAAAAGGCTTTAAGTGTAGATTACTTAAAGCCCTTTTTTATTGGATTTATTTCTTAAACCTTACTCAACTTAATCATATTGGTCATGCCTTGTTCTGCAATCGGCATGGATGCAAGGTGAATCACATAATCGCCTTCACTCACATAACCGTTTTTCTTAAGGAAGAAACGGATGTCCGCAATTGTTTGGTCGGTGCTGACCATCTTATCATAGAAGAAGGCTTTCACACCCCAAACGAGATTCATCTGAGTCAAAATCTTCTTATTACTTGTGAAGACAAACACATTGGCCTTGGGTCTCCAGCTCGCAATGCGGTATCCGGTATAACCGGTGAATGTCATTGTAATGAGCGCCTTTGCTTTTACTCGTGACGATAGCCTGCACGCACTAAAGCAGATGCTGTCCGTCATGAATCGGGATTCATCAATTTCGCTCGGTACTTGCTCATGGTAGTAGAGCCCTTCAAACTTCTCCGCTTCGGTTACGATGTTATTCATAATGCGGATGGCATCTACCGGGTATTTACCCACGGATGTTTCACCGCTGAGCATTACTGCATCGGCACCATCCAATACCGCATTGGCAACGTCAGCCACTTCAGCCCTGGTGGGAGTAGAATTGGTGACCATGCTTTCCATCATTTGCGTAGCAACGATTACAGGTTTTGCGGCCACAACGCATTTGCGCACAATCATCTTTTGGATGAGTGGTACTTCATGCAATGGCATTTCCACACCTAGGTCACCGCGGGCCACCATCACTGCATCGGTCTCGTGAATGATTTCATCAATCTGTTCCACCGCTTCGGGCTTCTCAATCTTTGAAACCACCTTCGCGTGTTTACCGCTTTTCTTAATGATTTCCTTGAGCTGCTTCACATCCGTGGCATTGCGCACAAAGGATAGACCTATCCAGTCCACATTATTGGCAAGTGCGAAATCAAGGTCTTCCAAATCCTTTTCGGATAAGGCGGGCAGAGAAACCTTGGTGTTGGGCAAGTTCAAACCTTTTTTGTTGCTCAAAGGACCTCCTTGCAACACTTCGCACTCCACAGCATCTTTTCCGTTTGTGCTCAACACAAGCATGGAGAGTTTGCCGTCATCCAAGAGCACCGTTTCACCGGCCTTTACATCTTGCGGAAACTCTTTGTAATTGGTATAGATGACCTTGTCAGTACCTATTTGTTTAACGGTGCTGATGGTAATCTTCTGCCCTTTTACGAGCATCACACTACCGTTCTCCATTTCGCCTACACGCAACTTGGGCCCTTGCAAGTCCGCTAGCAACGATGTGTTGGTGCCGAGCTCCTTATCAATCTCCCGCACATACTCAATTACCTTTCGGTGATCCTCGTGTGAGCCGTGTGAAAAATTGAGGCGCACCACATCCAACCCTTGCTGAATCATGTCTTTAAGCACCTCTTTGCTACTACTGATAGGACCAATGGTAGCAACTATTTTCGTTTTTTTCATGGTCTTTAAATAAACGTGTATTTCGGTCTTGAAGGTTTTGCAGCCGGTGGAACAACGTTGTTGTAAATCAAATTCTGACGCGATTTGATGCGCTCTGCATCCACTATCATGACCGCTTGTATTAATGGTGTCTTGCGCAATTGCCGCACAAAATCATCGGTGAGCTCATGCTGCAAGTTTTCTATCTTGAGAACATAGTCGAACTGTTGCAACTCCGGAAGCAAATAACCATCTGGAGATTTATTTCCCATCAGCGCAATGAAAATCATCTCCAACTCGTGCTCGAACTCAAACAACGAATGATAGGACATGTGTTTGTGTTGCCGGATGGGCACATCGTTCTGCCGCGTAAGCTGCCACTCCATGTGCTTGTTCAGTGCCCATGCTAGGCGGTAATCATGCACGTGACTACTGATTCCAATCAGCTCGAAATCGTATTCTTCTTCTATTTCCAGCGTGTAAACTGCCACCTCTTAGTGTCGATTTTACACTTAGCAAATGTAAGTGTAGTTTTCGAATGTCAAAGTCGGTCAATGGAACACTCGGAAAACCGCGGTTTTGAAAAATTATCAGTGGTTTCTTGTTGGGAAATACTTCAATAGGAAGAATCGTAAGTTCTCAGTTCCGCTTTTCCCTCCTTCACAATTAACTCTGACTTTACTCCCATATAGAATGCCCGATTATCGTTTTGATGCCCTGCGGGAAAGCCAAAAACCACAGGAATCTGCAAGCGTTCGGCCAGACGTTGAATGGTGATTTCCGGTGCGTCTCCCCA
>DATCJY010000006.1:0-22706 GCA_036562565.1 Flavobacteriales bacterium | reverse complement strand
TGCGGCATTTACCTATGACAAACGCATGTTCAAACTAGCGCTCAAGGAAAACTTTGATGAAAGAGAACTCACGTTTGACCAGCAAATCGATGATGCCGAAATGGTGATAAACTACTTCAGAAAGGACACAAGATTT
Organism: Flavobacteriales bacterium; assembly: GCA_036562565.1. Lineage (GTDB taxonomy): Bacteria > Bacteroidota > Bacteroidia > Flavobacteriales_D > Sanyastnellaceae > DATCJY01. Next base: position 22,570 of record DATCJY010000006.1, on the reverse strand, counting down.
GGAAAGATTATTCCGGCAGGACACAGCGAAGGAGCCCTAGTACTTATGATAGCTACAGAGCGGGCCAAAGCAGATGCCTATATCTCCATTGCCGGTGCCGGTAACAGTATTGATGTAGTGATTACAGAACAAATCGTGCGTCAACTGCCCATGCTGCAAGAAGAGTTGGACAACACATTTGCGTCATTGAAGAAAGGGGATACTGTAACTGTCACCAATCCTTTTATCGCAGGCATGTTTCATGCAAGTGTTCAGCCATTCCTGATCTCATGGTTGAAGTACACACCACATGAAGAGATTCAAAAGCTCGATGTACCGGTGCTCATCATCAATGGAACAAATGACATGCAGGTAGCACGCAAAGAAGCCGAACTGCTCAAAGCATCCAAACCCGATGCGCAATTGGTACACATTGAAAACATGAACCATGTATTGAAGGAAACTAAGGTAAACATGACCGACAACCTGGCTGCTTATAACAACCCGGATTTACCCATTCATGCGGATTTAGTAGAAGCAATTGTGGCGTTTGTGAGGGATGTCAAGTAATTACCTTATCAACATCACACTTCCTTGCTTTTTAATGGTATCATCACTTAGGATGTGGCGCATTTCCAATAGCCAAGTGTAAGCACCATCCGGGGATTCTATACCGTTCACTGTGCCATCCCAACCCATGTTCGCATCATTGCTGCGGTAAATCATCTCACCCCAGCGATTGAAAACCTTAAGGTTGTAGTAGGTGATTTCAGAACCGGTAATCACAGGCAGGAATACATCGTTGTGGCCATTGCCATCAGGTGTAAATGCATTCGGTATATAGACCATGATATCCGGAACAACGTTGATATAGCGCACTGCGGTGTCTTTACAGCCGAAGGTGTTGGTCACATATTGAGTAATAGGATAAGTGCCCCACTGTTCATAGGTGTGTGTACCATCTTCGAAAGTGGCGTAGTTGCCATCGCCAAATACATAATGCCATGTTGTAACATCTTCAGTGGATGTATTGATGACGTTCACTATCGGATGGGCCATGGTGATTTCATCTTCAGCGATAAATCCAGCAACAGGCAAGGGTCTTACCAATAATGACAAATAAGCCGTAGAATCATTTGTACATCCCTTGTCTGAAGTGACACTCAAACGGATGTTATACGCTCCCGCTTCATTTGCTGTAAGTGTAGGGTTTTGCTCATGGCTTGCCAGGTGACCATCTACCCACCATGACCAGGCAACGATGTCTGAACCATCGCGCGAGGCCGAAAGGTCGATAAGCGAATACTCAGCACCTTCACATACGTGTGTTTGTGCAAGGGCAAAGTCTACATCCGGCAGCGGATGAATTGTGATTTCTTCTTGCACAACTGTTGTACAACCGAGGTTGCTAATCGCAGTAAACGTCACGGTATAATCTCCTTCCGCATCGTAGAGGTTATCCGCGTGCAAGCCTTGTTCATTGGGATGGCCATCTCCGAAGTTCCATTCACGGTGAACAATGCCACCGAGCGGAATCGTTGCATTCGCATAGAATTGAGTTTCCACTCCAATACAACCCGGATCGTATTCGATGTTCACAACAGGAGCAGCACGTACTTGAATTTGTTTAGTCAACGTATTGCTGCAACCATGGTCTGAAATAGCCGTGAGCGTGATTGGCTGATTATCATAAGTAACAAAAGCATAGAACAACGTATCACTCTCCGTTGTGAAAGTTTGTCCTTCCACTTGCCATGTATGCGCAACGATACTTCCTTCTGCAATGGTTGAAATGTCAATGAACGCAGTTGTATCGTATTGACAAGCATGGAGAGGCGTAAGCGCCAATTGCGGCAATGCATAAACACGTACGGATGTATCGAGCACTGCTTCACAACCATATTCGCTGATGGCGCGATACGTAAAGCCATATGTTCCGTGTTGCGTGAAAACAACGGGTTGTGGTTGTACCTGCAAGCTGGTTCCTGCACCTTCAAAATTCCATTGCGAATGCATCAAAGCACTGCCATCTGCAAGTGCGGTCTGGTTCAGAATATTCAATGGAACATTCAAACATGTGTTTTCAAACTCAAGATGGATTTGAGGAACACTTCTTATATGCAACGTGGAAGTGGCTTCGTTGGAACAGCCGTGTTCATCGGTGTAGGCATAAACAATCGGATAGACACCAAAACCGAGCGCAGGGTCGAATTGCGTAATCGTTTCATCCGCCAATTGATATGTTCCTCCGGCTGGTTGTGCATGATTCAGCACAATTACCTCATCGCTTTCACACACATCTTCAAATGCCGGAAAATGGATAGCAGGCAATGAATGAATGGTAATCGTTTGCATGGCCACATTCGAGCATTGAAGGCTATCAGTATAATGATAACGAACTGTGTAACTCTGATTGGGTGCTGAAGATGGGTCAAAAACATTGGCTATGTTGCCATTGATGGTGTAATAAGCGGTTTCGTTTTGGGGCCAGCCTGTGGTGAGCTCAATTACTTCATCGCCATGACAAACCGATGCAGGCAAATCCAAGTTTACATCAGGCAACGGTGTTACCATTACATGCAAGGCATCTGTTCGTACGCAGTCTCCGAGATGACCGGTGAACTGGAAGGTTTCATCTTGTTGCGGATGCAGATAAAAATGATTGGGCGCGTTGCCGGGTGTAACACTTGCACCATGGTTCCACTCATACGTATCTCCATTTTCAACAATGAAACTAATGGTGTCACCAAAACAAATGGATGTAGGAATTTCATAATGCATCGTGAACTCCTCCACGACTATCGGAGTGGTACATGAAATCAATTTCGCACAACCATTGGGGTCGGTCATGATTACCGATGGACAATATGTACCGGGCTCTTCATAAGTGTGGGCAGTCACTGTGCTACCCGATGGATCACCCAATCCATCATTAAAATCCCAGAAGTAATCGAAGTAAGTATCATTAGGGTTGAACGCAGAAAGCACCACATCAAACGGTGCGCAATTGGTTTCTTCCACCTGCTGAGTGAACGGACCAATCTGATTTCCGTAGTTCAAAATATCCTCCACAACAGCGGTGTCTACGCAGCCGTGCTGATTGGTAACAATCAATGTTACATCATACACACCGATGGCATAGGTGTGATACACGATGTTGCCATTACCCGATTGATCATCACCAAACAACCATTGTGTGGTGGTAGATGTGCCGGGAGTGGTATTGTTGAATTGAACTCCAAACAAGCAGTTATTGATGGACGATGTGTGTGTAAACGAGGCAACCGGATTCAAAATTTTCACCGAATTCGTAGTGCATTTCGTCTTGGAGCAACCGGAAGGGGTAGTTGCAGTGAGACACACTTGATAGTTGCCATTGGCTTCGTAAGCGTGTGTGGCATGATTGGACGTTTGTACTTGACCGTCACCAAAATCCCATGAATAAGTAGTTCCCGCAGGACCGGTAGAGGTATTTACAAATGACAGCACCTCACCAATACAATGCGTGCCACTGGGTGCCGTGAAATTGGGGGTAGGTGGTAATTGCACATTGAGCACTTGTGTCACAGTGGATTCACAACCTTGTGCATCCGTTGCAGAGAGGGTGGCACTCAATGGTTGACTGTAATTGTATGGCGGACTGAACTGATGTATCGGATTCTCTTCCGTACTGATTGTGCCGTCACTAAATGTCCATTGCCATGAGGTGAGTCCTTGCAAATGGGGTGTGTACTGAACCTTTACATTGTCACACAAGTCCAACGTGGTTTCTGTGAACGTGGCAAAATTTGGATTGGCCGCTACGTGTATCACTTGATTCAACGTTTCGCTCCCATAGCAACCATTCTCGTCTATCGTTTCAATGAACAAGTCATAATAACCTTGCTCCTCAAAAATGATTTCAGGAAAGAAGGCTGATTCCAGCCCCGCAGACGTGCTCTCAGTGGTGATGCCGTTGCGCGTGTATGACACTTCCCAGCGTTCAAACGTAGGAGACCAAGTGGCTTCAATCTCATCGCCATTGCTGACGTGTATATGCCAATATCTATTCTGGAAAGAGGGATCTACACCCACATGCAAGGGCGGACAACCCGATGTTGGACTAAGACGAACACTTGCATTGGGCTCCATGATGGTAATGCGCGCACCTTGTGTATCGGGGCATCCCAGCTCATCGTTGTAGGCCGTTAGTACCACATCATATACGCCCGGCTGATCATAATGGTGAATAGGGTTTTCTTCTGTGGATGTTGTTCCATCACCGAAATCCCACATGACATGATCCGCCAGGATAGAAATGTTTACCAGCTCCAAGCTCATGTCTTCACAGTTCACACTGTGTTCAAACATGGCCACCGGTGGTGTTACATAAATGAAATTCTCAAACGTTTGCAATGCATTGCACGCTCCATTGAACACTGTTAGCGATAAATCGAAATAACCTGTATCCGAATAGTCATGCTGAATACAAAATTCATTCAGGTCCATGGTCACCCAACCGCTGTTGTCATGGAAATTCCATGAATAGGTATTTCCCGGTTGTTGGTCGATGCAGAATGTTACACTTTGACCCGCACAAGTCACGTTGGTGGAGGCGGTCATATTGGTCTGCACTTCTTCCAACACATTGATTTCCTGCTCGCTCGTTCTGGAAGCCACACATCCTGAAACCGTTTCAATGCTCAAGGTGATGTTATAAATACCCGGAGCACTGTATGCGAAATTGGGTTGTATGCCTTCAGCATCCACAATACCGTCACCCGTAAAATCCCAGAAGTAAAACTCCACTGGTTCCACTGAATTGACCGTTACATTAAAAATCGGAACATTCTGCTCAGTACAAACAGTCATCGCGTTTTCAAACAACACTTCCGGGTCTTGCACCACAACGAGACCAGGCTTGAGCAACTCAGCCGTGCAACCCGCAGAACTGGTCACCACAAGCTTCACGTCATAAATATCAAATTGCGTAAATGTGTATTGTAAGTGCTCAGATGTGCCTACCAATGCATCATTGATGAACCATTGGTAAGTCAACGTTCCAACACCTGTGGTCTCATTTGTAAAATGTGCTACAAACGGCAAAGCACACGCTGCAGTATCTTCGGTAGTGAAGGCAATATCAATCCCTTCTACTACCGAAATCTGAACGCTACCCTGTTCGGTATCACTACAATTGTTGCTATAAACCACCGTGAGCTTCGGTTCATAAACACCCGCTTCAGAGAAGGAGTAATTGGTAGTAGGGCTGGTGCTGTCTGTAATGCCATCACCGTTGAAGTCCCATTGCAAGGAGACCGGTGCCGGTGTGGTAGTACTTGTAAAAGTGAACACCTCTCCTTCACATTGCTCTGTAGCCGAAACCGTAAACTGAGCTTGGGCGGTTTCAAAGATGTTCACCGGAAGGCACTTCTGCTTGCTACAACCAATTTCGTTCTCAATGGTCACACACACGTTGAACTCACCCGTACTTTCAAAATGGTGAGTAATGGGCGCAGTTCCTTGCACTATCTCAGTAGTTCCATCACCAAAATCCCACATCGAAATAAGCGGACCGTTACCAGTGGACGTGTTGGTCATTGTTATTGCAACTGGAGGGATGCAATCAATTTGGCTGCTACGCGTGAAATTGGCCGTTGGAAAATTGTTCTGCACACTTATCAACCCCGGAATTGTTTTTACCGAAAAACATCCGTTGGCATCGCTCACAGAAAATACCGGAGTAAATGTTCCTACATACTCATAGCAGTTTTGAGGGTTCTGTTCGTTGCTGGAACTACCATTGCCAAAATCCCAACTCCACGATGTAATGGGAGCGCTTCCCGGGGTACTGTTATCGGTGAAATTCACACAATGCGGAAAACACCCCACCTCATCATCCACCGTAAAATCCGCAACCGGCAAAGCATTTACGGTGATATAATCCGTCTTAGTAACCGTTTGACTACCGTTGATGGTCAGGCTTACATCATAGCTCCCGGGTACGGAAAAGATGGCTGTATAAGTAGAAGAACTTGCCTGCAAAACCGTTCCTTCGGGAGTAGTAATAGACCATGCATAGGACTGAATGTTCTCCGCAGCAGGTGTCGTTACAGTCAAAACCACACCCAGCGGAGTACATCCGGAGGTATGATTCGCGGTAAAATCCACTTGCGCAGATGATGATAATGCCGATAGGAAAACGCTTACGAAAAGACAGAAACATACGTTCCGCAAGCCATGCAGCATATTTATTAGATTAGAAATCAATTGTATCTTCAAATTTATCAGGGCCTTTCTACGCGCGCTTTGTTAGACAGTTACACTGATATATGTCATAGAAACTTGTTTTTGACAGTGCATTTTCACAAGGATTGTAACAAACCTGTAGGGAAAGCTGTGCTCTAAGCATATTATCTTAGCAGCTCTTATAATTCTTTTTGAACCCACACATGCGCATACTCCGTTTGCGAATCACCTTGCTCTTGGTCCTGTTCTCTCCGCTGTGGAGCCGGGCCCAGTTTTATCAAGGTTCCAACATGGAGTTTGGCAAGAACCGTGTTCAATACAAAGACTTCACCTGGTTCTATTATCCGGGACAAAACTTTGATGTCTATTACTACATCGGTGGTGAAAAACTCGCTCAATACGTGCTCATGTCCAGCGAGCGCCAGTTGCCGGAGGTAGAAGCTTTCTTCAATTACAAACTCGATGACCGCCTTCAGGTATTGAGTTATCTGAACCTACGCGAATTCAGACAAAGCAACATTGGTATCACCGGTGATGAACAGTTCAACATCGGTGGCTCAACCAAGATCATGGGTAATAAAATTTTTACCTATTTCGAAGGCGACCATCAAAAACTGGATTTACAAATTCGCGAAAACATCGCCCGTGTTATTTTCAATCAAATGATGTATGGCGGTGATTGGAAAGACGTGCTCAAGAGCAGCACCCTTCTTTCCATTCCGTATTGGTATCAGGAAGGATTGATAGCTTTTGCTGCTGAAGGCCAAACCAACGAAAGCGAAACATTCATACTCGACCTGGTACGCTTCGGTAAGTTCAAAAGCTTCAACCACTTTGAAGGGCATGAAGCCAAATTACTTGGCCAATCATTTTGGTCCTATATCAATGAAGTTTACGGCAGTACGGTAATCCCGAATATCCTTTACATGGCTCAAGCCGGGCGCAGCATTGACAGCGGCTTCCTTTACATCTTGGGTATATCACTGGAAGATCTTTCCAAAGATTTTATCCGCTTCTATCAAGACAAAGCAGCTTCCTCGCGCGAAGCCATCCCGCTGGAAACACCTATGCCTTCTAAAAAAGAAGACAAAGCAGCTTACAAGCAATGGAAAAAAGAACAGAAATACCTGGGTGATTTAAAAATCAAGTACAAAAAGAAATTCAAGTATTCGCAATTCAAGCTATCACCGGACGGGGAACACCTTGCTTATTTAACCAATGAACTCGGTCAGTACCGCATCTGGATTTACAATTTTGCTACCGGTAGAAAGAAGTGCATACTGAAAAAAGACCACAAACTCGACCGCATTGTGGATGAAACCTACCCGCTACTCACTTGGCATCCAAGCGGCAAGAGCCTTACTTATACATACGAGAAGAACGATAACCCATGGATTGCTCATTATTCACTTGAAGACAAAAAGCATCAGCGCAAACAACTCTTCACCCTGGAGAAAGTGCTGGACATGCAGTACAGCAAGGATGGCAAAAAAATCATCATGAGTGCTGCCAATCGCGGACAAAGCGATTTGTTCCTCTATCAAGTGATTGGTAACAACCAAGAGCAACTTACCAATGATATCTGGGATGACCTACATCCGCGTTTCGTGGACAATGATACACGCGTCATCTTCGCTTCCAACCGTCCGGATGACACCCTGCGCACGAAGGTCGAAATAGATACCTACGACACCAAGAAAGACATCTATTTGTTCCCCCTTGAACACCGCAGCAATACACTGGAGCGCCTCACCAATACCCCGCAGTATGATGAGAGCCATCCTGCCCAATACGGAACAAAGCTCTATACCTATCTCTCAGACAACAACGGTTATTACAACCGCTACCTCTCCACCATCGACAGCACCATCAGCGCTATCGATACGGCCATTCACTACCGTTATTTCACCACTACACATGTGCTCTCAGCTTTTAAGCGCAACCTCCATGAGTACGACTTCAATGCCGGGTCAGGTAAGTACGTCACACATGTGTACCGGCTGTTGCAACCGCGCGTGATCCTCTCCAGCAAGGACAATGACCATTTCTCCAACTTCATTGAGGAAAATGCAATCCCTGATTCCAAGGGTGTTGCCGAGTATCACGGAATGCTCATTTTGTCACAGGACACAGCATTCGTAGGTGAAATAGACATACGCGATTATGTGTTTGAAGACGAACGCAAGCCTTACACCCATGAAAAAGAAACCAATAAGACGCAAGGCCCATCTTCTACGGTAGGCAACAAAGGCGAATTGGTTTCAGGGCCTTTTCAATTGCCGGCTTCGCGCAACTATCGCCTCAACTTTGCAACAGATTATGTGGTAACACAAGTCAATAACAGCTTCTCTAACCAGTTCTATCAAAACGTTACCGGGCCAACGAGCATTACTCCGGGTATTTCGGCATTCACCCAGTTCGGAGCAAGCGATTTGTTTGAAGATTACAAATTGATAGGAGGGTTCCGCTTCTCATTCGACTTATCGAGTATCGACTTTGCTGCAAGCTTTGAAGACCTCAAGTCGCGTTGGGATAAAAAGTATGTCTTCTTGCGCCAATCCTCCCGAGAAAGCTCCGGCCCACAAGGCACCGAGGTGTCCCGACAACACACCAATATGTTCATCTATCAGATGAAATATCCGTTCAGCGAAGTGCTCGCTTTGCGCTTTTCCGGCATAGGAAGAATGGACAAGCGCGTGCGCCAGAGCAATGACCTCTTCAGCCTTATGGAGCCCAATACCTATTCTTACAATATAGGTCTGAAGCTGGAACTTGTGTTTGACAACTCCATTGCCAAAGGGCTGAACCTGTACAACGGCACACGCGCCAAAGCATGGGCGGAGCGCTATCAGCGCCCCGATAACTTCTCCAAACGTTCAGATGTGAACGTGCTGGGTTTTGATGTGCGCAATTACAAAAAGCTGCATCGCGATATCATCTTGGCTACCCGCTTGTCAGGAACAACCACCTTCGGTTACAAGAGCATCATCCATTATCTGGGTGGCGTGGACAACTGGCTACGCCAAAAAGTGGACTATACTTTTGACAACACCGATACGGCCAAATACGCCTATCAAGCATTTGCAGGGCCCATGCGAGGTTTCTGGGTGAATGCGCGCAGCGGAAACAACGTGGCCATGGCCAGTGCCGAAGTGCGCTTCCCGGTGTTCAAGTACTTCATGCGCAAACCGATTAAGAGCGATTTCATTGAGAACTTCCAAATTGTTACCTTCCTCGATGCCGGTTGCGCATGGACAGGTAGCAATCCATACTCTGAGGTGAACGTGTTCAATAAAATCGTTTTTGAAAAGAACCCGCTCCTCATCACCATCGAGAACAACAGAGAGCCCATTATCTATGGTTATGGTTTCGGTCTTCGCTCGCGCATATTAGGCTATTTCGTTCGGGCCGATTGGGCTTGGGGAGTGGACGATGGACAAGTGCTGCCTCGTGTATTCTACTTGTCGCTCAACCTCGATTTTTAATTCCTTTTCTTCTTCATATATCACAAGGTAAAGTTTGGTTTAATTGGTGAGCGAACAATTAACTTGGCCCTCGCATCTAACACCATAACACAATGAAGCCTCTTGCCTTTATCATTACGCTGTGTGGTATTCTTTGTTGGGTTCCGGGTCGGGCTCAACATGCCGACTCATCTCAATACTACCTCACGCTAGGAGACAGCCTGTACTTCAGCAATGACTTTACCGGAGCGGCCAAAGCCATGCAAAAGTCCATTGAACACCTCACCGATGACCCCGTGTTGCAAGTGAAGGTGCACAATAGCATGGCCAATGTAATGAGCGGACAAGGCCAGCGCGACCTCGCACTCAAGCACTACCTTATCGCTCTGAAAGAGGCGGCAAAAATCACCGACAAGCCACGATTTGAAGCCACATTGTGTCAAAACATCTCTGCACTCTATCAGGAAATGGGCGATTTCCCAAAAGCATTTGAATACCTCAACCGAGCAGAGAAGATAGGTCAAACACTCAACGACACACTTTTCAATGCCGACCTCTACAACAACAAGGGATTGCTGATGGAACTCGTGGACAGCTTACCCGCTGCGGTAGAGAGTTACCTCAAGGCTTATGAATTGTTTGAGAAAATCCAAAACGATGAGCGCATGTCCCTTTGCGCCAACAACTTGGGAGTGGTTTATAAAAACCTTGGTGAATATGACAAAGCGATTTATTACTACGATTTATCATTGGAGAAAGCCAAAGCCTTGGACCACGAATTTCTGATTGCGGCTAATTATATCAACCTCGGCAATCTATATACACGAATCAAAAAATTCCCCAGTGCAAAGACCCATTATGACGAAGGGCTGCGAATTGCCAGAGCAATCGCACAACCGGACTTGATAAAAGAATGCCTCAGCGGATTGGCTGAATACTATGAAGCTTTGGGCGACTACAAAAGCGCTTTGGATTATCAAAAACGCTATCAAGCCATCTCCGATACCATTCTGAACAAACAAAAGATTGAAGCCATTGCAGACCTTGAAACACGGTTTGAAGTGGAGAAAAAAGAACTTCAGTTGGAAAGTCTGGCCAAAGAAAACCAGAAGAAAAAACTCTATATCATCTTATTGGGTTTAGTCCTCATACTGCTCATTGGAGGCATAGCCGTGGGTGTGCGAATCAACAACCTCCGCAAACGCAAGCGAGAACTGGAACTGATAGCATTGACCGAAAAACAGGAGCGTGACCGCATTGCACAAGACCTTCATGACGAGCTTGGCAGCGGTATCTCGCGCATCAACTGGATCACCTCCGGAGCGAAGATGAGCTCCAAAAGTGAAGAAGACATTCAGCGCTATACCCATATTGAAGACATTGCTACTCAACTTTCCGTTTCAATGAAATCACTGATTTGGTTGTTGTACAGCGGTAACTGCACACTTGAGGCATTGGCAGGGCGCATACGCGAAATGGCAGCACAACATGCCGATGACTTTGGGTATGATTTGCAATTTGACATAGACGGAGACAACGGTGTAACACTGCAACAAAATGCCGCGCGTGACCTGTTCCTGATGATAAAGGAATGCGTGAACAATGCAAGCAAGCACGCACAGGCCAAGCAATTGAGCATTCGCTGCGAATTGAATAACGATACCTTGAAATGGACCGTGCGCGATGACGGTAAAGGATTTAATGCGAACCACCCTTCCAACGGACACGGGCTTCACAACCTCCGCAAACGCATCTCAGTGTGGCAGGGTGCTGTAGCCGTGAGTTCACAACCGGGACACGGCACGACCATCCAAATTACCGTTCCGGTAAAAAATGTGATGGCTGAATCTTCGGTTAACGCTTTGGTGTAAACTGCATCCTACTACTTTTGTGGTATGCCCCTCAAGATTGCAATCGTTGAAGATGATTCTGTAGTGCGCAACAACCTACAGGCATTTTTAGCTTCCATACCAGAATATGAAGTAATTGGTGCTTATCCAGATGCCGAAAGCGCTTTGCAAGCATCTGTGTTTCACCATTGTGAAGTCCTGCTGTGCGACCTTGGTTTGCCGGGTATGTCAGGTATCGAACTCATCCGCCAGGTGAAAGCAGCCAACCCACAAATCAATTGTATCGTACTCACTGTTTTTGAAGATGACGATAACGTTTTCGGTGCTCTAAAAGCAGGTGCTACAGGCTATTTGCTAAAGGGAACACGCCCCACCCGAATCGTGGATGCCATCGATGAAATCGTAGCCGGTGGCTCTCCCATGACCGGCACCATTGCCAGAAAAGTAATGGAATCTTTCCAGCAAAAAGATGTCCTGCAAAGCGAAATACTCACCGAGCGCGAAAATGAAATGCTCGTATTCCTATCCCGCGGATTGCGCTACAAGGAGATTGCGGATGCGTTGAACATCAGCATCGAAACAGTGAGAACACATATCCGCAACATCTATCAAAAACTCCAGGTGCAATCGCGCACGGAGGCCATCAACAAACTCAGAGGACTCTGAACACACCGGTGGTTGTACCACTCTCATGTGATTGTACAGAACACACCATAAAGCGAGTTTTGGAACTCCAAAATTCCAATAATCAGCTTTATGAGAATGTTCATTACACGTGTCGTTTTTCTGGCAAGTCTCTTTGTTTGGATAACTCCGACCCAAGTCGTGTGTCAAACAAGTATAGAGACCAACCAACCCATCAGCAAAAAATCCCTCAAGGGCTTCTTGGATAATATCCAGAATGATGAAAACGGACACATCCATATTACATACAAAACAAAGGGTGGCAAGAAAGACGAAGTCATCTATGAGCGTTACAGCTTTGATAACAACCTGAACTTCGTAGGCACCTTCGATATCAAAGAGGAAAAAGAAGCTTATCCGCCCATGGAACGCGAAGGTTTTTACGCATACGTGGGTGGTACTACCTCATTTGATGTTCTGAGTCAAAAGCTCAAAATCCAAAAGGTAAAGTTCAACTATCAATGGAACTATAAAAACCAGCGTTATGAAGTAAAAAGCGTCAGAACGTTGGACATCATCAAACCGCGCAACGATGATGGAAAAGTATTTCACGGATGCGCAGCCTACTACTCTAACGACTATAACAAAAGCGGACTCTTCATTCTAGCCAAATCCACCAGCAAAAACAGTGAAAATGACACTTATCAAATCCTCTTGTTCGATGACCAATTGATGCTGAAAGAAAAAGCACTCAATCTCCAGAGTGGTTATACCTTGGTGTATTGCGAACAGCTGCCAAACGATGAAGTGGTGGCCATTTTCGCTCCCAACAAAGGCTCAGCCGATCCTTCAAGATACATTTACTTCCGACTTGACTTGGAAGGAAATGAACTCAGCCGCATTGAGTTCAACGCTCCCAAAGCTGCCGTCATCATCTCTGCCGCTCACGAGCAAGACGGTTATGTGTACTTCTTCGGTACTTCAGGTAAAAAAAGCAACAATTCGTTTGATCAGGTATATAGTGAATACAGCCCTATTTACAATCCGGGTTATACCGGATTAGGCCGCAACTTGGTTGACTTCAAATGGCAAAAAGCTCTGAATACGGAGATGGAAAATTTCCACATCTTCAAATTCAGCAATCGCGCTTTCGAGTTTGCATCCTCCACTCCGGTGAAAGAGTTCAAACAGAAATTCATCACAGCTCCAAAAGACAAGGGCGCATCCCCATACAACGGTAAGCGTTTCGCGGTGTACAATTTCCTTGTGACAGAAGAGGGCGATTACCTCATCTCTGGCCAGCTCACAGACCGCACACGTCTTGGTGACCAGTTAGTAGAAGCCTATCATGATGTGTTGTGCTTCCACTTTGACAGCAAAGGCAATCTGAAAGCCCAATACGGTATTGGCAAAGCAAGCAACAACAAGAAAAATATCATCTTCGGCAATGACCAAGACCTCATCCTTTCTGCAGATGGTAAATCATTGTACTGGGTGATGTATGAAGTGAAGGGAGTAAAAGGTTACGAATCATTCATGGATGCATACAATGGTAGAGTGACTTTCTATCCGCGTTATTATCCGCGCATCACTAAGATTGATTTGGCTTCGAATACAATGGGCGCCATCTTGGTTCCGGGTGAAGGCAAGTATTTCCTAAAACGTGGTAAAAACCGTATATGGGATGCCGACACCAGAAGCATAACCTATATCGGCAACGATGAGAAGTATAAGGCGATATGGCTTAGCCGCGTCAATATGCCTTAATGCTTCCTATATCAACGAATACAAATATCAATGTACTCTAGATTTTTCGCAGGTTGAACCATAATTGCCTGAACCTTTAACCATTTATCAACCAAGTACGCGAGATCCGGCTTCTCTAAAGAGGCCGGATTTTTTTATGCCTTAGAACTGCCAACGCAATTGCACATGGATATCGGTCTTTTGATTGCCGTCAATCTCGTTGTTGCCACTTGAGATTTTTTGTCGGTCAGTATAGATGAATGTGGCATAACGCACCCAAAGATCCAGACCGCGCATAACATCCACATTGAGTAAGGTGTAGAAGCGAGTGCCTTTACCGGCATATGCCGGAATACTGAAAGCATACAATACATCGGACTCGTATGCATATAAACGACTGTTCCAGTCTTGTGTATCAAACATGGCATACCGCGCAGTAAGCGACCATTTGCTTCCGAGTTTCTTGTAGATGATATCTTGATACACTAGGAAACCGTTGGATGTAGTGGCCTCCTTGTTCCATTTGGAAAACTCCACACGCGTCTTCATCTGCACATTGGGATGTGCTTGGTACACACTGTGCAAGCGCCAGTTCTGTTGTTTCACCGGTGCCGGATAAGTGATGAGCAAATTATCCAATGATGAGTTCTGCTCATTGTCCCGCAAGCGATAACGCAAGTATAACTCGTGTTTTCTATCGGGTTTGTAATTGAGCTGCAGCATGTAATCGGTATAAACACCGGGCGCGTTTACGCGGTAGCGCATCCAAGGATATTTCACCAAATCCGCATACCCGGTCATGGTCCATTTGTTGTTCAGCGTGGTTTGAAAACCGGCAAACAAGCCGTTCTCATTGTTGGCAGCCGTATTGTTTTCACCAAAAACATTTACATGCATGTTTTGGTAATCGCGCGCGAAGTAGCGATGCACAAGGCTTACAGCCAATCGTGGATGCAACGCTGCCACAAGGCCATTGAGCGATGCCATACCTCCATTCTTACTGCGCGATGTTTCGCCAAAGAAGTTTACGTTGCGCACCACTGCCTGGTAGTCTAAGCCAACCACTAGATTGTCCGTTCCACTAAATCGAAACTGCTGATATAACTTGAAATCGGGCTGTATGGGCGATGAATATTGGGTATGTGCCGCAGTAGCAGCTATGCTCCATGTTCGCTTTGCATAGCGCAGGTTGCCGCCTGTTACTTGTTCAGTCAATGTGCCGCGATTGGCAAGTTCGTTTGCCGTGCGGTGCAAACCGCTAATCTGCATGTTGGTGATGATTCCCTCATCATCAACTATCAAGGTGTCTTGTGCAAATACTTGCGTTCCATCCAGTTTTTTGGATGAATAAAACGCTGTGAATTCGAGGTCTTTCCATCCGAGCGTGGCTGCTCCTCCGCGCAGATAATTGAATTCCTGAACTGAGGAATAGGGGCGCAATCCCACTGCGTTCTTTTTTGCATTGAGAACGAAAGGAGATTTGCCAAATCCCAATCCATTCCAGAAAGTGAGGCCTTGACCAAACAACGCTTGATAATCGCCCACCACCAGTTTGCGCAACCAACCTTGATTGCTGTACATGATGTGGAAACTGGTGAAATCAATTCCGTTCTTCAACGACTCTCCTGCATCTTGCTCCAGCGTGAATCCTGCTCGCAAGTTCTTCCTGAACTGAATGCGGTAGCGTGTATAGAAATAATCGGGCGAACCCGCAAAAGGAATTTCACCTGTCTCGGGATCTACCTTATAACCTTTCTGCTTTTCTACAGTGCGCTTGTAGCGCAAGAACAAATCACTTTGTGCTTCGTTGAGGATGGTCTTTAAGCTTACTTTGCCAAGGCCCGCAGAAGGTTTTACCGTAACAAAGTATTCGATGTTGCGAATCGTAGGAATATCAAAACCCTCCACTGCTTGCAACTCATAGATGCTCAAGAGCGGACCGTAATTCTTGATGTGTCGCTGCAGGTTGTTGATTTGAAAATCACTGAGTAAATACAGTTCGCGCAATTCCTCCACTGTTGCAGTATTGAGGTTGAGCGGATGTTCAAAGTAATAAGTGAGGTCTTCAAGCAGTGTCGTGTAATCGAGCTCAGCACCTTCTTCCAGTGCTCCGGCTATCTGCTCAATGCGCTGTTCGATGATGCTGTTCTTGAGCTCTTCCTTTTGTGCCGTTGAAGTGAGCACCATCAAGCACAGCGCTGTAAGAAGCGCTACACTGCGGATTTGCGCTATGTACAATGCCCGGCTCACTTGTTATTCATGGAATAAGTCAATGACAACTGCGGGGTAAATCCTAGCAATAAGTGATATCCCGCAGCAACATCCAGTTGAAAGTCCTTGAGACGATAACCGAAACCGAACGTATAACGAGCAGGGTCCGTACCAAATCCCGCACGAATAGCCAATGGCTCTATCACCCAGTACTCAAGGCCTACACGAAGATTGGCTTTTGCATCAGAAGCTTTGCGCACCTCACCATTCATGCGCACTTTATCAGAGAATTTATAACCAAGACCAAAGCGGAACAGCGATGGTATGCGCTCATCATTGAACTCCGCCAGTTTTGCTCTTGTCGGATTATAAATATGACCGGCAACACTGAGCTGCTCACTCATCTGATATAGGAAGCCGCCTTCTATACTAAACGTTTGTGCTTTGCCATAATTCTCACCAATGCGAATGGCGTGATAATTCAATTGAACACCTAACGAAAACTTATCGGTAAGTTTCATGGCATAGGCAAGACCGGCTTTCGAGTTGGAAAAAGCGCTGTAACCAAAGGAGCGATAGTTGATTCCAAAAGCACCATTGCGAACGGGCAAACCAATGGTTACGCCTTTGTCTCCAAGCTCTTTCATTGCAAACCGATTCTCTGCAAACACGCCTGCAGAAAAGGATTCAAGATGTGCAAGTCCGGCTTGATTGTGAAAGCCGCTCCATACATCCTGAATGCCGAGCCCGGTACCGGCCATGGCCGCTACGTTAGCTCCCGCATCATTTTGTGCATTTGCATAAGAGAATATTCCGGTCAGTGCCGCACACACCAAGATGCGCAACACAGAAGAGATTTGGAAGGGGCGATAAGTGTAGAGTGTTACCAAACGCAGCCGTATTAATGGCTTGCAAAGTAATCAAATCACATGTAGCTTGAAACTCAAAACCTATCCAAGTAAGTGGATGAAGCAAGGGGACAATCCACTTTATACCTCCACACCTTCCACCAATTTCATCTCAAACAGTTCCGCAAGTTTGGAGCGCAAAATTCCTTTTACCTCATCCATATCGAGCGCTCTTCCAAGCTCTAGGTGCATAGATGTAACGGCTTTATCGGTGATTCCGCAAGGAATGATGTTGGAGAAATATTTGAGGTCGGCATTGACATTGAACGCGAAACCGTGCATGGTCACCCAACGGCTGCACTTCACACCCATGGCAGCAATCTTGCGCGCACGAGCAGGATGGTCACCATCGAGCCATACACCGGTGAGGCCGTCTATTCTTCCTGCTTCAATACCGTATTCTTTTAAGGTCAATATGATGGCCTCCTCCAGATAGCGCAGGTATTTGTGGATGTCTGTAAAGAAGTTATCCAAGTCAAGAATCGGATAGCCTACAATCTGCCCCGGACCATGATACGTGATATCACCACCGCGATTGATTGCGTAATACTTTGCATCCACAGCTTTCAATGCTTCTTCATCCAAAAGCAAATGCGATAAGTCCCCGCTTTTGCCAAGGGTATAAACGTGCGGATGTTCCACAAAAAAGAGGTGATTGGTTGTAGGCACTTGCTCATCAGCCGGACGATTGCGGTTGTCCACTTTCTGCTGAACAGTTTGAGCAAATATTTTTTCTTGAAGGTCCCAGCATTCTTTGTAGTCCATTCTGCCGAGATCTTTGAATATGACTTCTTTATTCATGACCAATTACGTGGTGCAAAGATGCAGCTTATTCTGCGCGGTTGGTTGTCGGAATAAACAGGCAAAAACGAAATGTATAAAAACAACAAGCCCCGCCATTGCGGGGCTCATTGCCTAAACCTTTAACCAAACTAAATCTTGCGAAAGAACATCGCAAGACATCTTTAAGCCGATTCTACTATATATGAATTGCTTGTTGTCTATGCTTTACAACTCTCTTTTAACTTGCTCATTGTCGTTTTACAACTATTTAGTAACTCGATTCATTTGCGACCGTGCTTTTACGATTGCAAATTTCACCTTGTTGCTAAATCAATGAACGAGTGAGAATTTTTCTTTCTACTTGCTGACGTTTTTCCCATCAACCCTTCGAAATAACCTTCCCGAAAATTGCGAGACAAAAGTACACCAATTTTCACCCATCCGAATGTGAAAGAATTATAATAACAATGCACGCATAAGACTTGAATTACAAGGATTAGCGGGCGGTTTAATATCCCGTTGAATTTCAATTTTCACGACAAACTGTCTATCTACCAAAATATTTTTTCTTCCTACAAATCGAATGATTTTTTCGACAATCATTTTTCTATCGACTTATTCTAAATTGATTTGATAGAAAATTTCATCGATTTTATCGAATTCTCGTTTTAGTAGAATTTCAAGAAAGCCCCATTGAAATGCGTGATATTTCTATAAATCATGGTTGTTGGTTAACCAACACGAGCAAAAATCACAGAAATAAAAAAGCACACCTCCTTTGAGATGTGCTTTGCGAATTATTATAAAAAGTGTATCTGATTATGCTCTGAGTGTAGCACCGAGTTTTTCCTCCAATGCCTTTTGAATGCGCATCATCGCCTGCTCCGATTGTTCATCGGTCATGGTCTTGGAACTGTCTTGCAATACGAAACTCACAGCGTAAGACTTCTTGCCGGCCTCAAGATTTTTGCCTTCATACACATCAAACAAGTTCACACTGCGCAACAGCTTCTTCTCTGATTCAATTGCCACGCGTTCAATGTCGGCATACTTCACATGCTTATCAAGCAATAAAGAAAGGTCTCTGCGCACCGATGGGAATTTCTCCGGCTCGCGGTATTTCACGTCCGCTTTTGGAATCATTTTGAGAATGTTTTCCCAATAAATTTCTGCATACCAAATCGCTTGCTTAATATCGAATGCCTTGAGCAACGCACCACTAACACAACCCAAACGCGCAAGAACGTTTTTACCCACTGTACACTCCAGTGCATCATCAAATGCAGCACCGTCATATGCTTGGTACTTCGCTCCTGCAATGCGCAATGCTTTCAAGATGTTCTCAAATGCACCCTTCAAATCCATGAAGGAAACGTCATCGTTTGAATTGTTCCATGACTCCACATGCCTACGACCTGAAAGGAACAAGGCAAGGCGTTTTTCTTCGTGGTATTTGTCGTTGTATTTATGATAGACTTTCCCAAACTCATAAAGACGCAAATCCGGATTGCGATGATTTCGGTTGTAGGCAATCGCCTCAAGACCGCTGTAGAGCAGGTTTTGACGCATGATGGCCAAATCATTGCTGAGCGGATTGAGCAATTCAACCACAGTATCTTTTCCTTCACCTGCATCCTGAGGCAACTCCAGGTATTTGCTCTTTGTCAAGCTCATGCTCATCATTTCTGAAAAGCCGTTAGATGTAAGAAAATCAGACACTTTGTTCTGAATCGCTTCTACATCGGGCTTCTGAGCAGCTTGCAATGAGATGCGCATAGCGCTGGGTGACTCAATATTGTCATAACCATAGATGCGCAATACTTCTTCAACCACATCCGCTTCGCGCGTTACATCTGTTCTGTATAGCGGAATGGACAACTCAAGCGCTTCCTCTGTTTCAGAAAGAATTTCAACTTCCAAATCGCGAAGAATGTTTTTCACCACATCCTTCTCCAGTTGTTTACCGATGAGTGTAAATGCCTTTTCCCAACGGAAGCTGATGTGTTGTGGCTTTATCTCGGATGGGCAGATGTCATTGATAGCTGTAACCACTTCGCCTCCAGCCACTTCCACCATAAGCTGTGATGCGCGTTTCAAAGCCATGATGGTCATGCTAGGGTCACAACCGCGCTCAAAGCGAAAACTTGCATCGGTATTGAGGCCGTGTCTGCGAGCGGTTTTGCGTACAAACACCGGATTGAAATAAGCGCTCTCCAAGAAAACGGTGGTGGTCTTTTCTGTCACACCGCTGTTGATTCCACCAAATACCCCGGCAATGCACATCGGTTTTTCGCTATCACAAATCACCAGGTCATTAGCGGAAAGCGTGCGCTCTACTTCATCCAGTGTCACCATTTTCTCGCCTTCGTTTGCTAGACGAACAACCACTTTGTTGCCCGCAATTTGCGCTGCATCAAATGCATGCAAAGGTTGACCGAGTTCATGTTGAACGTAATTGGTGATGTCCACTACATTATTAATCGGGCGCAAGCCAATTGCCGCAAGTCGCTCCTGAAGCCACTTGGGAGAGGCTTCCACTTTTACGTTCTTAATCTCGATGCTTGAATAACGCGGACAAGCTTCTGTGTTTTTCACCGTAACTTGAATTGTTGCACTTTGGGTGCCTTCTTTAAAATTATCTACGGAAGGTTTTACAAGCGAAACATCCGTCACTCCTTTCATGTTGCGCAAGGCCGCATACAAATCGCGCGCAACACCATAGTGCGAAATCGCATCGGTACGGTTGGGTGTAAGTCCTATTTCAAGTGTATAGTCTTCTTCGATGTTGAGATATTTCGCAGCTTCTGTTCCGGGCACTGCTGCAGCATCCAAAACCATGATGCCGTCATGGCTTTTTCCAAGTCCAAGTTCATCTTCAGCGCAAATCATTCCGAGTGATTCTTGGCCGCGGATCTTTCCTTTTTTAATCGTGAACGGCTCCCCTTCAATAGGATAAAGCTTGGCACCAATTGTAGCCACCAGCACTTTTTGGCCTGCAGCAACATTGGGCGCACCGCAAACAATCTGCACAGGTTCACCTGTTCCGAGGTTCACTTTGGTAATGCGCAAGCGATCAGCATCAGGGTGTTTCTCACACACCAACACTTCACCCACTACGACACCTTTGAGTCCACCCGGAATCGCTTCGATTTTTTCTACGGCTTCCACCTCCAGGCCGGTAGCCGTGAGAACCGCAGCAATTTCTTCTACGGATAAAGACGTCTTGATATAATCCTTGAGCCAGTTATAGCTGATCGTCATGTCTGTTCTGATTTAAAAAAACGGGGTGCAAAGAAAGTGATTGGAACGCAATGCTCGCAGAGTTCTTTCGCAGAGTACGCAAAGAAGCTTTCCTTACTTTGCACCACCTTAATGCACGTTGCCGTTAAGCATTGACAACTACGACATGAGTAAATTTTCCATAGCCATACATGGTGGAGCGGGCACCATTCTCCGCTCACTGATGACAAAAGAAAAAGAAGAGCGTTACACAGCGGGTCTGAAAGCCGCACTGGATGCGGGTTATAAGCTCTTGGAAAAAGGAGCATCAAGCTTGGACGCTGTGGAAGCGGCTGTCATAGCACTCGAGAACAATCCGCTTTTCAATGCAGGAAAAGGTAGCGTATTCACCCACGATGGCACACATGAAATGGATGCCTCCATCATGCGCGGTGATACACTGGAAGCAGGTGCGGTGGCCGGTGTGCGGGGTGTGCAAAACCCAATTGCACTTGCTCGTTTGGTCATGGAAAAAACCGAACACGTCATGTTGTGCGGTGCAGGTGCTGAAGCGTTTGCACGCACTGCCGGTGTCACTTTTCAGCCGGACGAATACTTCCACGATGATTTTCGCCATACACAATGGCAAGAGGCGCTCAAAGAAGACCGTGTTCAACTCGACCACAGCGAAGGCAAAAAGTTTGGAACCGTGGGCGCTGTTGCGTTGGATGTGCACGGCAACCTCGCTGCGGCTACTTCCACAGGAGGTATGACCAACAAGAAATTCGGTCGTGCGGGAGATTCACCCATCATTGGCGCAGGCACATATGCCAACAACAAAACATGCGCGATATCGTGCACCGGTCATGGTGAGTTCTTCATTCGTGCTGTAGTGGCGTATGATGTTTCATGCCTCATGGAATACAAAGGCCTTTCGCTTGAAGAGGCTTGTCGCACCGTTGTCAATGATAAGCTTGTCAAGTTGGGCGGTGAAGGGGGACTCATAGCTGTGGATGCTCTGGGCAACGTCTGCCTGCCTTTCAACTCTGAAGGAATGTACCGCGGCTGGAGAACAAACGATGGTGCTGCTCAGGTGAGAATTTATGGGGATGAGTAAGTTACATTAAACTATCTTCGTTCTCGTTATTTGTTCACATACCTATTTAACCAACTAACGAGATGAAAAAGAACTTACTACTCGGCATTCTTCTCTTGCCTACTTTATTCCTCATCGCACAGCATGATACCAACTATGATTTCACCTTGGCGAAGTCGGTGCGCTTGGCTTATAACGACAACGACCTGCCGTTTCTCACTCATGACAAATCACAATATACCATAGTGGATGGGCGTGAAACAATGATTGTCGGAACCATATCCAACCGACTCTTGTTTTACGATCTCAACAACACTGAGCTTTTTCACGAAATTGAACTTCCTGAATCCACTGATTACGCTTTTCACTTCGTCAGCAGAGATTCCGTTTTCATTGCTTTGAGCAGTGAACCCGGCCGCTTGTTGAGATTGGACATCAATGGGAGATTACAGCAAACCTATG
>DATCJY010000045.1:0-82704 GCA_036562565.1 Flavobacteriales bacterium | reverse complement strand
TGCCTAGAGTTTCGGCAGCGTATCCTTCCGGAATTTCATCACCGTAACAAACAGTTTCAGAGCCTGCATCATAACCGTCACCATCGGCATCTATATAAAGTTCAGCAGATTGGTAAGCGGCAGCATCTGTGTCATTACAGTCAGTACCTAGAGTTTCGGCAGCATATCCTTCCGGAATATTATCACCGTAGCAAACGGTTTCAGAACCGGCATCATAACCATCACCGTCAGCATCGATGTAAAGTGTAGCTGATTGCCATACAGTAGCATCACTATCATCGCAGTCGGTGTTATTTGCTACATAACCTTCAGGTTGTTGGCAAGCCTCTTGGGCTTCGGAAGCATCACCGTAACCGTCACCGTCAGCATCGAGGTACCAAGTAGTTGGTTCATATGAGCATGAACCATCATCTTCAGTAGCATCAGGGTTGTAGTTGCAAGCAGTTTCGTCTGTACAACCAAGAATATGTTCGGTAGTGAATTCAACTGCTTCTGAAGGGTCACTAAATGTCACATCGTCACATGCGGTGATAACTACGATAGTGTAAGTTGTGTTTGCAGCCAAGCCTGTAACGGTAGCCACGTTTTCTTCAGCATTACCGCTTGCCACTTCTTCGTTATCCGCATTGTATACGGTCCAGTTATAGCCATTAGCAGGAGTTGTCTCACTTGCTGTCCAAGTGATGATGGCAGAGTCTGTAGTTGTGCTTACCACCTCTACGTCAGTCACTGCAGCACAGCTAGGCTCAATTGCTCTGATAATGACATCATCCAATACCAATGTTTCGGCAAAAGTAGAGTATCCTACGAATGCAATTTGGTAATCAGCAGAGATGTCAGGAAGGGTAAGGGTTATTTCAGTCCAATCTTCCGCTGTAGGAGTACCGAAGCTTGCTATCATGTTCCAGTCACCATCTTCGGATGATTTATACCACACTTCTAGTTCATCATAGTCATCAAAGTACGGGTTGGCATACGCGAAGTTCAATTCAGCACCTGAAGCCATTAAGCTGGTCAAGTCGAGAATTGGTGTGTAGAGTGCTGCATAATCGTATCCTCCACCATAGAGTAGTGCGTTGTATTCTCCTGAGTGTGGGCCAGGAACATCTCCATATAAACTTCCTATTCCGAGACCCCACATTGCATCAGGATTGTTGTCCACGATCCAGCATCCCACCCATTGAGAATCTTCTTCAAATGATTCCACGTACGGGAATTCAGTGATTTTAGGACATGGAGTAGAGAATGACGCAATAGATGTAGGGCTTACTTCTTCGTCTTCACATAGACTTGAAATGTGAATGGTGTAGTCAGAAGATGCACTAAGACCTGTAGCTGTCACTGTTTCTACTTCTGTAGAAGTACCAGAAGCTACAGTTTCGTCATTTTCATCTGTGATGTACCATTGGTATTCAAGTGGAGTACCATTTGGTGCTGTCCAAGTGAAAGTAACGCTCTCACTGGAAACACTTACGATTGACAAAGTAGGAGGCATGCATGGGGGAGCAGGAAGAACAATCAAAGTGTAGTCTTCAGTTTCACTCCAAGACTCATTGCCACATGGAGATAAGTTTTCATTACCACCGTCTTTAGAACGGATACGCATTCTATAGGAACCCGGTGCTTGGTTGCTATCAATTGTAAATGAGCCGGAAGTTGTAGGAGTGATATTCTCGGAAATATTCATGTAAACCAACTCGTTAGCACTGAACACTAAATCGTTATTCCAGTCTACCCAAATGTGTTTTGTATGGGGGTAGTCTGCGCTACCGGCAGTGATTGTAAAGCTAACACTGAGACCTGCATATTGAGTTACAGAAATATTTGAGAAGTTTTGGTAACCAACTGAATTGTATGTCGATGGGTTAACAACGGTTTCTGTACCTGTGAGGGTAACGCTTGAGATGTGGTCTCCAAAGGAGCCTAAATTACTTGTGCTACCTACGGTGCAGTATTCAAGAATAAATTGGAGAGAAACAGATGAACTTTCAGTTTCATCACTGCAAAGTGATAGAACCGAGAAGGTATATGGCACTTCCAAATCGAGATCTTCTATTGTGACTACTGTATCATCAGTGGTACCATTCGCTATCTCATTATCATCACCATCTGTTAGAGTCCATGCAAATCCATTTTCGGGTTCTGATGATGAAGTCCATGAGATGGTAGCCGAAGTCGTTGTTAGACCTGAAATCGCAAGATTGTTTGGAGGTGTACATGGTGGAGCGTCAACAACTTCGAGTGTATAGTCTTCAGCCTCACCCCAATTGATATTGCCACATGCAGGTGGATATACAGTTGTAGAACCCCATTGTGAACGGATACGGAGTCTGTAACTACCGTTAGGAGTTCCTGCAGGAATAGAGATAGCCCCTGCTTTAGTTGCTTCATTGCTATAGTGTTGATAAACTATTTCAGATTCTTCAAATTCCAAGTTATTATTCCAGTCAACCCAGATTCTCACACCATTATTGCCACTTACATAAGTAGTTGAGAAGTTGAAAGAACCACCTGCGTAGTGTTGAATTACCAATGAGGAATGATCCGTGTAGCCATAAGTTCCTGTCGTTGGGTTTGTTACGTTCTGCAGAGCAAGAGTAGTTGCGAAGTTGGAAATGTAATCCGAAGTGTTGGAAGCGGTTGGAATACAATATCCTGTAAAGAAGGAATAAGAAGGAGCCCACACACTTGTGTCAACATCATCACATTGTGCTCTAACATAAAAAGTGTAAGTGGTGTTTGGAGTCAAACCTTCTACCGAAGCATTTAGACCTTCTGATATACCAGTTTCAACAACCGTTTCTCCTAAGCGCACTTGCCACACATATCCATTTTCCGGATTTGAAGTGGAAGCATTCCAGCTCAATTCTACGGAAGTAGTAGTGATGCTAGTTATATTAATATTTGATGGCGGTAGACAAGAAGCAATGGTACTAAATGGGATTGAAATAGGTGAACTTTCATCTACTCCATCTTCACAATTTGCATATACTTTGAAAGAGTACGAAGACAAAGGAGTAAGGCCGGATACAGTTACGCTGGTTTCTGATGAGTTGCCCGATACGACAACATTGTTCGAACCATCCACTACTTCCCAATTATAACCGTCTTGCGGATCAGAAGTGGAAGCATTCCAGCTAAAGTCTGCTCCGTATGCAGTGATGTTAGATACGGAAAGGCCTGAAGCCGGTAAGCAGGTATTAACTGGCATCATGAAACGAACGCGTGCTTTACTGCCTAAAGTACTTGATGTGGTAGTTTCGCCACACGCATTTTCATCGTCCTGTTGGCGATGCAACACACTGTTAGGGCTAGAGTATGTCCAGCAGCTACCATGAGCAGCACCGGATGAATACGTTCCTACCCCGAAGCATATTTCAACAATGATGTTGCTTGTGCCATCCCATTCGAAGGGCTCATCAAATACAATGTCATTGAAACCGAGAGCAGGTTGATAATCAAAACTTGATTTAACCACTTGCAAGCCTTCGATGAATGCATTCGGAATTTGAGTAGCATTGGTATGTCCCATTTTAATAGTATAGCCTGGGAGAGTACCACCCCAGTATACTTGACTTACATCCCATGCCAATGCTTCAATAGCACCTGCTCCTCCGCCTGCCGCGGCTATCTCTGAAGCATAATACAGCATTTGCATTCTTCTGCTTTCATAGAAGACACTAACTGGGCTGGCTGAGGTGTTGGAGCTAGATCCTTGCGACCCTATAATCACATATTGCTGTGAGAATAAGGGCAGTGTAATAAAGAATGCCACGAATAATGAAATAATCTGCGGCAAGAACCGATGTCTTTTGTGTGTAGTCGGCCATCGGTAAGCCTGACGACAGCAGGAGTAATTGTTTTCTTTCATCATCTAAAATGTGAAGATTAATAATTAATTAAGAATTAAGGAGGTGGTTATTATTGACGCAACTTGATAGAAGTTGCATCAAATTCTAATCCACGCGTGGTAAAAATATATGACTGATTGAATCTCCATCATTCTTTCTTAGGCCTGTTCTTAACAATGGATTATGGTCCATCTCTATTCAAATTTGAGGGGGTTGTAAGTCAGCTAGTTGAAGCATTTTTTAAGAAGGATTAAAAAAGTGTTAAAGTTTATTTTGAGTGTTTAGGTGTTACTCGTAGGGACTTAGTAAATCATTTAAGTGGTTGGTAATTAGTTAGTGAAAAGGAGGGCGCCTATCATATTCAATCATCCAAGTGAAGCTTGTTTATGAAATTTTGGGGAGAAATTTTTATGGAGAAAAAAGGCTCCCCGAAAGGGGAGCCTTTTTTTAACTTATTTGATAGACAATTAATTTACTCTAACCACCTTGAAGGTGCGAACAATATCATTGCCTTCAATTCTTACAAAGTAAATTCCTGCAGGGAGTTCTGCCATTGGAATAGTAGAAGTGTTGCTCAATGAATGGGTCTGAATACGTTTTCCATTCACATCCATAATAACCGCTTCTTTAAGTTCTATACCAACTACGGTTACATCACCGGTGGTATAGGTAGGATAGAGCGCAATGTATTGTGCACTTTCCTCGTCTATTCCTGGACAGAATACTACAGAAATATTGGCACTGGCACTTCCTCCGATAGTACAGATGCCGTCACCACCCAAAGAGTAAGTGATGGTATGTTCTCCGATTCCGGCAGCAGCAGGGTTGAATTGGTTACCGGTTATAGCTCCCGGTGTGGAAGATGACCAAGTACCTCCGGCTGGGGAACCACCTGTTAGAGTAAATGCAGAGCCATTATGACAAACTTCATTAATCGGCAGTGCGAGTATTATTTCAAGCACTTGTTGGCCTTGAACATTTGGATCGTTATCGTTACAGTCGTTACCAAGTGAAGTCAAAGACAACCCTTCAGGTACGGTTGAACCATAACAAGCTTCCTGTGTTCCGGCATCGTAACCATCACCATCGGCATCGATGAAGAGGTTGCCGGATTGCCAAACTGATGCGTCTGTATCATCACAGTCTGAGTTGTCATGTACATAACCGGCAGGACCTTCACACGCCAAAACAGATACTTCAGGGTCACCGAATCCGTCACCATCGGCATCAGCATACCACGTGGTTTCTTCTTCAATACATGAACCGTCATCAACAGCTGCATTCGGGTTATAGTTACATGCGTTTTCATCCATACAACCTGGTTCTAGACCGGTTACAATATTCACCGCTCCCGACCATGCGCTGGTAGATGTTTCAGAGCAATTGGTGCTGATGTAGAATGAATATACAGATAGATAGTTCAAGCCAGTGATGGTAATGCTGGTTTCCTCGGTTGTGCCGGATTGTACCAAACCTGTTTCACCACTACCGGCTTCACCATCTTCGCGCAGTTCCCAATTGTATGTAACTCCTTCGCCCATGGATGGCCAAGTAATAGTGACCGTGTTGTTCACTACATCTGTAACAATTTGGTCAGCTGCAGGAGCTAGACAAGGCGAAGTAGCACAGATACCGAAAGTACCGGTGTCAAAGTTTCCATAAGAGAACAAACGGATATACAATGTTTGACCTGGTGTCTGGTTACTCAAAGAAATGTAAGGCATCCATGTACCTCCTGATGGGCTGTCATCATCGTTACAAGCAATTTGAGTAAAGGTACCCATACAATCATCTGCTACATAGATAGCCATACTAGCATCATCAATTGTACCTTCTTGGGTATCAATTGTAATAATTCCATTGGCAGGAACGACTACGGTAAACCAAACGTCTGCACCATTATATAATGCACATGTTGGGTCAGGAATAAATGGAGTGTTTGAAGCAAGCTCATTGGAAACCTCTGTGTATACGCAATCCTCATTAACAGGAAGTGCAATCGCACCACATGGGTTATCATTAGCCGGTGGAGGGACTGCCCAGGTGACAAAGGTGAATGGACCTGCCCAATCGCTGCTATTTTCATCATCGCACTTAGCCATTACCCAGAACTCATAGAAGGTAAACGGTTCCAAGCCGTCAACAGCAAGTGGTGAAGTAGCGTTCGGGTGAGAAGGTTCGTCTGTAGGTGCACCTCCTCCTGCTACTGTCAAGTGTACATCCCAGTTCTCTTCCAAACAACCGGCTGACCAGTATAGAACAGCGCTTACATCCGTGATGTACTCTGCAAAACCGCCAAATGGAGTAGGACAAACTGGAGGTTCAGTGATCGTGATATCATAGTCCTCTGTTTCACCCCAGCCATATGTGTCACAAGGATCAATGTTGATTCCCGGAGTGTTCCAAACCATGCGTACACGCATTCTATGCACTCCTACTGGTGCTTGGCAATCCAAATAAATTGGGAAAGATGCCGTGCTGTTACCATTGATCGATACCGTTGTGTAACCGATTCGCTCATTTTCCTCGAAGATACCGTTGTCATTGTAGTCAATCCATACAGCAACGTGCTGACCACTAAATGAACCTGTAGAAATTAGTATTTCGTAAGAAGTCCCCGCTTGTAATTCTGCAGTATAGTTAGGCTCACCGGTGAAGTAGGTATAGTATGGACCACCAGGTTCAGTACCGGTGTAGTTCGCAAGTGTAGTGCCAGGAATTTCTACGTTAGCAATAAGGTCACCGCTATTCGTACCAGTTGTATATCCCGGATAGCAGAAACAGCCATCCGTGCTTGCAATAAACATGTGAACATCTGTACAGCCTGTTGCATCACCAAATGAGTTGAAAGGAACAACGTACCAGTAATATACAGAATTTTCCTCAAGAGAAGGAACCTCATAGTATGGCGATGTAACATCGCCAACGAAAGGCGGTTCAGGTTCAGTACCAAAGTAAACGTGGTAGCCAGTAGGAGCACCACCACCACTCGCCCAGGTCAATATGGTACCGGCCATATGACAAACCAAATTGCCATTGGTAGGCGCTCCATTCAATGCACAGTTAGGCGCGGTTTCGGTGAACAACTGAGCTTCGATTGCCAAACGCGCTGTTGGAGCTCCGCTAAATGCGATATCTGTCCAAGGGAAAGTACCGTCTTCTGTGTTGAAATAGAAAACACCTGTTCGCAACGGAGATTCATCCTGATAGTTGAATTGGAAGTTGGTTCCCAATTCTCTCAATCCAACATAGAAATCACCATCCACTGGAACTGCCGGAGAAACAGGTAAAAACGCCTGCCCGGGAACACTTATTTGAACTGGTGAATCAAAAAGAATGGTTCCTGGTAAGCCTCCGGGACCATCTGCAGCAAAAACACGGTATTGATAATTTACCCCGCCTTCACCGGTGAAGTCCACTTTAATTTCGTTTAATTCTCCGGGGGCAGATGTAGTGAACTTGGCTACGAAATTACCAGTGAAACCACCACCAATTCCGACCCCGCCATTAGCCATAGGGGCTTCAGGTTCTTTGTGAGAGAATAGGTTGGGGGTAACCAGCTGTTGTACTGAATAGGTGTTATTGGAGTTTACGTTATCAGGTTCTGTGGATACCGTTACAGTTTGCATACCTAAGTTGGTAGGAGTGAATGGCTCGAAAGAAATAATCTCGGTAGAGAATCCGTCCAAAGTCAACTCATAGCTAGATGTGAACGTATTTGCACCGGTGATGTTCAATGTAAATGTTTTAGTCCATGTATCAGCGGCAGGGTTTGTAACGACAGCTTGGATTACGTGCTCGTCTCCAAATACCATTGGCAATCCCCCCAAAGTATAAACAACTTCAATATCTGCTTCGTTTACCCATGGCTGACCGCACTGAATCGTTTTCACACGGCAAGTTGATTGAGGATTACAGTCTGCTATGTGAGTGTAAAAGCGCACATTACCGGTTATAGTGGATACCCAGGTTAATGATCCTCCTGTACCTGTGGCATAGATAGTTGCTCCGTCTTCGCTAGTAATGGTGATGATGTCAGAAGGAACGCTAATTCCAAAGGTGTAGTCCATATCTTCCTCTACAGTAACCATCGAGTATTCGCCAGCATATGCACAGGTAACGATGGTATTGAGCTCTGAATTACACACTGGTTCGAAAACGTCAGAAGGATATTGTCCAAAAATGTTATCTGTGCACGCTCCGGGTATGATACCAGGACCGGTCCACACACTATTTGATTCATCATCACAGATTGATCTTACAAAAAAGTGATAGGTTGTAAAGTCTTCAAGGCCTTCGGCAATATCAGTAGTTTCATCCACACCGGTTGTTCCTGAAGCCAATGGCGTTCCATCGAAGCCGGCACCTTGTTCCACAACAATCCATTCGTAGCCATTAATGTTTTCAGAGGTTGACGCATTCCAGTTAAGAGTGCTACTTCCATCTTCAACACCAGTGGCGGTTAATCCCGTTGGAGGCAAACAGTTTGGTGCTATGATACAGCTGAAATTGGCTATCCACCCCGGATTGTTCACGCTACCATCTGATGAGAACACAAATGTGAGTGGGCCTAGTGTTGAAGTAAAAGTTAATCCGTTGGCAAGTGTACCTGTCCAAGCACCATTAGGCGCAAAGCCAAACCCAGGATTAACATAACTTGAAAGGAATTGAGAGCCACTCGTGTTATCACCATCATAAATTAATAGGTAATCGTAGTTGTTCTCAACATTAAAAGCCGTAAAAGTTACTTGTACAACATAGCCTGGCTCAGGTATTATGGTCAAGGTACTATTTTGATTATTGGGGTATTGGCCGCTAATTCCACCTGCATCATAATAAGTGCCATTACATGTTGTAAAGGTTTGGGAAGCTGTGCCGGATGGTTGTTGAATACAAGGTATTGCTTCTACCATTACTGGAATGGACGTATCACTATCGCCTGTTGCTATACAAGTCGCAGTAACTCTGAAATAGGTATTAGCTGTAATAGAAGTGCTCCAGTTTGAACTATTTGGACCGGCATTGGTCCATGTTTCTCCATCAGGAGAAGTTTGCCATTGATAGTCAATGCCTCCGACTGTTGGAGTGTTCTGGATACCAAGGGTAAAGTTAAGACCTGTGCAAATGGAGGTAACTGAAGATGTCGTGTTACCGAGTGGATGTACACCAGAACACGGTTCTGCCGCAAATACATTCAGACAATAATCTTCAGCTTCTCCAAAAGTAGCGTTCTTACAAGGATTAGGAACCGCTCCATTCCAGTCCAGCATAATACGCATCCTAGTGCTACCGAGAGACGCATCAAGTGGAGGAATAATTGTAATGGTGTGGTCACCTGAAATATTGGAATTACTTGCCAAAGTATATACTTCACCTTCATCATTGAGAACACCGTTTTGGTTCCAGTCGATGAATGCGTATATAAATTCATTGGCATCAGCTACTATAGTCACAGTCATTTCATATGGAACACCTACTGTTACGGATCCGCTTTGTGCGGTATAGTTTACAGGACCTCCGGTTGTGCCAACAGATGAATTGTTAATGCCAGCGAAGTTGACGTTAGTGATGTATTCAAATTCGACACTAGTAAAATTGGAATTACAGTAAGAACCATCACATTGTGCACTAGATACAAGCGAGAACAGAAACGCTGGAATAAAAAGACCCAAGGGCCTTATATACGATCGCCAATAGGTTTTCAGGGTTCTAAGCCCATGAAGTCTCGAGTAGAAATTTTCTTTCATAGCGTTAATTGTTTAATTATTTTTTGGGTTAAAAAAGCAAAGGGTAGGGTCGAAAAGGGGAGATGTCCTTGGAGGGATGGAAAGGCTACAGTAAGTCCTTTGTATGAATAAAAGAGACATCATCAATATTGGTTTCGACAGTTAAGAAAAAAAAGAGGCCAACACAAAGGTGATTATCACCAATCTGTTGGATGCTTGTATGACACAGGTTTGTGCTTAAAGTTGCCTCAAGAGGGATAAACTGATTTTTTTTTCGTAAAACCAGCTTTACTATTTCCTAAAGCCAATGCGGGGTAAGAAATATTTGACACCTTAGTGATTATCAATGAGTTTGTTATTTGTGCGTCAAGAAAGCCTTGAATGGATATCCTCCGTAGATTTTCAATAGGAATTGATATTTTTTTCAAAACCGAAAAATTCTGTTGCATTCTGTGAGAATGATGTATATTCGCAGCCCCAAAAAGTTGGGGCCTATGCCTAGGTGGCGGAATTGGTAGACGCGCACGACTCAAAATCGTGTGCCTTCGGGCGTGTGGGTTCGATTCCCACCCTGGGTACTAAATTAGACAACAGTTTGATTGTCGAAATGAATAAAAAGCCGTTGATACTTCAACGGCTTTTTTGTTGTTAAAATCTATTTAGCAACTATTCTAGCCCCCTGAAAAGCGTACTGACCAACAGGTATATTCGTATTTACAATTATGAATTTGTTCACAGTGCACTTGGCACAGGTGAACGAAATCAAGCGAGTATACGTTATAACGCATAAGCCATAAAGTTTAGAACGGCCTCATTGGGAATTATGATATTGGAAAATCGGGGTTTATTACTGGGAAAAATAGCGGTCACATGGAAATGTTGCGTGCTATTAATTTTGTGTATTCTCCCGTTTTTCAGTTATGCACAGAAAACCATTGTTCGCGGGAAAGTCCTTGATGCCACTACCAAAGAGCCAGTGGCATTTGCAACAGTATTTTTCGTGGATACCAAGTCCGGTACTCAGACGGACTTGGACGGCAATTACAGCATCGAAACTTATTACAGCAGTGATTCGCTAAGAGTCATTGCGGTTGGCTATAACACGGTTACAAAACGTGTCAAACAAGGCGTAAGCAGTGAAATCAATTTTGAACTCCACAATGCAATCAATGAAACAGCAACAGTCATCATTCGTCCGGATGATGGGCCAAACCCGGCCATTGCATTGGTGAAAAAAGTCTTGCGCAACAAGAAAATTAATAACCGCGAGAAGCTGGATGCTTACGAGTATGAGGCTTATAACAAAGTAGAGTTTGACCTCAATAATATCACAGAAAAGTTTCAGGACAGAAAGATTTTCAAGCCATTTGAATTTGTTTTCGAAGGTGTGGATACCACGGAAGGTAAACCATACCTGCCTGTTTTCATGACCGAATCACTATCTGATTTTTATTACAGACGAAATCCGAAAAGTCAGAAGGAGGTTGTAAAGGCGACCAAGGTAAGTGGTGTGGAGAATGAGTCCATTAACCAGTTCTTGGGAGATATGTACCAAAATGTCAATATCTATGACAATGAATTGGTCATTTTCAATAAGAGTTTTACCAGTCCTATCTCGGCTTACTGTCTTGCGTTCTATGACTATGGTCTGATGGATAGCGCATGGATAGATGGTAAATGGTGCTACAAGCTGCAGTTCTTTCCGCGCAGAAAAAATGAATTGCTCTTCTTTGGTGAAATGTGGATCAATGATACCACCTATGCAGTAAAACGTGTAGAAGCTACAATTGCCGAAGGAGCGAACATCAACTGGATAAAAGATTTCAAAGTGATGCAAGAATACTCCGAGGTGGAAAAGGAGGTATGGATGCTCACTAAAGATGCGTTGCTCATTGATTTCAATGTGTCCGATAAGAAGCTGGGGGTCTATGGTCGGAAGACATCAAGTTATCGGAATTTCGTCATCAATAAGCCGCGTGAAGATGAGTTTTATAAAGGGATATCTGACATTGAGGTAAAAGAAGATGCCGCCAAAAAAGACGATGCGTTTTGGGAGCAGGCGCGGCACATCGAGTTAAGTGATAAGGAGAAACGCATCTACAGCATGGTGGATACGCTAAAGAATCTTCCGCAATTCGTCACTGTATCCAATATTCTCAACCTATTTGTAAACGGATATAAAGTAGTAGGTCCATTTGAGTTTGGTCCTTATTACACTCTATATAGTTACAACCCGTTGGAGGGCAACCGTATTCGGATTGGAGGTCGCACGAGCAATTCATTCAGCAAGAAGCTCATGATTGAAGGTTATGGTGCTTATGGTTTTAGAGACGAGCGTTTCAAATACGGTGGTGGTTTCATATACATGTTGAACAAAAATCCGCGCATGGCAATTGCAGCAAGCGGTAAACGTGATATGGAGCAACTGGGTCAAGGAACAGGTGCCTTCAGGCAGGATAACGTGTTGTCATCTATCTTTAGGCGTAATCCGGCAAATAAATTGACAGACGTCACGGAGCTACAAGCATCACTTGAGAAGGAATGGCTTTATGGTTTGTCCAATAAGTTAATTCTGAAACATCGGGTATTGAAACCGGCCGGGACAAACTACCGATATGTGCGCTTCAAGGAAAATCATCAGGAGCAGTCGGTGAATTACCTCATTACCTCGGAAGTGAGTTTGTACACGCGATTTGCATATAAAGAAAAATTCGTGTACGGTGAGTTTGAACGCATCAGTCTCGGTACAAAACACCCGATAGTGGAGGTACAATACGATTATGGTATCCCCAATCTGATCGGTTCCCAATTTGAATATCACAAGGGCATCTTGCGCTTGACGGATAAGATTCGTTTCGGCCCTTTCGGTTATGTAAAAGCAACAGCTGAAGCAGGAAAGATATTCGGTAATTTACCTTATCCGCTATTAAATCTCTTCCAAGGGAACGAGACCTTCTTCTATGACGAAGCTTCATACAACACCATGAATTTCTTTGAATTCGTAAGTGATGAATGGGTAAGCCTGTGGGCGACCTATCATGCCGAGGGATTGTTCTTCAATAAAATTCCATTGCTCAGAAGGCTTAAATGGCGTGAGGTGGTGAGCGCCAAAGCGGTGGTAGGTGGATACGATATGAAGAACGATTTGATTCTCTCGCGTGATTTCAATTACGATGGCATACCGGAAATTCAGACACTGAGCAAGCCGTTTGCTGAAGCGGCAATAGGTGTAGAAAACATCTTTAAAGTATTGCGCATCGACTTTATCTGGCGTCTGGCTTATCTCGATAATCCGAACATCGTCAAATACGGATTGCGTGCAAAATTGCAATTCGACTTCTGATTATTGATTGCGCCAAAGCAGCGAACTATCTCCATAACTCAGGAAGCGAAATTCATTCTCTTTAGCATAGTTGTAAACTCGCTTCCAATCATCACCGATGAAAGCAGCTACGAGTAATAGCAAGGTGCTTTTAGGCATGTGGAAATTGGTCACTAATCCATCGCATATTTTGAACTCATATCCCGGAGCAATGAGGATGGATGTGGAAGCATGAATGGCAGAAAGCCCTTTGCTTTCGGCATATTCCAATAAATACGTTAGACTCTGCTCCACACCAATGTTTTTGGTAAGCTGGTAGGGGTCCCACTGATTTACTTGCAATGCATCAGTAGATGAAAAATGTTGCAGAATCAATTTCACTCCGAGCCAATACACACTTTCAATCGTGCGCATTGTAGTGGTTCCGACCACGATGATTCTCCCGCTTTGTTTTGATAACTCCCGTAGCAAATCGGTGGTAATGGAAAATGCTTCGCTGTGCATGGTATGGTCTTGCATACTTCCAGCAGATACCGGCTTGAAAGTGCCTGCTCCGACATGCAAAGTCACTTCTCTTCGTTTGATGCCTTTCGCATCAAGCTGAGCCAAGATATTCTTAGTAAAGTGTAGTCCTGCTGTTGGGGCAGCTACTGAGCCCTCGTATTCGGCAAAGACAGTTTGATAACGTTCATAATCTTCTCTCTCGGCTTTGCGATTGAAGTAAGGAGGTAAAGGTAGTTCACCTGCAGCCTGCAGAATATCGGAGAACTGAATATGCGCTTCTTCCCAAGTAAATGAGATGATGAACGCATCCTCTGTTTGTCTCACCTTCTCGGCATACAAGGTGAAATCGCGTTGCTGAATTTGGAAATGACATTGAAGCTTTTCATTGCCTTTCCATTTCTTGGCCCCGCCAACAAGGCATTTCCATGTGCTTTGTAGTGTTTCGCACATCGCTTCCTGATGACTCTTCTCTACCGGTTCTAGACAGAAGATTTCAATCAAGGCTCCAGTTGCCTTGCGGAAATACATGCGTGCCGAAATGACTTTGGTATTATTGGCAATGAGGATATCATTGGGTTGAAGGCAATCAAGGATGTACGGGAACTGCTGCGATTGGATATGACCGCCATCGTAAACTAAAAGCTTCGATTGATCGCGTTGACTCAGCGGATAACGAGCAATGAAATGCTCCGGTAAGTCGTAGTCATATTCTTCGATGCGGATGTCTTGTACAGTCATATAATGTCAACGGGAATGAACTTGCAAAGAACGCAATTCAATGGCAAAGAAAGGATGGATTTTAATCGGTAATCAAAACAGGAAACAACAACTCAATGTCAGTTTCACCCGGTTCGCAACTGCCGTTTTTTACATCCGGTTGATGTTTGAGAATTACCAGCACATGTCCGGAAGATGCACTGCCTACTGTCCATTGACTGTTCAAGCCAATTTCATATTGACCATCGCTATCGGTTCGGATGATTTGCAACTGTGCATTTGAGATGGTAAAACAAAACAAGTGTTCATCTGCTTCTTCCAGCACTTCTTCGCTGATGTTCTCTGCAGGCTCTACTGATTCATTCAACAAAGTAATCGCACAATTGTAAGTTGTATGGCTTTTCAAATAAATGCTATCAAAAGCCGATGGAGCCAATCCGCCCGGACCATCAACGTCTCTGAAGGTTGCGGTTACTGACGGTTGGATACCTGAAGTGTCCTCCAATGTTAGAATGAGAGTTGTTATCAATTCTTCATCGTGCATCTCAGGATGAGTCGGCATGTCATCCGGCTTTTGATCATCCTTCTTACAGGAAGCAATGCCCAAGACCAAGATGAATAGAAGGAAAAAGAAAAAGATGCTCTTCGTGTGTTTCATCGTCATCATTTTTTGTTGCTTTGAGAAAATGGAATTTGGATATGTACGGCCATGTTTCGTCCGAGCTCATCGCTGTAGTAACGAAAGCGATTCATGTAATCTCTGTAGCGTAAGTTAAACGCGTTGTAAACACCCACAGAAACATTGATGACTTGTTCCTTGATATGAATGACTGAGCTGCATTCAATGTCCAGCAACCAATAAGCATTAGGTGCCGGCATGTAATCATTGTGGTTCTGAACGCGCCATTGTTTGTTTACATACAATCCGCTTGCAGAGATAGTCGGTTGTTTGAAGATGCCTTTGTCATGAAATAAATAAGCCAATCTCAAAGAATGTCGGTCGCTAGGCATTCCATAGATATGCTCCTTCGTTGAAGTTTGTATAGCGCGAAGTACAGCGCTCTTCCATGTTGTACGTATGCTATTGGTAAGTCTGAAAGAAGCTTGCAAATCGCTGCCATATAACAGCGCATCTATTTGACTGTATTGGAATGTCGGAAATGCCCCACGAATCGTAAGTGTAGGAGAACCACTTGGCAATAGCAGAATGTAATTATCTACTCTTTGGAGATAGGGGGATATTTGAGCCTCTATCCATTCTGTTGTGAAAATGGCTTGTAAAGCACCGTTCCACGATTTTTCCATTTGCAATTCACGGTTGCCGTTTTCGATGGCTGCAACGCCATGGTGCAAACCATTACTGTAGAGCTCGCTCACTTGGGGTGGTCGCCATGTTGTGCCCATTTGCAGAGCGAATCTCCAACGGTTATTTGGTTTATAAAGTGCGGAACCACCTGCTGCAATATTTTGAAACGAATGATTGAATGTTTGCCATGACTTGTTTTCATGAATAAATACTTCCATGGTTTTAATGTCATAGCGCAAACCGGCTTCCAAGCTCCATTGGTTTTTCGTCCAAGTTTCTATCCAGTACGCACCGATGCCACGTTGGTAGAATGCAGGTATAAAGTATCGCCCGTTGTAGGTATTGGCTTGGTGCATTCCCGAGATACCCACACGATGCATCAAGTTCCTAGCGCTCTTTTTGTACCAATCAATGTTAGCTGTATGAGTTGTCAGTTTCAATTGCAACTCAGGGGTTGATTGGTTATGTGATGAAGAGTGATGATCAAATTCTTTTCGGTCATTGAATTGACGTGCATAGGAGAATTGTAATTTGTTTTTATCAGTAAGGTTCAAATTGAAATGTGCTTTGATCAATTCGTGTTGAACATCTTGCTTTGGATATCCGATATGGTAGCTGAAATTGGCTTTTTGGGCTGGCTCGCGAGACTCAATGGCACGCATCAAGTCCGTCACATTGCTGATGTGTGAGCCACTGAAGATACCAAGTTCTGTATTGAATTGGGTGTAATAAATCCCGGTATCGAAGCGCTTGTGTTTGTATTGAAAGTGGGCAGCGTAATTACGTTCAATGAATCCGGTGTTTGCGAGAAAGTAATTTGGAGTGCGTGCATTGCCGGAACGTTTAAGCGTTCCTTGCACGCGCGCTGAAAGTCCATTGATTTTTTCAGGAGAAAATTCTACATAGCCTGAAGTTGTTCCTTGTCTGCCGTTACTAGTGCCATGGAGATTCAGAGCCCCGCTCCATCCTTTTTGTTGGCCAATCGGTTTAGGGTTGAGTACAATAGCTCCTCCAATGGCATCCGGACCATATTGCAAAGCACTTGCTCCTTGTATAACTTGTGCTGCATCCAATGTGTAGGGATCAATCTCTGGCGCATGTTCATTGCCCCATTGTTGTCCTTCTTGTCTTACTCCATTATTCAAGATAATGACTCGTTGACTGTGTAATCCATGCACAACAGGTTTAGAAATGGATGAGCCGGTGTTGATGGTAGTGACTCCATTGAGTTGTGATAGTGCCTGGCCCAGGTTGTTTGCACGTGTGTATATTCCCTTATCAAATTCCGTATGAATATGGATGAAGACGTTCTTGTCTTCAATGACCTCAACTACATCAATTGTTCTAAAAATGGAGGGATTAAAGGTCATATAGAAATCTTGCTCCACATCGCTGTTGGTGATGTGAATGGTTTGTGTAATGGACTCAAAACCGATGCGCATACACGATAACGTATACGTACCTGCACACAAGCCATCAATGTGATAATGTCCTAGACTATCGGTGTATGTTCCTTTATTGAGTTCTTTAATTT
This sequence comes from Flavobacteriales bacterium, assembly GCA_036562565.1. Classification (GTDB taxonomy): domain Bacteria; phylum Bacteroidota; class Bacteroidia; order Flavobacteriales_D; family Sanyastnellaceae; genus DATCJY01. The sequence goes on along the minus strand of DATCJY010000045.1, from coordinate 65,744 downwards.
GAACCACAGCATAGGAAATGGGTAATCCGTTTGAGCTTTCTGCAACCTTTCCATGCAAATGGTAATAGCAGTCCTGCGCCTTTAGTCCAAAGCTGCATAACAGCTGTAAGCATAAAAATATAAGCAGACTACTGTAATGCATTATTGAATTTTCCTTTTGTGCGTAACAGATATTATTGCAATTTTGTTGCAAATATAGAAGCACTTGCTCTAAATGCAATAATGTTGCAATAATGAAACAGGTCAGAAATACAGTTGCCAAGAGCCATATTCAATCTATTCTTGCTAATGCAGGTGTGGCAATGTCTCAAGGAGAAATACAGGAGTTATGTGAAGGTGTGTGTGATCGTGTAACGATTTACCGTGTACTGGACCGATTGGTAGAAGAGGGTATAGTGCACAAAACCGTTAATTTGAAAGGCGTGGTGAAGTATGCAATGTGTACAACATGCGACCATGGTCATAAGCACAATCATAACCACGTTCACTTCAATTGTGAAGTGTGCAATCAGGTAACCTGTTTGGAACACGTAATTCCGGAGTTCAGCTTGCCCAGAAAGTATAAAGTGAAAGAAATGAACTTTACGATTTCTGGAATATGTCCTTCGTGTAGTTGAGAATGATAAAATTTACAAGCACATTGTTCTTCCTCCATCTACCGGAATATTGATTCCGTTGATGTAAGAAGCTGCCGGTGATGCAAGAAACGCAACAGCTGCAGCAATCTCTTCGGGCTTACCCAGTCTTCTCATCGGAACTTCATTGCTCATCTCTTGTTTCACCTCTTCAGGTGTTTGTCCTGTCTTTTGCGCTTTATTCTGCATGATGCTTTGAAGTCTACCAGTCTCTGTGGCACCTGGCAAAACATTGTTCACGGTTATGTTGAATTTGCCCAATTCGTTCGCAAGCGTTTTACTCCAGTTACCGACTGCTCCTCGAATAGTATTGCTTACACCAAGGTTTGGTAATGGTTGTTTTACCGATGTAGAAATGATATTGATAATGCGACCGTATCCATTGCGCTTCATTCCCGGAACAAGAGCTTGCACAAGGATGTGATTGCAAATCAAATGTGCATTGAAAGCTTGGATGAACTCTTCGGTATTTGCATCTATGGCTTGTCCAGGATTAGGGCCTCCTGTATTATTGACGAGGATATGCACATCGTTTTCAGCAGCAAACTCTTCAATGATTTCTTTGAGTTGTTCAGGTTCTGAAAAATCTGCAACGAGGAAGTTGTGTTCCTGTCCTTTTGAGCTATCAAGCTTGCCTACTGCTTCATGAAGCTTTTCAGCGTTGCGCGCAATGAGAATCACAGTTGCTCCCATTGAAGCCAATTCTTGTGCCGATGCAAAACCTATACCTTGTGTGGAGCCACACACTACCGCCTTTTTTCCTGTCAAGTCTAAATTCATGTGGTAAAGATGCATACAAAGTTTTTTGTATGCGCGAAGTAGCGAAAGCCTATTTTGAAATCTCTATCACTCAGTTATCCCAATGAGTTAGGTGATGAGGGAAATAATGGGAACACTTGTCCCAAGTAGCAAGTGCCTAGGAGATAGAAGACCAGTCAGTTTTGGTGCGTTGGATTCTGTCCAACTCCTGGCGAAGCAAACGGTTTTTCTCCAATTGCAAGTGTGGGTCTTCATCCAGGATTTCGAGAGCTTTTTCACGGGCAACAGCAAGCACTTGTTGGTCTTTCATAAGATCGGCAATCTTCATATTTAATGCACCGCTTTGTTGTGTACCGCTGATATCACCCGGGCCGCGCAGTTTTAGGTCCACTTCAGCTATTTCAAATCCGTCATTGGTGCGCACCATGGTCTCAAGGCGGATTTTGCTGTCTGCGCTAACTTTCAAACCGGTCATGAGGATACAATAGCTTTGATCAGCCCCGCGGCCAACACGACCCCTCAACTGATGTAGCTGTGAAAGGCCAAATCGTTCTGCACTTTCAATCACCATGACAGATGCATTGGGCACATTCACACCCACTTCAATCACCGTAGTAGCAACCATGATTTGCGTATTGCCTTTGATGAATTGTTCCATTTCATAATCGCGTGCTTCGGGCTTCATCTTGCCGTGTACAATACTCACGCGATAATGTGGCAATGGGAACCTGCGCGTGATGGACTCGTAACCATCTTGCAAGTCTTTGTAGTCCATTGCTTCGCTTTCTTCAATCAATGGATATACTACATATACCTGGCGACCTTTTTTGATTTCATCTTCCATGAATTGAAAGACTTCCAACCTGCGTGCATCACTCATCCATTTCGTTACGATGGGTTTTCTACCTGGCGGCAGTTCGTCAATGATGCTGATATCAAGGTCGCCATACAGCGTCATAGCCAAGGTACGTGGAATAGGAGTGGCGGTCATCACAAGCACATGTGGAGGCAATGCAGCCTTCTTCCACAATGCTGCTCGTTGTGCTACTCCAAATCGATGTTGCTCATCGATGATGCACAAGCCGAGGTTGGCGAACTGAACCGCTGGTTCAATCAAGGCATGTGTACCTATCAGCAATTTCACATTGCCTAGCAACAAACCATTGAGTATTTCATTGCGTTGAGCTTTTTTGGTTGAGCCGGTGAGCAAGCGCACATTGTGACACACATCCATATTTTTCAATAGGGATGTGATGGTTTCATAATGTTGTTGTGCAAGAATTTCAGTAGGTGCCATAAGGCAAACCTGAAAGCCATTGTCGATGGCGAGCAATGCTGAGAGCAACGCAACAATGGTCTTCCCGCTTCCCACATCACCCTGGATGAGTCGGTTCATGTGATAACCACGAGCTACATCTGTACGAATTTCTTTGATGACGCGCTTCTGTGCACCTGTCAGGTCAAAGGGAAGATGGTGGCTATAAAATTCATTGAAGAGTTCGCCCACTTTTTCAAACACCACTCCTCGTTCGGCTTTTGTTTGGCTGAACTTCTGCCGCGCGAGTTGCAGCTGGATGAAGAATAACTCTTCAAACTTCAATCGTCTTCTTGCGGCTTCCAGCAAGCTTTGATTGCTCGGTGTATGTATCTGAGCTATGGCTTCTGCTCTGGGCAATAACTTGAATTGCTCAAGCAAGTATTCTGGAAGTATCTCGGTAATGAGGTGCTTATTCTCTTCAACTGCTTGCTTTGTGAGTCTCGCAATACCATTGCTGTTTAGGCCTTTTGCAGTGAGTTTGGCGGTGGTTTTGTAAACCGGCTTCAGGCCTATGCCTTGCAGAATGCGTGCATCTTCAATTGTTTCAATCTCCGGATGAGTAATGTTATAGCGGCCTTTGAATTCAGTAGGCTTGCCATATACAATGTACTCCTGATGCACTTTGATAGTGGAGAGGATGTATTTCAGACCTTTGAACCATACAAGTTCTATTTCACCACTTGCATCCTGAAAGATGGCGGAAACTCTTTTTGATTTGTCCGCTCCGATTTCTCGCAGCGATACAATTTTTCCGAGTAATTGCACCGCTGTAGCATCGCTCTGAATATCTCTTATGCGGATAATCTGAGAGCGGTCGTTATATCGAAAAGGATAATATTCCAGCAATTCGCCCACCGTGTGGATATTCAGCTCAGAACGCAGAATATCGGCACGTGCAGGGCCAACTCCTTTCATGTATGTCAATTCCTTTTCTAACACGGTTGCGAATGTAAATAGGACTGAAATACTTCTTCAGCACGGGTGTGGTTAGTTTCTTTGCGGCATGCGAGTAGTTATACAAAGAGTAAAGCAAGCCAAAGTTGAAGTAGAGAATCAGGTAGTTGGTGCTATCGGAAATGGGTTGCTCATTTTGTTAGGTATAGAACATGATGATACAACAGAGGATGCCCAATGGCTGGCGCAAAAGATTGTGGCAATGCGCATCTTCAGTGATGATGAAGGCAAAATGAATCGCGATGTGCGTGAGGTAGGTGGAAACATTCTTCTTGTAAGCCAGTTCACTTTACATGCAGCTACAAAAAAAGGTAATCGTCCATCCTTCATCCGAGCTGCCAGACCTGAGAAAGCAATTCCGCTGTATGAGCAGATGGGTGAGCTCTTGTCTATCGAATTGGGTAAGCCCATTCAGTTTGGAAAATTTGGAGCCATGATGGACGTGCACCTTGTTAATGATGGGCCGGTTACAATCATCATGGACACCAAAGCCAAAGAGTGAACGATTTAATTCTATGTTAAAATGAATAAAAATTACGATTTGGTGTTGTTTTTATTCATTGCGCATCGCATGTGATTGGTCTAAAGAGAGGTGTTTATAGTCAAAGAATTTTTGGAATTTGTCTAAAAATATAATTCCTCAATTTACATACGTTAACAGCTATGGGTGTGTCATATCCCCCTAAATATTTTGTAGTGATAAAATTCTTCTGGCTATATTTGCTACGTCTTTTATCGGACAACCCAATCTGGGTTCAATCTGATGAAAGGGCCTCCCATAGGTTTCATAGTGGGTAGGTTTTGGTTAAAGGTTTAGTGACATGAGGCTGCCAACGGGCGGCCTCTTGTTTTATATACTTGCCGCCCCAATAACTTCTTTGTATTCGAGCAATGCGAGAGATGTTCGAATAATTTTTACCACCATAACAACTTGTGCTGACTTCAGGACGTCATATGTATTATTCACGCTATACATCTCAGAACATGAAAAAAGTCTATGCATTCCTTTTTACACTTTGTCTCTTGTTTATGCATCAGTCACTATTGGCAGTAACGCATATTATTACACAGACAGGTACTAGTTTTAATCCGAATACTTTGGAAGTAGAAGTGGGTGATGTTGTCAAATGGGTATGGACAGCGGGTTCTCACACGACTACTTCCACTTCTGTTCCTGCGGGCGCCACTCCGTGGAATAGTCTGCTTACATCAGATGAAACCGAGTTTCAATACACGGTGTTGGTAGAAGGTACATATGAATACGTCTGCACACCGCATGCTGCTATGGGAATGACAGGCAGTTTTGTAGCTGTTGCTTCAAGTGTGAATTGCTCTGTTCAGCCTTCGTTAACTCAAATGGAAAATACCGTTACGGTGAGCATCAATGGCACCGGTGCAACCAATCCTTTGTACTCCATTGATTGGGGCGATGGTAGTGATGCGAGCAATATGCCGGTTGTTTCACATACGTATACTGAACCCGGGACATATGAAATCTGCGTTACATATATCGATCAAGGCAATCCGATGGGATGTTTCGTTCACAATTGTGACCTAAGTGTTGTAATTGATGGTGGAGGAACTCCGGAGTGTTCTGTGGAGTTAAGCACGGTGATAAGTGGCAACATTGTTTCAGTTGTTGCTGAGGGAACTGGCCTTACCGATGGCCAATACATTATTGATTGGGGCGATGGATCTTCTACAGAATCTTCCACCGGGGTTCATCAGTATGAGGAAACAGGTGACTATACTATTTGTGTAGGCTATGGCAATATGTTGCCCGGAGGGTGTTATGCTGAAACATGTGAAGAGGTAACCATTGAAGAATCGATTGAATGTTCCGTGGAGTTGACCATCACCGCAAACGGAAATACCTATTCTGCAACAGCTGTTGGAACAGGTGCCACAATACCGCAATATGTAATTGATTGGGGTGATGATTCAGATCCTATTCAAAGCGATAGCGGAACACACACCTACACGGAGGAAGGTGAATATGAAATCTGTGTTATCTATGTTGATACGACCAATCCAACCGGATGCGTGGCAACCGAATGCGAAACAATCGAAGTAGTTATAACATCCGTGAAGGAGCCGTCAGCATGGATTACTGGTTTTTCTCTATTTCCCAATCCTGCCAAGGAAGCTGCAGTGCTGGAGTTTGGTCTGCAAGCAGCTTCTGTAGTGAACATCGAAATGCTGGATATCCTTGGAAAAACTGTTCAGCAGGTTTATTCCGGAAATTTGGTACAAGGAATACATCGCATCACTTTCGATACGCAATCGGTATCTGAAGGTGTATATCTAGTACAATTGAAAATCGGTGCCGAGCAGCATCACATCCGCATGGTAAAGGAATAGCTAGTTTCGTAGTGTAAGGGCGATTTAGGGTTGATTTATAGCAGGTTAAAATAATCTGCTATCTTTGTCTGCACAAAATCCTGAAGCCATTCTTTCCATTGCAATGAATCTTTTTTTCACATTGTAAATTGGTTACAATGGCTCTACTTTACCTTGCGTCAAAATTCAAATACTCACAATAGAAACAAGAAAGCGCTATGGCTGAAATCAATAAAGAAAAGATGAAGGCACTCCAATTGGCAATGGACAAATTGGAAAAAACGTATGGTAAAGGTGCCGTAATGAAATTGGGCGATGAAGCCTCAGAACAAGTAGAGGCAATTCCAAGCGGATCCATTGGATTGGACCTAGCCCTTGGAATTGGAGGTTATCCCAAAGGAAGAATTGTAGAAATCTATGGACCGGAATCTTCCGGTAAAACAACTTTGGCTATCCATGCCATTGCTGAATGCCAAAAACAGGGAGGTATTTGCGCCATCATCGATGCCGAGCACGCTTTCGATAAGTTTTATGCCGAATCACTTGGTGTAGATACAGAAAACTTGCTCATCTCTCAGCCTGATCATGGAGAACAAGGCTTGGAGATTGCTGATAATTTGATTCGTTCAGGAGCGATTGACTTAATTGTAATCGACTCTGTGGCGGCACTTACACCACGAGCTGAGATTGAAGGCGAGATGGGTGATAGCAATGTGGGAGTGCAAGCGCGATTGATGTCTAAAGCCTTGCGTAAGCTCACTGCCACTATTAGCAAAACAGGCTGTTGCTGCATCTTCATCAACCAATTGCGTGAGAAAATCGGAGTGATGTTCGGTAACCCCGAAACAACCACCGGTGGTAATGCCTTGAAGTTCTATGCATCTGTACGCATTGATATTCGCAGATCTACACAAATAAAGGATGGTGAGAATATCATCGGTAACCGCACCAAAGTGAAAGTGGTGAAAAACAAGGTAGCTCCTCCATTCCGTCAGGCTGAATTTGACATTATGTATGGTCAAGGCATCAGTAAGGTTGGTGAAATGATAGATATGGGAGTGGACTTGGGTATTGTGAAGAAGAGCGGTTCATGGTTCAGCTATAATGACACCAAATTGGGTCAAGGTCGCGATGCCGTGAAGCAGCTGCTCGAAGACAATCCTGAGTTGATGGAAGAGATAGAAAACAATGTTCGTGCAGCACTTGCTCAAAAAGCATAATTCCAAGCACGATTATTGACGAAATTTGTAGCCCACGAATGCATGTTCGTGGGCTTTTTCGTTATAGTATGCAGCCGAATTTAAAACAACGCATGAAGGAGCTCCCATTTTCTAGGTTTCTGGTTTTAGTAAGTATTGTCGTATTTGCGCTTTCCTCTTGTAATGAGGGTACGGCCACTAACCATGACGGAAAGAACCAATCCATTACTCAACATGAAGGTGAAATAGACTCCCTGCTGGCGGAGATCAATTTGCGCATTAAAAACAATCCAAAGAGCTATGAAGTGTATTTGGAACGGGCAAAATATTATGGCGAGAAAAAACAATATGGACTAGCCTACGAGGACATCCGCAGGGCGATGGAAGTGGATAGCACCAAGGGCGATATTTATTTGCTCAGGGGCCAATTGCAGTTTGAGCAAGAACAAATCAAAGAGGCTTATCAAAGTTATCAGGAATGTTTGGGGCATGAGCCCACACATGTAAATTGCTTGTTGCGCAAAGCGGAGATTGATATTGTTTTGGGCAACTATAGTCAAGCGCGTGAACACCTCAACACAGCACTACAGCAAAACGAATACAATGCAGAGGCTTATTATATCCGTGGAAGAATGTACAAAGCATTAAAAGATACGAACCTTGCTGCATCGTCCTATAAAACAGCCATTGAGGTTGATCCTAATTTCTATCACGCGTACATTGAAGTAGGGTTGCTCTATGCCAATCAAAAAAGTGATTTGGCCAAAGAGTATTATAATTCCGCAATTGAGCTGCGGCCTAAAAGTGTAGAGGCTTTGTACAATAAAGCAATGTTCTTGCAAGAAACAGGATATAAGAATCCGCAACGCTATCGCGAAGCATTCGCTTGTTATGATTCGATACTCAAAATCGACTCACGCTTCTCGGCTGCTTATTTCAATAAGGGATATATCTTTCTGGAATACCTCAATCAGTATGACAGTGCTGCCTATCATTTCACCAATGCCATCGGGGTATTTCCACGCTATTATCAAGCTTATTACAACCGCGGGTTGTGCTATGAAAGCATGAATATGCTGAAGGATGCTGAAGCAGATTACAGAACAGCATTAAGCATAGAGCCTACTTATACCGAAGCGGCTTTGTCATTAGAAAGAGTTTTGAGACGCAGGTAGTCAGTGCGGAAGTAAATCAGGCTTATAAGTAATAAGCTGAACTTGCTCTGCATTGGGGTTGTACTCAAGAGGGAATACGAGATAAGAGCGCTTGATAATCTGGAAATGCGGAGTATCCGGGTGTTCCAAGGTCAGATAACATTCCAGATAAATGGCATCCAAGCCTTTATTAGGCAGCACGGTGAAAGCCAACTCAGGGGTCTTGATTTCAGGAGTTAAAATTTCAACTGCCTCCGGAGTCTCTTGCATAACAAGAAGATTTTTACCTCCTGATTTTATCTGATAGCCTTGTAAGTCGAGCTGCACTTTCACGGCAGTGGTTTGTTGGCTTACGAATACAGTATCCAGCACAACCAACTGCCCATAGGTATTTGCTTGCTCTTCTGAAATCAAAAGGTCATTGAGCTGAAGTCTGAAAATATGCGGAGTACTTTCTTTTTCTGAATGAATGACGCGAATGCAATGGTTGTAAGTATCGCTAATGTACAACTCGCCATTTACCACGGTGATATCATAAGGCCGGTTGAGAGGAGGTATGCCAAGCTGCATACTTTGTGTGTCTTTTCCATCAGCAAGTAGTTCCCATTTGTTTTTCTTCATGAGATAAATGGCATTGTTCTCCGCAGATACGGCCGCCAACCCACCTTTCCATTCGCATACTGCATTGACGCGGATGTTGCCGGGGGGCGAGACAAGATTTACCTTACCTTTCTTATCAATGGTCCACAATTCTCCATCAGACATTGTGACATAGAGCACTTTCTTTCCTGCTGCGAGATTTAAGGGATAGACGCGATTCATACCGATGCGTTTGGTGGGTAGTTGGGCAAAAAGGGTAGAAGTTTTTTTATCGATGTTCACCAATCGAACCTGATTTCTGAGACCATCCAACACGTATAGTCTGTTTTTCCAGAACTCAACATCTGTGGGGAGCCCTAGGCTGTCCGGCCTTCCATTTCCATTGATGGTTATGGCCTGCATTTGGTTGCGATTTACTTGCCGGATGCGGTTGTTATAAGTATCTGCAACATATAGCAGTTCACCATCCGTAGTGATACCACTTGGGTGCTGGAAGAAAATGTCACCCTCTTGTTCATCATCATATCCTGGTAAAATGGAGGCACCATCTACTGTTTCGCATTCACCGTATCGGTTAATACCTAGAATGCGGTGGTGTGCTACATCATTTACATAAATACCATTGCCATAATGCTGTGGTGCAATATGGGTGGGGAACTCTATCAATGGGTTTGCCCAGTCAGTTGGTTTGATAGAAGATGTGATTTGGTAGTGGCTGTATTCCTTGGAGACGTTGCTTGTATTGAAATTTTGTAAGAGCTGCTCAATCTCCAAGAAGGCATTGATGCCACTACCTTGATAAATCGGCTGGTTATTGCGGTCATACACAAGAAAATAGGGGAGCTCCTGGATGGTAGATGTTTTGAAACCTGAGAAATCAGGCAGAACTCCTATGGGGTGATGGAAGTTGTTCTGTTGTATGTAGCGCAAGATATCTGTGCGCGAGACGCTGTAGTCAACCGGAGGAGCCAAGGTATGGATGAACTGCAGAGCGTAGAACCGGGTACTCAATAATTCCAGGGCTTTGGCACAATATGATCCTTCCAAGTTGCGAATGTCATTGACCATAACCACACAGTATTTGTCTTTTACCTCTTGAAAGGTGACTTTTCCATTCGTGTTGAACCACAGGGATTCATTCGGAAAGAAATCTCCCTCGTTGGCGTTTTTTGGAGTACGTTGTCCGAGTAGGAGAGTCCCCCATGTAATAAGAAGCAGGGTAGGAATTAATTTGAGCAGAACGTTCATAAGGTCAATAAAAAAAGGGAGACCAAAAATGGCTCCCTTTTTTTATTTCGCTGTGAAATATTTTCAGCTTACTTCACTTTTTCTACAACGGCTTTGAAAGCCTCCGGATGATTCATCGCAAGGTCAGCAAGAACTTTACGATTGAGTTCAATTCCGCTTTTATGCACTTTACCCATAAACTCTGAGTAAGACATACCGTGTTGGCGCGCACCTGCGTTGATACGTGCAATCCACAAAGAGCGGAAATCACGTTTTTTCAGTTTGCGGCCTACGTAGGCATAAGTAAGCGCTTTTTCTACTGAGTTCTTGGCTACGGTGTAGACATTCTTTCTAGAACCGAAATAGCCTTTTGCCAGTTTTAAGATTTTCTTCCTTCTGGCTCTGGAAGCTACTGCATTTTTACTGCGTGGCATATTGTTTTGTGTTTTTTGACTGCGGTGCTGTCTCTTTCAGACAACCTTTAAGAACCGTTTGTCGGGTTAAACTTACCTGCTCTGTTTAATGGATTACGCCATTGGGACGAGCAATTGTCTCCTGATCGATTTAGCATCTGCTGGGTGTACGAGCGCATCGTTACCTAGAGCACGCTTGCGCGCAGTCTCTTTTTTGGTAAGGATGTGTCTCTTAAACGCCTTTTTACGCTTAATCTTTCCGCTACCAGTGATCGTGAATCGCTTCTTCGCACTGGATTTCGTTTTTGACTTCGGCATTTTACTGTTTATTTAAAATTTAATTCAATACAAGTTTTGCTGGCCTATGAGGGCGGTCATCACTTTTTCTTGGGGTTGATGGTGACAAACATCCTCTTGCCGTCCAATTTTGGCATTTGCTCAGGCAATCCGTAGTCCATCAGTTCTTGAATGAAACGGGTGAGCAAAATTTCGCCACGGTCTTTATATACAATGGAGCGTCCTTTGAAGTGCACATAAGCGCGAACTTTTGAACCCTCCTGAAGGAAAGCCTTTGCATGCTTGAGTTTGAACTCAAAGTCATGATCATCGGTGTTTGGGCCGAAACGAATCTCTTTGGTAGAGACGTTGGTTTGTTTGGCCTTGATTTCCTTCTTCTTTTTCTTTTGTTCGTATAAGAACTTCTTATAGTCGATTATACGACAAACAGGAGGAACCGCATTGCCGGATATTTCTACTAAATCCGCTTCTTGTTCCTGTGCAATACGCAAAGCATCCTTCAGAGAGTAAACTCCAGGTTCAATGTTCTCACCTACCAAGCGTACTTCTGCTGCGGTGATGCGTTCATTAATGTTGTGTTCGGGTTCGAGTGATCTTCTACCTCTCATGGCCCGGTTCTGTGGTGCGTTAATGGGTCCTCCTTTTATTGGGTTAAAAAAACTAATTTATTCTTAAATTGACTGATTTATAGTTCAGCCAACATGTTTTTAATCTCTTCGTTCACTTTTTGGGCGAAAGCGGTGATGCTCATTTTTCCGAGGTCTCCTTCACCTTTTTTGCGTGCTGAAACCTCCTGAGCGCCTTGCTCTTCCTCGCCTACAACGAGCATGTAAGGAACTTTTTCCACTTCTGCATCGCGGATTTTCTTCCCTACTTTTTCGTTTCTTTCGTCAACGAGGGCGCGAATATCGTAAGAATTTAGTTCCGTTGATACTTTATGTGCATACTCATTGTATTTTTCACTGACAGGTAACACTCTGACCTGCTCGGGAGTAAGCCAGAGTGGGAATTGTCCGGCACAGTGTTCGATGAGAATGGCCACGAAGCGCTCCATGGAGCCAAAAGGTGCACGGTGAATCATCACCGGACGGTGCTTGTGGTTGTCAGCACCGGTATATTCAAGCTCGAAGCGCTCCGGCAAGTTATAGTCGATTTGTACGGTACCGAGTTGCCATTTTCTACCTAGTGCATCGCGGACCATGAAGTCGAGCTTAGGGCCATAGAAGGCTGCTTCACCATATTCAATAACGGTTTTAAGTCCTTTTTCTTCAGCAACTTCCTTGATGGCACGTTCTGCTTTCTCCCAGTTTTCATCGCTACCGATGTATTTGGAAGGATTGTTTGGGTCGCGCAATGAAACTTGTGCCAAGAACTCAGGGAAGTCCAGGGTCTTAAAAATATAAAGCACTAGGTCGATTACTTTTCCAACCTCTTCTTTCACTTGGTCATTGGTGCAGAAGATGTGTGCATCGTCTTGGGTAAATCCTCTTACACGCGTTAGACCATGCAACTCACCAGTTTGCTCAAAACGGTACACGGTACCGAACTCAGCAAGTCGCAATGGTAAGTCGCGATAGGAGCGAGGCTCGGCCTTGAAAATCTCACAGTGGTGAGGGCAGTTCATCGGCTTGAGCATATAGAGCTCCCCTTCCTGCGGAGTGGCTATTGGCTGGAAGCTGTCCTTTCCGTATTTCTCCCAGTGTCCACTTGTTTCGTATAGTTCTTTGCCACCGATGTGCGGAGTAATTACTTGTTGGTAGCCCATTTTGCGTTGAGCGTTGGTCAAGAAGGCTTGAAGTCTTCCGCGCAAATCGGCTCCTTTGGGCAACCAGAGAGGCAAACCGCTTCCAACTTTGTGGCTGAAAGTGAAAAGCCCTAGTTCTTTGCCTAGCTTGCGGTGGTCGCGTTTTTTGGCTTCTTCTAGAAGTTTGAGGTATTCTTCCAGCTCAGATTGCTTAGGGAAGGTGATACCATACACGCGGGTAAGCATTTTGTTTTTTTCATCACCGCGCCAGTAAGCACCTGCAACGTTGAGCAGTTTCACTGCTTTGATGAACCCGGTGTTCGGGATGTGTGGGCCTCGACACAAGTCGGTGAAGTTGCCCTGCGTATAGAAGGTGATGGTACCGTCTTCTAAATCCTCGAGCAATTCAAGTTTATAAGGGTCGTTTTTCTGCTTGAAGTATTCAATGGCATCGGCTTTGGAGACTTCTTTGCGGATGTATTCGCTCTTTTTGCGAGCCAATTCCAGCATAGTCTTTTCAATTTTCGCGAAATCGGCCTGAGAGAATTCGTAGTCTCCAAAGTCCACATCGTAATAGAAGCCATTTTCTACCGGAGGACCAATAGCAAGTTTGATTCCCGGGTAGTGTGCTTCCAGTGCTTCAGCCATAAGGTGGGCAGAGGAGTGCCACATGGTACTCTTGCCGTCATCATCGTTCCAGGTAAGAAGCTTGAGCGTTGCGTTGCTCGTTATAGGGCGGGAGGCATCCACCACCTGACCATCTACAACAGCAGCCAGCACATTACGGGCAAGGCCTTCGCTGATGCTCATGGCTACTTGCATGGGAGTTGTACCGGACTCTACTTCTCTCATACTTCCATCCGGAAGAGTGATTGTAATCATAGGATTCGAAAAATTTTTCGGGTTTAAAAACGGGCCGCGAAGGTACTGACTGTCGGAATATCCTAAAAACAGTATTGCGGAAAATTGAATGGTTTTTACTGTGGGTGGTGACTATTGTTCAGCCACTTTGCCATTGATAATGCTTTTTATGTCCGGTTTGAAATACCGTGAGCTCTTCATCACTTTTCCGTCTTCACGGTAGATAGGCTTGCCGTTTTCATCCAACTTGCTCATGTTGCTGCGTTGAATTTCTTCGAAAATCGGTGCCATCAACTCTTGCAAACCATGTGCGTTGATGGTGCCGCAAAGGATATAGAGCATATCACCGAGGGCATCGGCAATTTCTACGATATCACCGTTTTTTACTGCTTCGAGGTATTCCTCGTTTTCCTCTTTCATGAGGTTGAACCGTAGCATGTATTCTTTCTCTGGTATTTGGCCCTCAGGCGTTATTCTTACTGGTAGGCCAAAGGCTTCGTGAAATTCGCGTACATGTTGGATCGCTTTTTCCAAGCTCAATTTATTGGTTGATGAATTCATTTTTTTTCTGTTTCTATAATTGAAGGTGCAAATAACAAAGGGATTCTCAACTCAGGAATGAAAAAGAAGAATTGGTGAGGAGTTGATATAAAAAAAATTGCCCCAACCGTTGTCGGGGCAATTTTCTTTTTTCCTTAACCAAAACCAATTATCAATGAAAACAATAATTGCGTGGCAGTACAAAGAACGTAAGTAGCTCTAGAAAAGTTGCGTCTTATAATTCTTTTAACAGCAATTAATATTGATTATCCCCTTATCATGTGAGAGGTGTTAATGTGGCGAATGTGTTGATTGTCAATGGATGAATGTTGTAATTGCTTGAAATTGGGTCAAATAAGATTGCAATTTTTCATCAATAATTGTTGCGAATTCTCTTCAACAGAAAGCATAAAAAAGCATTGCTCTTTTGTTTTAGTAAAAATTTTTACTTGGGGTGTAACCTATTGGGAACTCCTCCCGTTAAAGACCTCAAATAGCGATTGAAACAAGGTTCAACTCAAAATATTTAAAGCCTTCTCTGTTAAAAGAGTAGTTTAAGGTTAATTAAGGTTAAGCAAGCGAATGGTTCCGGAAACGTCTGGAACCATTCTTTTTTTAGTCATTTTTTTCATGAATTTAAATAATAAAAAAAAGCCTGAACTCAATGGATTCAGGCTTTTCTTTTAGAAAAAAATAGGAGGGAATTAAATATTTAAAAAGCGCATTAATTCTTCGTAGCGCGATTGGAGATTTTCGGTATATGCAGACTCCTGATAGGTGCCTTTGATGGTATATCCAAATCGCTCAAAGCTTTGCATAATGGCGTTGAGGTCGGGTTGATTGATTTTAATATTTAATTCAATCTTACCGTCATCTCCGGGGCTCACTGTGGTACTGAGAATCTTGGCATTGTTCTCTTCTATGATGCGTGCAATTTGTTGCATGCTGTAATCTTTCTCCCACATTTCCAATACAATGATTCCACCGGGTTGGTGCATTCCTTGCATCTCTGATAGGCGGGAAACCAAATCTTCTTGCAATACCACTCCGAGGTAGTTGTTTTCATAGTCCACTACAGGGACAGTTGTAATGCTGTATTGGCTCATCACCTTCAGAATCTCTAGGATATGTGTATCCGGCTTAACACTTGCTTTGAGCAATTGCAAAGTGTCTCCATCATCTATGATAGACTCCACACCCAGCAGGGCTGATTCGGAGATGAGTCCTAAAAACTTCCCATTCTCAACTACAGGTAAGTGGTTCACTCTGTATTCATCCATGAGGTTCAGAGCGCTTACCGGATCATCCTGTGCATTGAGTACAGGAAAATCTTTTCTCAGAAATTGATTTGAAATGTTCACTTCTAGGGTTGTTTTTAAATAACCATTCACACTACAAGAAGATGGTAGATACTCCCTACTTCTCGTGAAGTGAAAGATTATGTAGTTATTGGGTTACAGTGTATTAAAAATCATTCCACAAATGCTGCTCAAATCTTAAATGCAGTTAAAGCAAATTTGGAGCACGTGTTCATGGCTTTATAACTGTAAATCCGATGTAAATGTTGCGGTTTTAACAGGAGAAGTCTTTACAAATTTTTCTATAATTATACACATCCGTTATTTGACTTTCTGACACAGGGTTGGGAGGGAATTGTTTCCTTTGCGGCAGAAATCAACGCTCAACAATGACAAAGCTCAGTGTCAACATTAATAAGATAGCTACGTTGCGCAATGCAAGGGGAGGCAATGTTCCCAATGTGTTACAATGCGCACTGGACATAGAACGGTTTGGTGCCGATGGCATCACTGTGCATCCTCGTCCCGATCAGCGCCACATTCGCTTCTCGGATGTGTATGAACTCAAGCAGCATCTGACTACGGAGTTCAATATCGAAGGCTACCCGGATGACTACTTTGTCAAAATGGTGTTGGAAGTAAAACCTGCACAAGTAACCTTGGTTCCGGACCCTCCGCACGTACTTACATCCAATGCAGGATGGGATACTATTCGTCACACAGCCATGTTGCGCGACTTGGTGGATGTATTCAAGAAGGCAGGTATTCGCTGCAGCATATTTCTCAATCCTGATGTGGATATGGTAAAAGCTGCAGCTGAAACCGGAACAGACAGAATAGAATTGTATACTGAATCGTACGCTGCCCAGTATCCATATAACCCGGAAGTGGCCATCAAACCCTTTGTAGCAGCTGCAGAGGAAGCCGTAAAACAGCAACTTGGGCTCAATGCCGGGCATGATTTGTCGCTTCAGAACTTGCGCTATTTTGCTCAGCACATCCCCAATTTATTGGAGGTTTCCATCGGTCATGCCTTGATCAGTGATGCCCTCTATCTTGGGCTGGAGAATACCGTAACACTATACAAACGTGAACTGAGATAAGATGGAGTTGTATTTCAAGACACTGGGAGAGGGAAAACCTTTATTGGTTTTGCACGGCTTGTTTGGGAGCGGAGACAATTGGCTTTCATTGGCAAAACAATGGGCAGAGCGTTACAAAGTTTATCTCATAGACCAACGCAACCATGGTCACTCGCCATTTGCTGATGAAATGAACTATGAGGTCATGAGTGAGGACCTCTACGACTTGATGGCCAGTGAAGGACTTCGCGATGTGTATTTGCTGGGCCACTCCATGGGCGGCAAAACAGCTTTGCGATTCGCACAGAAATATGGTTTTCTGCTTGAGAAGATGGTAATTGCCGATATGGGTATAAAGGGTTATAACCCTCATCACGAAGAAATCTTCGCAGCTTTGTTAAAGGCAGATGTTGAGCATAAATCATCACGTAAAGAGGTAGAAGACGTTCTCACCTCATACCACCTGGATGAGGCGACCAAACAATTCTTACTCAAGAATTTGTATTGGAAGGAAACGGGCAAACAATTGTCTTGGAGATTTAATCTCGAGGTATTATACACCAACCGGATGGAGGTTATCAAAGCAATGAGCGATGATAAAATCATGACTGAAACCTTGTTTCTTGTTGGAGGTGCGAGTTCCTATGTCCCCGTTTCGGACTTTGAGTCTATCAAGGAGTTGGTGCCATTGGCAAAGTTTGAAGTGTTGGAAGGAGCAGGTCATTGGCTGCATGCAGAGCAACCCAAGCAATTTGTGGAGAAAGTGCTCAATTTCCTTGAGGATTGATTGGAAGTGTGTGGTTGCATTATGAAAAATGCCTTGGCGCCAGCTACATTTGCAGCGCCACATAATTCAAGATCACACACAAATCTATGGTTTCCGAGAAAAAAATTTTAGTTCCGGTTGATTTTACTAAGGTTAGTGAGACAGCCTTAGAACATGCCGCATTGGTAGCGAAAACCATTGAGGCAGAGATATATGCGATTCATATTATCAGCAACAAATCTCAGATTGCCGAAGCGAAAATCAAATTGGATGCGTTACGCGAGCGCACTCTGAATGAGAAAGGCACAACTATCAAAACCATTGTGCGCATCGGTAATATTTTTGAAGATATCGATAAAGCTGCAACGGAATTGGATGCAAGCCTAATCATCATGGGAACACATGGTTTGAGAGGTATGCAGTTCCTCACCGGTAGCCGAGCATTGCGTATCGTCACTGAAAGCTCTATCCCATTCATTGTCGTGCAAGAGCGCACCATCCGTCCTCATGGTTACTACAAGTTGGTAGTGCCGATGGATTTGCACAAAGAGACAAAACAAAAGTTGAGTCTTGTGGCTGACATGGCCGAGTATTTCGGGTCAAAAGTTCACCTCGTATCACCCGGAGAAACCGATGAATTCCTCAGAAACCAATTGGAGCGCAATATCATTTTTGCCGGTGAATACCTCGATGGCAAAAACATTCCATACGAAGTACATATCACCGAGAGCAAGTCAGATGGCTTCGTGAAAGATTTGCTCAAATACAGTGCTGCTATAGATGCCGATCTTATCTGCATTATGAACTTCTATGATAACAGCATCATGAGTTTCTTCAGCAGTAACTATGAACAACAAGTGATTACCAATGAAGCTCAGATTCCAGTGCTTTGTGTGAATCCGGTGGATACTTACATTGCATTTAACGCCTAAGAACTCACTTCATCATCAATCTATAATGAAAAAGCCACCCCCTATGGAGTGGCTTTTTTTATTGAATAGGGTTGGGAGAAATTTCAGCTGAAATTCGGAACCGCATAGGCTTTGACCATTTTTTCATCAATAGCATTCGGAGAGAGGATTACCAGACGTTCAATAACGTTGCGGAATTCACGGATGTTACCTGACCAGTCCAAGGCTTGCAAGGCTTTAATGGCCCCTGGAGTAATTTCCTTTTTGGGTTGGCCATAATCATTGGCAATCATCTCCAGGAAGTAATCGGCCAGCAATGGAATGTCTTCTTTGCGCTCGTTGAGTGAGGGCACACGGATTACAATTACCGACAAACGGTGGTAGAGGTCCTCGCGGAAATTACCGGCAGCAATCTCTTTGCGCAAGTCTTTGTTGGTTGCAGCAATTACGCGCACGTTTACTTTGAAGTCTTTGTCACCACCCACACGTGTGATTTTGCTTTCCTGCAAAGCCCGCAAGACTTTGGCTTGAGCTCCAAGAGCCATATCGCCAATTTCATCTAGGAACAATGTTCCGTTGTCGGCCAGTTCAAATTTTCCCTGACGCGTTTTGATAGCAGAAGTGAAGGCACCTTTTTCATGACCGAACAATTCACTCTCAATAAGCTCAGATGGAATAGCGGCACAGTTCACTTCAATAAACGGTCCTGATGCGCGCTCGCTTTTTTCGTGGAGCTGGCGTGCCACGAGTTCTTTGCCGGAGCCATTTCCACCGGTGATGAGTACACGAGCCTCGGTTGGAGCCACAGTATCAATCATTTTTTTGATTTCCATAATGGCAGGGCTTTCGCCAATGATATTAGAGCCCAGAACCTTGTTGACTTTTCTCCTCAAGGTTTTGGTTTCCTTTTCTAGCGCTCCCTGATTGGTGCCATTGCGCACAGTTACCAAAATACGGTTGAGGTCGAGCGGCTTTTGAATAAAATCGTAAGCCCCTTTTTTAAGAGCCTCTACGGCTGTTTCAATGGTGCCGTGACCGGTCATGATAACGATGGGGGTATCAACCCCCTTTTCTTTCATCTTGGTCAATACCTCGATACCGTCCATGCGTGGCATTTTGATATCGCAGAAGATGAGATCGAAGGTGTCTTTTTCCACGAGTTTCAGAGCGCTTGGACCATCTTCCACATCCGTTACCTCAAATCCTTCGTATTCGAGAATTTCTTTGAGGGCTTTGCGGATAGCCTGTTCGTCATCGATGACTAGAATTTTTGACATAGAATTAATTGTGCTTTTGTGCAAATAAACATCCTTGTGATGACCAAGCCAAACGCTAGTGAATGTTGGGGTGATTTTGAGTGGTTGTCATGGGCGTGGTGAGGAATGGGTTGATTTGTAAGGTCTTATTGAAATTCAGAATGGATTGTTTGTAATCTTGATGGTGGTTCTTGGATGGGAGGCAGTCTATGAATTAATATTTGCCACACCAACAACCATTATTGAATGAATGAGAATACTCTACGCTTGGCTCAATTTGTACAACCGTTAGATATAGAGAGCAGGACACCGGAGTTCTTTCGTCTGGCTCAAGAAGAAGACCGTCAGCGTTTGAACGCGCTTTTAGAAAAGCAGCCCGGCTGCACGGTATTGGACCAGATTGAAAGTCAATTGCGCGATTTACTGAAACTTGAAAATCCTGAACGCCCGTTGACGGAAGAAGAATACCGCAAGGGCATTGAGGCCAAGCTTGGAGGTACACCGCGTGAATATTATGGCGTGTGGGTTTATTATCCATGGCGTAACCTGTTGGTTCATCTATTGGATGAAGAAGAGTTCATACGCGTAAGAACCATCCGCAATGCTTATAAAATAACTTTTGAGGAGCAGGCCATCCTGCGCACCAAGAAAGTTGGAGTCATTGGTCTAAGCGTTGGGCAATCGGTATCACTGGCGTTGGCACTGGAGCGCATTGCAGGAGAAATCCGCATAGCCGATTTCGATACACTTGAATTGAGCAATCTCAACCGCATTCGCACCGGAGTTCATCACTTGGGAGTAAGAAAAACTACAATTGTTGCAAGGGAGATTGCGGAAATTGATCCGTTCATCAAAGTAGTTTGTTTTGATGAGGGGATGACGCAGGAGAACATTCATGAGTTCGTTTATGGTAATGGAAAACTTGATTTGATAGCAGAAGAGTGCGATAATATACCGGTGAAAATTGCGGTAAGACGATTTGCGCGCGAGCACGGATTACCGGTTGTAATGGACACCAGTGATCGAGGCTTGATAGATATAGAACGTTTTGATAAAGAACCGACTCGTGAGCTCTTTCATGGTTTGCTGGGAGCCAACTATAATGAATTACTTCAAAGTCCTGAAGGAATTAAACAGCTTACAATGAATATTATTGAAGTTGATAAAGTGAGTCAATTAGGGCTTGCTTCGTTAGGACAAATAGGAAAAACAATAACCAATTGGCCACAGCTTGCTACCGATGTATTGTTTGGTGGTGCAGTGCTAGCAAAATTGATTGAGCAGATATTACTTGGAAAAGACGTTCCATCCGTAAGGAAGAGATTGGATGTGCTTAACCATTATACTGGGATTGCAAATTAACCTAATACAGAAATTGAACTATGGGAGAAAGAGAAGAAAGCCCCGAGACTTTGCCTAAGTATACAATAAGAGCATTTAAGGCAACTGATGATTATGAGGCTTGCATGGAGTTTTATAAAGGTCATACACAAGTCCTTGCTGATTATGGAATAAAAAATCTGAATACTGCTCAACCGGAATGGATTACTAACGACAACGTTTATGTGGTAATAGCTACAGACGAATCCGGTGAAGTTGTAGGCGGGTTACGGGTTCACAAGTACGCGGGAGATCAGAACATTCCGCTGATCGATGCATTAAAGGATATAGAACCAAGAATAATTGATTTGTTTGAAGCTTCATTACCGCTCAGTACAGCTGAAGTTTGCGGCTTATGGAACTCAAGAAAAGTTTTTGGTAAAGGAATAAGTCCGTTACTCTGTTTCTGCTCGGTTGTAGTAGTTAAAAAAATAGGGTTGAAGGATTTTTATTGTTTCTCAGCCCCATATACGGAGAAGATGATTAGAACCAATGGTCTAATTAATATCGAATCCATTGGCGATAAGGGAAGGTTCAATTATCCGACCGAGCAGTACATTTCGATTGTGTTATACAATCCGGATGTAGATAAGCTGGAGTATGCCCATGAGTATAATAAAAGTAGAATTCTTTCTCTTTACGAAAATCCCAATCAAACGTTCATTGAGCAAGGGGGAAGAACGAAGATAGAAGTAACCTATTCTCTGTCTTTGGTTAATAAATCAGTAGAAGAAAGCGCTTTGTGAAATTTAGACGAACCTTGTAGGGTATTTTACGTTTAAGATTTCGGTTTAGAAAGTAAATTGATGAGTAGATTATCCCTATTTCACTATGTGAGGTTTCTTCTAATTACGCTTTTTATTTGGCCATTATTCTTGGATGCTTATTCAGGATCGTTTGAGAGTAATTTAGTTCGTGACTATAGCCAATACACAGGAGATAAATCAAAAAGTCTTGATGAAATATCAAGGAGTTTTGAATATGTAGAGCATTCTGGAAAAGTGCCTAATCTTGGAGTAGTATGCGAACCTCAGTACATAAAATTCTATGTGGAAAATAAAAATTCGACAGAGAATCTTTTTGCTTATTTCTCCAATCCCAGTATAGATTCCATAGAGTTGTTTAAAATCGGTGATGAACTGATTCATTTGGGTGCGAGTGGTGCGGCTTATCTCTATAATGAACGTAAGTATCCCACAACAGGTTATTTGTTTGACTTGAACTTGTCTCCAGGAGAATCCTCTTGGTATTTGTGCAAGTTGTATTCGGGAAAGCAAATGATAGTCCCTATTCAGTTAGACACTGAAATGTCAATTATCTATAGGGCTAATACGAATGATAACTTAATGTCTTTGTATTTTGGTATAATACTCGTTCTGATTGTTTACAACCTGTTTCTTGCCATTTCAACAAAAGATACCGAGTACTACTACTACGTTGCATATCTGCTATCGGTCGGATTTACTCAAGCAGCTTTGTTCGGATATGGAAATACAACAATTTGGCCTAATAATACTTGGCTATCCATACATGGAGTTCACTTGACCGGAGCCCTGAGTGGTGTATTCACAATATTATTCGTAAGGAAATTTGTACAATCTAAACTATATGCTCCGATAATTGATAAAATACTAGTCGTTTATATTGGGATTTCATTCGTAAGTATTGCATTTCTCATATGCGATCAATTGACGTTAAGTTACAACCTAATTAATTTCAATGCGGCCTCTTCGTTATTATTATTATTGGCAGGAGTCATGGCATTGAGAAAAGGGTTTCAACCTGCAAAGTATTTCATCTTAGCTTGGTCCGTTTTCTTAGCTTCTGTTACGATATATGCGTTGAAAGATTTTGGCGTGCTGCCTTTAACTAAGACCACTTTTTATTCATTACCCGTTGGTTCTGCACTTGAAGGATTGTTATTGAGTTTCGCTCTTGCAAGTAAAATCAATACTCTCAAAAGAGAAAAAGAAGAAGCAAGTAGGGAACTACTCCGAACAGTTCAGGACCAAAACGAATTTCTTGAAATAAAGGTGCATGAACGCACGGAGGAATTGGAAGAAGCACGCAATAAAATTCAGATGCAATATGATGATCTGCGTTTGGCACAAAAGCAACTGGTGGAATCAGAGAAAATGGCCGGTCTTGGTCAAATGACTGCGGGTATTGCACATGAGCTGAATAACCCAATCAACTTTGTTTCATCTAACGTTGCGCCTTTGCACCGAGATATTCAGGACATCCTGACCATGTTAGATGATTACATTGCTTTGGGTGACAACATCACAGCAGAGGACATTCAGCGTTTGAAGAAGAAACACCAAGAGATGGGGCTTGACTTCATCAAGACTGAAATCGATGCCTTGCTCAAGGGAATTGAAGAAGGTTCGCGCAGAACCGCTGAGATTGTCCGGGGTTTGCGTGTATTTGCTCGCTCCGATAAAGATGAGTTGATACTGGCTAATATCAATGATTGTTTACAATCCACTCTTGTGGTGCTGAAGAGTGTCACCAAAGGGCAAGTCACCCTTACGAAAGAGTTTGATCCCAATATGCCATCGATTTACTGTTATCCCGGTAAGTTGAACCAAGTAATAGTGAATCTCGTTACCAATGCCGTACATGCTACAGCAAGACCTGACCGGACACATGCTGATCGGCATGTGATTGTTAAATCATACTTTAACGAGAACGAAGTATGTATATCCATCAAAGACAATGGTCACGGTATTGATGATGAAGTTATGGAGAAAATATTCATCCCATTCTTCACCACTAAAGGCGTTGGAGAAGGCACCGGGTTGGGTCTTTCCATTTCAAGAGGAATTGTAGAAGAACACAAAGGCCACATAGAAGTATTGACAGAAAAGAATATCGGCACCGAGTTTATTATACATTTGCCGAGATTAGAGAACTCCGGGCAAACTTCTGTTGCCAGTTAATATTCCGCGTAATGCAAGAGAAGATTAATATACTTTATCTAGATGATGAAGAGCAAAACCTGTTCTCTTTCGTTGCGTTGTTCAGAAGAGACTACAACGTCTTTACCACTACTTCTGCTCAACAGGCTGTTGAATATCTGAGTAACAACAAGGTTCACATAATCTTTTCAGACCAGAAGATGCCTGAGGTCAGTGGTGTTGAGTTTTTTGAAACCATACGCCATGATTATCCCGATGCTGTTCGAATCCTTATTACCGGCTATGCTGATATTGATGCAGTAATTGATGCCATCAACAGAGGTCAAGTTTATCGCTATGTAACCAAACCTTGGGATGCCAATGAACTCAAGGTGTGCATAGAGAACGCTGTCGAAAAATATCATCGCGATAAAGAGCTTTATCTAAAGAACAAAGAGCTGGAACGCGTGAATGCCGAGCTGGAGCAGTTTGTTTACAGTGCATCCCATGATATGCGCGCTCCACTTGCATCCATTAAAGGCGTCATCAATGTTGCCAAAGCAGATGGCCTAGATGCCAAAACATTGAACTATCTTGAGATGATTGAGCGCAGCACCAATCGTCTCAACGACTTCGTAACCAATATCATTTATTACTATCAGAATTCGCAATCTGATGAGATAATAAGTGAAATTGATTTTGACAAGTTATTGGATGAAGTCATTGAAAAGTACCGCAATCATGTTACAACTCAGCATATCCGTTTTGAAAAAACGGTTGCGGGCTCAGCCATATACAAGGCTGATATCCATCGTCTGAAAATGATCTTGAACAACCTGCTTTCTAATGCAATTAAGTTTAGTGATTCCAAGAAAGACGATTGTTTTGTTTCTCTCGAGGTGATCGTAAACCTTGAGAAAGTAATGATTAAAGTCGCTGATAACGGAATAGGAATTGCCGCGGAAGAGATTCCGAAAATTTTTAATATGTTCTATCCGAGTACCGATAAAAATTCGGGATCAGGTGTGGGGCTCTATATCGTAAAACAAGCTGTGGAAAAAATGAAGGGAAATATCACTGTAAAAAGTGATGTGGGTATTGGAACGCGTTTTATTGTTGAGCTCCCAAATAAGTCATGAGTAAATTGGAATATATCAGCTTTCATTTGGTGGATGATAATGACATCGACTTGGCTGTGAATTCCAAGTTGCTTGAAATAGCGAAGATTTCTAATAAGATTGTCACTTATCAGAGCGCATTGCTACTTCTTGATTACTTGAAGTCAGATAAGTTTGATGGTTCCAAACCGCATGTGATACTGCTGGACATTATGATGCCCAACATGAATGGGTTTGAGTGTTTGGATCAACTGACACAAATGCCGGAGCACATTCGCAAACAGCTCACTGTGTTTATGGTGTCAAGCAGCATCGATCGGAACGACATCAAGAAGGCTGAATCTTATGACTTGGTCGAGAAGATACTGGAGAAACCACTGGATGTCTATCTCCTGAAGAAATACCTAGGAGAAGTATTTGAGTAAAAGCGGGCTGTTTTGTCCGCTTTTTTATTTACGTTGTAGCCAACATTTCGTAACAAGTCCATAACTTAAAGGAGCATAGTCAAAATACTTTTGCCCTTTCAAATTATTTTGACTATCATGCTTCGAATATTGGCGCTGTTATGTTCTGTCTCATTGGGTCTGCAATCTTGGGCACAGATTGCTAAACATGATACAACTGATGCAATAAAAAGAACGGATGAGCGCTTCGAAGCATTGCCATATTACAGCTATGGTAAAGGTGTCGGAATGACTTCGCCCGACAGCATCTTCCAGTTGAACATCCGTTTCCGCATGCAGAATCGGATGGAAGTGGCAGAGAGCGATGGCGATACCTATGTCTCTGCCGGTGTGCGAAGATTGCGTTTACGTCTTGAGGGTTACGTTGGTCATCCCAAGTTCATGTACATTCTTCAGTTGGGGTTCTCTCCTGATGATCACCGACCACTTGGTGAAACCAATGGCAATCTGAATATCATTCGTGATGCGATGGTTTATTATCGTCCGAATTCCAACTGGATGTTAGGGTTTGGGCAAACAAAATTGCCCGGTAACAGACAACGTGTCAACTCCTCTGGAGCACTGCAACTGATTGACCGCTCTATCAATAATGGCAATTTCAATCTTGATCGTGACTTTGGTGCACAGATTCACTACTTCAATGATTTCAGCGGGAAGTTTTATTACAACATCAAGACATCGGTGAGCACGGGAGAAGGGCGCGATAGGCCTGATTCCAAAGACAAGGGCTTGGCTTATACAGCGCGGCTTGAGCTCTATCCGCTGGGCTTGTTCAAGAAGAATGGAGAGTATTTCGAAGGTGATTTACAGCGAGAGCCGCGACCCAAGCTTTATTTGGGAGGTACCTACCACTTCAATCATCGAAGCAAGCGCACCTATGGTCAGCGTGGCGTGGATTTGTTTGAGATGCGTGATGCGGCTACTGTGATGTTAGATGGAGTGCTGAAATACCGTGGCTTTGCTTGGATGTTGGCGTATATGAATCGCCAAGTAGATAATCCGTTGACGTATAATGCCGATAGAACGGACATTTCAGCTGCAATGTCCGGTTACGGTTATGATGCGCAAATGAGCTATCTGTTCAAGAATAATTATGAACTTATAGGACGCTACTCGCATTTCACACCGGATGATGATGTCATGGATTATTTCCGCCAAAACGACCAATACACAATTGGAATAGCCAAGTACATCTGGGAACATGCACTTAAACTGCAAGCAGAATTCACTTGGAACAATTACTTCAGACAAGATAAATTCTTGAGTGATGGTGCTTATATCCGCTTCCAAGTGGAAATAGGAATTTAGATGGTAAAGAGTTTTATAATCGAAAAAAGCGGAGCACTTAGCTCCGCTTTTTATTCATTTTATTGCTTGCAATTATTGTTTGCTTGTAGCAAAACCACGGTCTTCCATTAAGCCGTCAATCTTCGGATCGCGACCTCTGAAAGTGCGATAGGCTTCTGCCGGATCAATGGTATTACCAATAGAGATGATATTTTTGTAGTAGCTATTGGCAACCTCCTTATCGTATGGGCCTCCTGCCTCAGTGAATGCACGATATGCATCAGAGGAGATTACTTCAGCCCACATATAGCTGTAATAGCCAGCAGAGTAACTATCATCGCTGAAGATGTGCAAGAATTGAGGCAAACGGTGGCGCATCACGATGGTTGATGGCAAACCAAGCTTGTCAAAAGTTTCTTTCTCGTATGCTTTTAAATCAAGGTCTTTATCTCCTTCAAGGTGAAGCTTCATGTCCATCACAGCTGCAGACAAGTAACTCATGGTTTCATATCCTTGATTGAAGGTTTTTGACTTGAGGAGTTTATCTACTAACTCTGCCGGAATGGGTTCACCGGTTTTGTAGTGAACGGCATATTTATTCAATACTTCAGGAGTGGTTAACCAATGCTCCATCAATTGTGATGGGAATTCTACGAAGTCAGAAGCAACATTAGGGGATTGAAGAGATGGATAAGTAACATTGGAAGCCAAGCCGTGCAATGCATGTCCAAACTCGTGGAATAAGGTAGTGGCATCGTCAAAGGAAAGAAGGGTTGGTTCACCAGCTTTTCCTTTGATGAAGTTGTTGTTGTTGGATACAATTGGGATTACTTCACCATCCAATTTGTGTTGTCCACGGTAGTTGCTCATCCAAGCGCCTGAGCGTTTGCCGTTGCGCGCATATGTATCAAAGTAGAACAAGCCGATGACCTTACCGGTGTTCTTATTTTTCACTTCCCACACGGTTACGTCAGGATGGTAAACAGGTACGTTATTGATTTGAACGAATTGGAAACCGAACAAATCTTCCGCAACCCAGAACATTGCCTCTCTCAATTTGTCCAATTGGAAATAAGGCTTGATTTGGTTCTGGTCCATGTCATATTTCTCTTTTCTTACTTTCTCGGCATAGTAGAGATAATCCCATGGTTCGATGGTGATATTTTGCCCATCTTTTTTAGCCATTGCTTGCATATCTGCTACTTCTGCTTTCACTCGCTCTGAAGCGGGTTTCCACATGGCATTCATGAGTTCCATCGCATTTTCAGGAGTCTTAGCCATTTTATCATCCAGCATGAGGTGAGCATGTGTTTCAAAACCTAGAAGCTTCGCGCGTTCAGCACGAAGCTTTAGGATTTGTTTCATGATGTTGTTGTTGTCGGTAGCATTGCCGTTATCACCGCGAAGTTTGAACATGCGCCAAGTTTTCTCGCGCAAGTCGCGGTTGTCGGCAAATGTCAAGAGTGGATCCACAACGGAACGTGTATTGGCAAATGCCCATCCATCTACACCTTTTTCCTTTGCGTATTCTTTGGCTGCTTCAATCATGTCTTCAGGCAACCCGGATAGTTCAGACTCATTTGTGGCAGTTACGAATTCGTTGTTTTCATCAGCCAAAACGTTTTGGGAGAACTTGGTAAATAGGGAAGCCAACTCTTGGTTAATTGCGGCTAGGCGTTCTTTCGATTTGCTGTCGAGTTTTGCACCGTAACGCACAAAGTCTTTGTGATAGCTCCACACCAAACGTTGTTGTTCAGCATTCAAGCTCTTGAATTCTTCAGATTCATAAACTGCCTGGATGCGCTCAAACAATTTTCCGTTGAGTTTAGCGTAGTCGCCAAGTTCTGCGAGCTTGGGGCTATAATCCTCTTCGATTTTCTGGAATTCATCATTGCTCATATTGCTGGACCATATATGGTAATAGGTCATCAAATTGCTGAGCGGTTTACCAATACGTTCCATGGCAACGATGGTGTTTTCAAAAGTTGGGGCCTCCGGATTTTCAGCAACGGCATCAATTTCTTTTTTATAGGCATCAATTGCATAGTCAAGTGCAGGCCCGAAGTCTTCAACTTTAACTTTATCAAAAGCCGGAACCCCGCCATAAGGACCTGTCCAATCTTCTACCAATGGATTAATTGTTGTTTCTTTTTTCTCAGTGTTTTGCATGTTGCACGAATAAGCGATAATGGGTATCGCAAGTAATGTAAAGAGTTTTTTCATTGCTAATTCAAAATGATAATTACTTTGAAACTTACAGATACGAATGTATGTGGTGGCGGTCACTGACTGTGCAACAGTTTTGTAAATGGTTACTAAAAAGGTTCGGTGGTCTTTATATTGGAACAAACGTGAGAACGGATTATAGGGTAGGAGAAATGAATTGTTGCGGTTTCATTATTAGGTGTCGTTATCCATTCGGTGCGGGAGTTGATTAGTAGCACACTCTATGATTGTATTAAAAGCAGAAGAGGACGAAGTAACACTTCGTCCTCTTCAAGGGGCTTCCAATTATTTTGAGTTAAGCTATAACCAATAACTATGTCAGTTAATTTTCAGGTTTGATGCATGCACGCAAGTATTCGCGGTTCATGCGGTTGATATTCTCAAGTGAAATATTCTTTGGACATTGAACCTCGCATGCACCGATGTTGGAGCAGTTGCCAAAGCCTTCCTCGTCCATTTGTTTCACCATATTGAGGACACGGCTTTCTCTTTCAACTCTACCTTGAGGCAATAGAGCGAGTTGAGAAACTTTAGCACTCACAAAGAGCATAGCGCTACCGTTAGGACAAGTTGCAGCACAAGCACCACAACCTATACAAGTAGCGGCATCAAAAGCCTTATCGGCATCTTCTTTTGGAATTGGAATTGCATTCGCATCCAAAGTTCTTCCTGAAGTATTTACGGAAACGAAACCTCCTGCTTGAATTATGCGGTCGAACGCACTGCGGTCCACCATCAAGTCTTTGATAACAGGGAAACCTTCGCTTCTCCATGGTTCGATATAGATGGTATCGCCATCCTTAAACGAGCGCATGTGAAGTTGGCAAGTTGTTACACCGCGGTTGGGCCCGTGGGCTTCACCGTTGATGAACATGCTACACATCCCACAAATACCTTCACGACAGTCGTGGTCAAATGCAACTGGGTCCTCACCCTTTTCGATCAAATCGTTGTTGAGTACATCGATCATTTCAAGGAAGGACATATCCGGTGAAACATTGCTCACCTTGTACTCAACAATCTTTCCTTTATCATTTGCGTTTTTCTGTCTCCAGATTTTTAACGTCAAATTCATATTTCCACTCATCTTTTTTAGGATTGTAGGATTACCTTATTTGTAGCTTCTTGCCTGAACTTTAATGTTCTCGTATTTCAATTCTTCTTTGTGCAGTATAGGAGAGGATGGGTTGCCGGTCCATTCCCACGCTGCTACATAAGAGAAGTTTTCATCGTCACGAAGTGCTTCACCATCTTCTGTTTGGTATTCTTCACGGAAGTGTCCACCACAGCTTTCATTGCGGTGAAGAGCATCCAAGCACATCAATTCACCTAGCTCGAGGAAGTCTGCTACGCGCAAGGCTTTCTCCAGTTCCGGGTTCATTTCGTTAGGAGTTCCTGTAACGCGAACGTTTTTATAGAACTCTTCGCGAATTTGTTTGATTTCTTCAATAGCTTCTTGCAAACCTTTTGCGTTGCGGGCCATACCGCATTTGTCCCACATCACTTTGCCAAGCTTTTTGTGGTAATAGTCTACCGGCTTGGTACCACCGTTGTTCATCAAGCGGTTGATTTGATCAAGGACTCCTTTCTCTGCTGCTTCAAACTCCGGACTATCAGTAGGGATTTTTCCTGTACGGATTTCATCAGCTAAGTAATTGCCAATGGTGTATGGCAATACGAAGTAACCATCTGCAAGACCTTGCATGAGGGCAGATGCACCGAGGCGATTGGCACCGTGGTCACTGAAGTTTGCTTCACCTGCTGCATAGCAACCTTTGATTGTTGTCATCAATTCATAGTCAACCCAAAGACCACCCATGGTGTAGTGTACAGCAGGGTAAATCATCATCGGAGTTTTGTATGGGTTCTCAGCAACAATCTGTTCATACATCTGGAACAAGTTACCGTATTTTTCTTCGATGGTCTTTGTTCCAAGTTCGATGATTTGTTCTTCAGTTGGGTTGTGGATACCTTTTACAGCAGCAGCGGTTTTGCCGTAACGGATGATGGCAGAGCTGAAATCGAGGAATACAGCTTCGCCTGTAGCATTCACTCCGTAACCTGCGTCACAACGCTCTTTGGCTGCACGGCTGGCCACGTCACGAGGAACGAGGTTACCGAATGCAGGATATCTTCTTTCGAGATAATAGTCTCTGTCTTCTTCTTTAATGTCGGTAGGTTTCAAGCGTTTTGCGCGAATAGCCTCTGCATCTTCTTTCTTTTTAGGAACCCAGATGCGACCATCGTTACGCAAGGATTCAGACATCAAAGTCAATTTGGACTGGTGGTCACCACTTACCGGAATACAGGTAGGGTGAATCTGAGTGTAGCATGGGTTACCGAATGCAGCACCGCGCTTGTGAGCTTTCCAAGCTGCTGTTACGTTGCTACCCATTGCATTGGTAGAGAGGAAGAATACGTTGCCGTAACCACCGGTACAAAGCACCACTGCGTGAGCAGAGTAGCGCTCGATTTTGCCTGTTACAAGGTTGCGGGCAATGATACCACGGGCTTTACCGTCAATAACTACCAGGTCAAGCATCTCGTGGCGGTTATACATCTCCACGTTTCCTTTACCAATTTGGCGGGAAAGGGCAGAATAAGCGCCCAACAAAAGCTGCTGACCGGTTTGTCCTTTCGCATAGAATGTTCTAGAAACCTGAGTGCCACCGAAAGAGCGGTTATCAAGCAATCCACCATATTCACGAGCAAAAGGAACACCTTGAGCAACGCATTGGTCGATGATGTTGGCGCTTACTTCAGCCAAGCGGTAAACGTTGGCTTCACGTGCGCGGTAGTCACCACCTTTGATTGTATCGTAGAACAAACGATAGGTAGAGTCACCATCGTTCATGTAGTTCTTAGCAGCGTTGATACCTCCTTGAGCTGCAATGGAGTGCGCTCTTCTAGGAGAGTCTTGGAAACAGAATGCCTTTACCTTGTATCCCATTTCTGCAAGTGATGCAGCAGCGCTGGCACCGGCAAGTCCGGTTCCTACAACAATGATATCAATGTTGCGCTTATTGGCGGGGTTTACAAGTTTCGCTGTTGCCTTGTAATTTGTCCACTTTTCGCTAAGTGGGCCTTGTGGTATTTTGGAGTCCAAATTCATGGGTCTGACTTGTGACTTTATAATTGACGATAATTAATTGAGCGGATATTGTTTGTTTAGATTATGCAACCCATCCGCAATACATTGCAATAGGCATTGCAGCAAATATGGTTGGTATCACCACACTGAATGCATCACCTGCAAAAGCGATAGCCGGAGAATATTTGCTGTAGTTCAATCCCAAGGATTGGAAAGCGCTCTTGAAGCCGTGCAACAAGTGCCAGAACAAAGAGAAGCAACCCAATACATATACAATCACAACCCATAGGTGAGAGAATACGAATTTCATTTCACCATAGAGGTCTTCGTATTTCTTGCCATCATAATAGAGATGTGTATGCTCAATGGTAAGACCGGTAATACGGGTTCTCAACCAGAAGTGATAAAGGTGTACAATCAAGAACAACAAGATAAGTGTACCGAGCAACGCCATGCTGCGAGAGTACCATTTACTGCTGGCGTTTGGTTTTTCGTACACGTATTTAACAGGGCGAGCTTTTCTGTTTTGGAAATAGAGCATCAATCCGTCCACAATGTGAAGAATCAACCCCAAGAAGAGCACAATCTCCATGGTGCGGACAAGGATGTTGGTTCCCATGAAGTGGGCAAACTTGTTAAATGTTACACCGCCATCGTTAACGAAGATAGCCGCGTTTACAGCACAGTGAACAAGTAGGAATGAGATAAGAAAAATACCTGTAAGAGCCATCCAAAACTTCTTTACAAGCGAGCTTCCAAAAAGACCTTTAGCCATAATGCTATGATTGGATTTCGAAAATTTTTGATTAATGGCGCGAATTTATAACCGCCTTCAGAAAAACTGTTCTCTTCAAAATGGATTTAGACTGTTTACAGATAAAACAGATAAAAAGGGTAAAGACCGTAGGTGCAGGCCGGTAGGGATGACGTTTCATTGTGAACCTAATGCCTAAAATCTTCAACCAAGCTAAGCTGAAAACTCCCGGACTGCCACCTACCAGTGCTTTGAGGTTATACAGGTGGGGCACCCCGGGGGGGCTCTTTTTTGAAAATTTTCTCCCTGTTATTCAATCAGTTCGAAAAATAATTTCCAAAAATGAAACCTTTGGGATTGCTGCTCACGTTAAAAACCATGTAAGTTCTCATGTAGAGAGATATTAGATAGTTTAATTGTTTTCATTTATTCCATGAAGGCTACTCAACGGAGTGGCCTTTTTGGTTTTTGTCCGTTTTGTTGTCGGGGTGTTGTAGCTTGGTCGCACAATGTTGAAAGCTGGAGATTTTTCATTTCGCAATCCCGAAGTTGCAGATTTGGCCTGGGCCATTGCCTCGGCTCCACTCATGAGCAATGACGATTCCTATTCCGACCTGCAAATGGTAGGAGAGGAGTGGTGCCTTAGCCAGTTGGAGGCCCATAACTTATGGCTTCGTGATTTGGATGATAATCCATCTGCATTATTGGATTTTCTGAATGCGGAGGGGCTAAAATTGTTAGGCAAAAAGTTTGAGAGTCTGCTCGCCTTCTGGTTTTCTCATAGTCCTGTTTTTGAGTTGTTGCATCGCAATGTGGTATTGCACGATGACGCCAAAAACACATCGGGAGAAATTGATTTCATCATACGCGATGTAGAGACCAATGAGCTTATGCACATCGAGAGTGCGTGCAAGTATTATATCGGTTATCAAAAGTCATCACATTGGGATAACTGGATTGGTCCCAATGGTCATGACTCGTTGGATAATAAGCTCAAGAAATCACAGCGTCAGTTGCGCGCATTTGAGCGAAAAGAAGGCAGAGCTTTTCTTAAAGCGCATGAGTTAGAGATGCCCCGTTCTTATCTCTTTATGAAGGGCTACTTCTTTCATCATTACAGCAGATTGGAGGGAGCTGTTCCGCCTAAGCACGCACATCCGCATTATAACGGTGGATGGTATATCTATGAACATGAATTACCGCTCTTCAAGGGCGATTATGCCCAATGGATGTTGTTGCCCAAGCAGCGATGGATTGGTACGTATCAATCGCATGAGGAGCAAGATGTATTTTCCGGTAGTGAAATGATTGATGCCTGCCGTCAGTTTATTCGCAGGCATGCCAAAGCACCGATGATTATACAGGTGGAAGAACGCGATGGACTTACTGTGGAAGTTTCTCGGGGTTTTGTGGTACGAGATGCGTGGCCGCATTTTTAACAATCTTCGCTGCTTCCGCTACTTTCTCTTCACTCAATCGTTTCAGCAATCGCACAACCAACAAGGCAAGCAATGTGCTGCCAATGGCTACATAGCCTACAACATCATAATGTTCCAAAGGTGCGTGTTCTGCAGGTTGTGATACAATAAGGCCAGCAATAATGCTGGAGCTGCCGCTTCCAAGTGACATCATAGCCGAGTTGAGACTCATGAATCCACCGCGGTGCTGAGGGCTTACTACAGTAGTTGTGATTGTGTTGGCAGGAATCATACGGCCTGAGACAAACACGAAGAACAGCCCCGCGAAGATCAGCACTACTCCTAGCGACACAGGAGGCAGATGTGTTACACAAAAGATGCAGGCCATGGAACACCAAGCAGCAATCGTAAACATGCGGAAACGTCCGTAAGTATCCACCCAACGTCCGATGATGCGTCCGGTAAGAACGGTGCTTGCTCCACCAACGAGATAAATCCATTTGATGTCCGTTTGTGCGAGTCCAACGTTGTTGATGTAATAGGGAGTTAAAAAGGATATTACGGTGAACTGACCAAGAACGAGCAATACGGTAAAGAGCAAAGCGCTGCGTTGTTCTCTGTTGGTAAATGCAAGTCGGATGGTTTCAAACTTGTCAAAGCGTTCGGATTTGGGTCGGATATGTGCTGTAATGCTCGGTATGAATTTGAAGGCGAGGAATAAAAATGGCACAGACAACAGCGATACACCAATGAAAGGCACATGCCAGTTGTTATCAAACATATCCACCATCGTGAGGGCCACCGGCATGCCTAGAATGGATGCGAGTGAGAAGGCAATGGTGATAACACCCATCGCACGGCCTCTGCGCTCTAATGGGATTACATCACCTATGATGGCCAATACTTGCCCGCCCATCAGACCGCCCGTGAGCCCGGTAATCACACGAGTGAAAATAAAGAGATAGTAATTCAATGGTTGGTTATCGGTGTTGGGTAAGATGGCACTGCTCATGGTACCAATGATGAAACCGGCATAAGCAAATAGAAGTGCTTTCTTTCTATCCACTCGGTCCAAGTAGAACACGCCTAGAAATGCCGTTACGAACGCAGCGATTCCATAAGAAGAAACAAGGAAGCCATATTGTGCCGGAGTAATCTCAAGTTTTTTCTGTAGGATGTCACCCATGGGCATCATAATCATGAAGTCCACGATATTGGTGAATTGAATAGCTGCTAACGTGAACAGCAGGATACGTTCGTTTCTTAGTTGCATGTGTGAGGCGAAACTTTAAACTTCGCTGGGGGTTCTTGCTACAAAATACTCAATGCCTTACTCGGACATTTCAAGACTTGTCGGACAATCTCCTCTTTAGAAGCACCTTCGGTTTGAACCCATGGCTTCTCTTTTGGTTTGAAAACACTTGCCAATCCACGTGCACAAATACCGGAGTGGATGCAAAGCTCCGGTTTCCAAACCACGGTGATGTCTTCTTTCTTGTAATGCTTCGTCATGGGTTGAGGTTGAGTATTTGGGATAAATACGGGAGGCAAAACTATCGCATGTACAACTCAATTCTTCGTTTTTCCTGTTGCTTTGTGAGCTTAAAAAATGACAAAATTGAGGTTCTATATTCCGGCAAAAGATGAATCCATGGACAAAATTTTGGCTGTCTTTTTCTTCTTGAAATAATCTTCCAAAGCCTGCTTCCCAAATAGGGAAAACACAACAGGAGTCACTACAATGTCCAAAAGAGTGGAAGACACAAGACCTCCCAAAATCACAATGGCAACAGGATATAGGATTTCCTTGCCTGCGGCTTGTGGATCGAGCGTGAGCGGAATAAGAGCAAGTGCCGCTACAAGTGCGGTCATCAATACAGGTACCAACCGTTCCAGGGAACCGCGCAAAATCATCTTACGATTAAACTCTTCTCCTTCCTGTTCGATGAGGTGGATGTAATGCGATATCATCATGATACCATTGCGCGATGCAATACCGGTAAGAGTGATGAAGCCTACTAGTGTGGCAACGGAGAATACTCCGCCAGTGAGCATCACGGCAATCACGCTACCTACTAGTGCCAGTGGGATGTTGAGCATGATTTGCAATACAATTCTCCACGAATGGAAATGAGAGAACAATACGATGAAGATGCCAACAAGCGATGCAAGCGATAACCAAAAAATGCGTTGTGAAGATGCTTGTTGTGTTTCGTACTGGCCATCGTATCGGATATAGTATCCTTCCGGCAGTTTCACTTTTTGATGAATGTTCTTCTTAATGGCTTCAACAGTGCTGGATAAATCTGCCCCTTGGACATTGCAACTAACTGTAATCTTTCGTTGTGCATTCTCATGGGTGATATTGTTGATAGCCGGAGTATATTCAATGGTTGCTATTTGTTCCAATGGAATCAAATCACCGGTTGGAGTGTCTATGAGTGTCTTGCGAATGCTTTCGATGTTGTTGCGTTCGTTGTCATTGGTGCGAAGCAGGATGTCAAACGAGCGATCGCCATCAAGTATTTGTCCTACCACTTTTCCGTTGTAAAACACTTCTAGATCATGTGCTACTTGTCCGGCTTGAATTCCATAGCGAATCAGCGATTCACGATTTACCTTAATGAGCAATTGCGGGACCATTGTCTGGCGTTCTACTTGGATGTCCACTGCACCTTCTACCTCTTCTATGGCAGATGCAATCTCTTGTGCGGTGCTGCGCAGTACTTGCAAGTTGTTGCCGAAGAGTTTGACTGCAACTTGTGCTCTAACTCCTGTCATCAGGTGTTCAATGCGATGCGAGATTGGTTGGCCCACACTGACGCTGGCACCTTTAATCACTTTGAGCTTAGAACGAATGTCGGCAATGATTTCATCGCGAGATCGGTTGGTTTCATCCTTGAGGGCGACTTCAATTTCCGAATTGCTCACGGGTTCAACATGTTCGTCCAGTTCAGCTCTACCCGTTCTACGACTCACGTTAGCCACTTCAGGAACTTGCATTATAAGCTTCTCTGCCAAGGTGCCCATGCGGTTGCTCTCTTCAAGTGATGTGCCTGGAGGAGCAGCTACATTAATTGTAAACGAACCTTCATTGAAGGGTGGAAGGAATTCGCTACCGAAGAATGGAACAACAGCCAAAGCACCAATGATAAGTAGTCCGGCCGATACAAGCACGAGCTTTGGTTTGTCAAGCGCGCGTTCCAATAGTTTCAAGTCTTGTTGTTTCAAGAAGCGCACAACTGCGGAGTCTTGATGTTTCTCGTCTGTTTTGATTTTGGTGAGCAGATAGCTGCACAATGCAGGCGTTACCGTAAGTGATACAACGAGCGAAGCAATGATGCTAGTGATGTATGCTAGTCCAAGCGGAATAAAGATGCGTCCTTCAATACCTTGTAAGTAGAACAATGGAATGAAGACCAATACAACGATGATAGTGGCATACACAATCGAGTTGCGTACTTCGCTGCTTGCTTCATAGATAACGCGCATCATAGGTTTGGCTTGTGCCCTAACAGCCGCATCGCTTGAGCGCAATTTTTGAGCATTCTCTTTGAGTCGTCTAAAGACATTTTCAACATCTACAATTGCATCATCAACGAGTTCGCCAATTGCAATAGCAAGACCTCCAAGCGTCAATGTATTGATGGAGATTCCAAACAGTTTAAAAACTAGTGCCGTAATCAGAATCGAAAGCGGTATCGCAGTAAGCGTGATGATGGTGGTTCTGAAATTAAGCAAGAACAAGAACAGAATGAGGATGACAAGGATGAATCCATCGCGCAGGGCGTGCTTCACATTGTCAATTGCATTGGTAATAAAATTTTTCTGCTGAAAGATTTCGGGATGGATAGTTACATCCGGTGGCAGGGAAGCTTTAAGGTTATTGCATACACGCACAATTTCATTGGTGAGCTCCACGGTATTTACTCCGGGTTGCTTTTCTACTGTGAGAATCACAGCCGGCTTTCCGTTGATTCCCGCATCACCGCGTTTCACTGCACCGCCTTCTTTTACTTCGGCAACTTGCTTGAGCAATACTGGCATCCCTTCTCGATTGGTGATGACAGTATTCTCTAGGTCTTCTTTGCTCTTGGCTCTGCCAATGGTTCGTATCAACACTTCGCTGCCGTATCTATCAAAGAATCCTCCGGTGGAATTGGCATTGGTTTGTTGCAAGGCTGCATCCAAATCATCAATGCTTACTTGAAATTGAAGCAGGCGTTGGGTAGATACCAATACTTGATATTGCATGCGTTCGCCTCCCATGGGTATCACTTGTGATACTCCTTTGATGCTCATGATTTGTCTACGCACTACGAATTCGGCAAGCGTTCGCAACTCCATAGGGCTTGTCGTGTCTGCACTGAGACCGATGTACATGATTTGCCCCATGATAGATGAAACCGGTCCCATCACCGGTGTAATGCCATCAGGCAGTTTCACGGTTTGCAAGCGCTCTGCAACAATTTGTCGGGCTTTGAATAAGTCCATGTCCCAATCAAATTCCACGAACACCATCCCGATGCCAATGGTACTGGAACTGCGCACGACTTCAACGCCCGTACTGCCGTTAAGTGCCAATTCCACAGGAAGCACCACTTGCGTTTCGATTTCTTCAGGTGCCATGGCATTGGCTTCCAGAAAAATGGTGACACGTGGTCGGTTCAAATCGGGCAACACATCCACCGGCAAATGCGTGATAACAATGGTGCCATAAACCAACACCAAAGCAGCTGCTGCCACTACAAACAAGCGGTTTTCAAGTGAGGAGCGTATCAGGCGATTGAGCATCGGACTATTCGTTTATTGGTGAAAAAAAAGGAATCTTAATTAATGGTGGTGGTCATGTCCATCGTGATGGTGATGGGCTTCATCGGTGCCATTGCCGGGAATAGCATCAATCACAAAATCTGTTGTGTGCAATTGACCTTTGTACATGAACTGAATCCACGCCCGATACAATCCCGGCTTGCTTAGCTTGGTGTGCATGTGCAATAAGTTGCCGTTGAGTTCACCGTGTACGTGGTTATAGCTTTTGTCTTCTGTGTGGATGATGATGCCGTATGCTTTGGATTGTAGGTAATTATCCAACTTCGATGCATCCAGAGGCATACCGTCAATGGTCAATACACCATCAATATGCATCATCTGGTTGGTTTTGAAATTGCCGGTTGGTGTGCGCAGTGTAAGGCTCACACCTGCATCGCTGCTGCTGAGCTTTGAGCTGGTGTATTTAGTAGCTACCATACCTGCTCCACTTACTTCCAAAGTTTGCTTTTCGAGTTGATGTGAAGCACCGGCCGGTTGATAATCTGCATAAAGAAGATATCTGCCCCCGATAGGAAATGTAACATTT
Organism: Flavobacteriales bacterium; assembly: GCA_036562565.1. GTDB lineage: Bacteria > Bacteroidota > Bacteroidia > Flavobacteriales_D > Sanyastnellaceae > DATCJY01. The sequence continues at coordinate 26,393 of DATCJY010000045.1, read as the reverse complement.
ACCTCATAGTCGCCATCAGCGGTATATGCCGGATGTACATGCATGAATTGTGATAAGTCTTCACTCACAATCACAAGATGAATTTTCTTTTCGTGTATGCTGTTGAGTGGTACCAGTGCGGATTCATTGCTTAGATTGATAGGTTTTAAAATCAATGAAACTTCTTTGCCGGCTTCGATGATTGGCGCATCTGCTTTGAGGTCCATTCGGTACTGGGTATCATCAACTTCTTTTAATTTCTCCAGTGTCATTCCGCATTTGGAACACTTATCACCGGGATGTCCATCCACCTCAGGGTGCATGGGACAGGCGTAGTCATGCACATGTGCGTGTTGGTTATGTGAGTGGCTCGGGTCACAACTATGCAATAGGGCGGTCGTACAGGCAATGATGATTATCCCCATCATTTTCGCAATGTTTTTAAGGTAATAAAAAGGGGAGGTATAATTCATTTGATAGATTTTATTGGTTGAGATAAATCATTTTCAATTGATATGTGGCGTTGGTTACTACGCGTTCACCTGTTTCAAGTCCTTTGGTAATACTCACTGTAGAACCGTTGTCGTTCTTGGTGTTCACGAATCGGAGCTGATATTGTTCTGCAGATTCTTTGATGAATACACAGTCTCTTCCATCCACCTCAGTGATAGCGGATGTTGGAATCAAAATGGTTCCTGCTTCTGTAGGGAGCAACGCACTTACTTTCACGTACTCACCGATTTTAAACGTGTTATCCAGATTGTCAACCTCAAACAAGATGTGCTGTGATTGATTGCTCGCATGCAGTGTTTGCGGGATGGCGAGCAGCCGCGCTTCTGCTTGTTTGCCGCTTGGAGAGGAGATGAGGAATGATTGAGCAGAAGTCATCATGGCCGTTGCATTGCCGTATACCTGAGCATCCACATATACTTTGGAAGGATTGACGATTGTGAACAATACATCGCTTTGCGAAACCGGAGTGCCGATACTCAATGTGAAGTTGTCTACCATTCCGCTGATGGGCGATTTCAGTTCGAAACGTGTAGCTGTTTTGTTTTTGAAAAGTTCAAGGTTGTCTTGAGCTTTTTTGAAACGCGCCTCTGCTTCATCCAACTCTTTCTTTGCAGCGATATCAGCTATGGATTGTATGCGTTCGTACTCCTTGCGTGCAGCATCAAACTCTGCGAGCAAATTGTTTTTCTCTGCCTGAAATGTCATCGCACTTGCTGCATCTAAAAAACCTTCAATGACAGCTAGTGTTTGACCAACCGTTACTTGGCTGCCCACCGATGTGTGCAAAGAGATGATGCGTCCGGTTTGAGGAGCAGTCACAATGGCTTGTCCACTGCTGCTTGGCACAATCGTTCCATAGAATGTTTGCACTTGCGTTTCGTTGCCGGATAATACACGTTGAGTTAATACATCGAGCAGAAACTGGGATTCTTTCGGAACATAAATCGAGTTGCTGAAGATGTTGTTTTTCTTCTGCGGTCGATGATCATGTCCTTCATGTGCTTGCATCAAATCAGGACGCAGTGGCACGAGTATCAAAATCAGTACAAGAGCGGCACTTCCTTTGGGTGAACGCTTGTGTCTCAAACGCTGCAGCAAAAGCATTAGCAACATGCCTGCAATAAGTGAAATGCTGATGAGGAAAATAGGAGATGTGTACCAGTGATGATGGTGATGATCGTGTGGGTTATCCAATGTAGCACCGACTTCAATGTCTTTAAGAAGTAGCAAATCAGGACCAAGTGGGCCATTGATTTGAACGGCTATCGAATAGGTTTTCTCTTCGGGAAAAATTGGATGCATCTCCCAAGTGCCGTCTGCTGTGAGGTGTGGATGCAGTTGTATTGAGGTGTCTTCTTGCACCGTAAGTTTCAGCTCTACATTGTTGAGCGGAGCATTGGTATTATATTCACTGATAAAGAGTGTGAGATCTGCTTCTTGATTTGGCGTGATGGGATGGTATCGCAATAAGAGCTCATACTTATCGCTGCTTACTTCGGTCGTGAAGTAATTGAAAGTATCTTGATTCACATTTGTTTCATCATGACTATGTGGATGCGCTGAGGCGTCCGCATGCAAGTGACTGTGCTGACTGATCAATGTTATGGATACTATCAGCAGTTTTAACAAGAAGCTGAATCGGTAAAGTTGCTGCATCATTGTTGGGTGAGGTAGTTGAGTTGTATAATGGTTTTATTGAGCAAATAAAGTGTTTCCAAATGCGCATATTCTTGCATGAATGCATCGTTGAGGTTGCGCAAGTGTGTGATGTAATCAATGCTACCGGCTTCGAACAACCGTTCGGAATGGTCGCGCATTTGTGTAATCAGTTCGAGGCCTTCATTCTCGAAATACAAAAGCGAAGTTTTGTATTTCTTGTATTCGTTGAAGAGGTTGTTGAGCCGGATTGCAATATCTATTTGTTGTTGTTGGGCTTCAAATGAAGTGATTTGAATTTGTGCTTTTGCGGCTTTGATGTTACCGGAATATTGCCACCACCAAAGTGGAAGACTTAGTCCACCACGCAGGCGCATATCAAATGGTGTGTTTCTGTCGCTTTGATTCAAGTAGCCAAATACAATTCCCGGTAACGCCTTGCTGCGCTGCAATGCCAGTTGTTTCTCACTTAGTTCTTTTTGTTGTTCAACATAACGCATGAACAATGTTTGAGCCACCACCAAGGAGTCTTTCTGCAAGGCTTGAGGAGAAAGGCTTAGTTCTGTAAGCATTTCGAGCTGCTTGATCTCAGTCGTTTGCATCAGGAGTTGAAGCACTTGCCAAGCAGTTTCCAAATCTACCTGTGCTTGAGTCATGGTGCGGTGTACATCGGCATGTTGCAGTTTGGCATAAGAACTTGCCAAGGCATCAATTTCACCGGCTATGAATTTCCGATTCGCAGCTTGTTCTATTGCGGCATATGCACTATCTCGCTCTTGCAGGCGCTTCACCAATTCCAAATAGTATTGTACTTCAAGATAGGCAGTGCGAACGCGACCTTCTAACTCGGCACGAGTCATTTGCTGAGACACTTTGCTGAGTTCAGTGAGCTGACGATTGATACTATACTGTTTTGCATATACCGTTGGAAAATCGAGCGACTGCAATATTCCCAATGTTTGATATTCTCCCGTAGTGCTTTCAAACATGAATTCCGGATTAGGAATGTTTACGGCAGATTTCTGCAATTGCTTATTCTTTTCCACCTCCAGAATGACAGCTTGAATGCGCGGATTGTGCTCCAGTGCGTACTTCACAGCTTCATCAGCCGTGATTACCTGAGCGTGAGAAATAACATTGAGAAGGATGGATATAGCCAGAGTTCCTAAGTATTTCTTCGTTTGAAAAAGCATGATTTTGGACAATTATGAAGGTTGAAGAGAACAACATCAAATGAAGATGTTGCTTTAGAATCTGCCGTGATTCTTGTCAAGCAATTTTACAGGAAGAAATACTCAGAAATAGAGGAAGTCCTCCTGCTCAGCAAGCAGGAGGTCCTCTATGAATATTGGCGTGTAGATAACAACTTCGGACTAGGGCATCTGATTGAACAGATGTAAAGCTTGATTTTCCCTCAAAGTCGCATATGAGATAAATCCAATAGTCAACCGCTTCAGCAATCATCGCATCAAAGTCAATGGATGACGCATCTGCTTTTAAATATTGACCATGTAAGTCATCATTTTGGCATACCTGATGTTCGTGGGAAGAATGATTGGCATCCTCTTCATGGTGGTGATGACCATCGCAGGTATGTGTCGCAGCTTTCTCGGTTTGGAACATTGCATGCGCATCGGCAGCATGGCAATGTGGAATAATGGCATGCAACAACACAATGCTGTATGTGAACAGCAAGAAGAATAGTTTGTTATGTGTTGTTTTTGCCATGTTGCGACAAATGTAATTCAACTCCTCAGATGCTAAATAGCATGGCTACCGCCATCAAGAACATCACTCCGTCTTCTATGAGTGTCACATTGCTCATCGGAAGATTGAATACTGTCCCAAGGCAGGCACATTGTATGTTTCTTCTTTTGAGCAAGCTGTTAATTACTCCGAGGGATGAAACAGCCATTACCACCGCTGTTACGGAATTGGTGATGAATGGTTCCCAGTGAGTGATATAGGCTATTCCGAGCAGCAGTTCAATGAATGGATAGATATAGCCATATCCTTTCCATTTCGCAGCAATGAGGTCGTAAGTGCTATAGCTTGTCGCAAATCCCTTCAAGTCCAAAAACTTGAAGAACGAGAACCCCAGGAAGAAACCTGCCATGAAGTAGTTCATCCATCGCTTCCAATCTATGGTTCCGTTTGAAACGGATGTTATGGTGCTGATCAAGACAATAAATCCTATTACCAGAAGAAGCGGTTTATAAGTCACAAGCCAATTCTTTCTGCCATGTTTCATTGCGTGTTCTGCGGTATGACCTTGCATGGTGATGGTATAAGTACCGGCTTTTGAAATAGCGGCTTGCATCGTCTCGGTGGAAACGTGTTGGGTCATTTCTATTTCAGCAGTTCCATTTTCAAGTGAGATATCTACGTGGGTGATATCAGGCAGCCGCAATAATTCATCTTTGATTTTACCGACACAGCTTTGACATGACATGCCGGTGATTTGATAAGTGTGTTTCATAGGGTTTCATTTTTTAATTAATCATCCATCTGAAACCGAGGTAAAACATTCTGCCAAATACAGGTCCCCAAAGTTGTGAGCCATCAAAGTATTCGCTGGAAGGGTTTTCTGCCGAAACGATGACATCGTGTACTATGAAGTTGTTGAGGTTCTCTCCACCCAGATACAACTCCAGGTTCTTCTTGAATACATAAGTGACCTGTGCATTGAGCTGAAAATAATCATCGGAATAAGATGGGTTTAGCGCATGCATTCCATGCTCGCCAAGGGAAGGTAATCTTTTTTTGCTTACCCATTGCAGTGTGGCATCAAAGCGCCATTGTGCACCCCGTTCGTTGGCTTTGGTTTCATATGCTAAATTGGTAAATGCTCTGTGTCGGTTCACCATTGGCTTGTCCAATAAACCGGACTGATATTGTTGACGCACTTCGAGCCAACGATAAGCCAAACGAAGGTCTAATCTCCTTGCAGGTGAATAATGGAATTCAGCTTGTGCACTGTTGCTATAGCTTGCCCCATCAAGGTTGTAGAAGTGAACTTCTTTTGGAGTTTCCATATCAACCACCACTTGATTGGTGAAATCGGTGCGATATGCATCCAATGATAGTGTTGCTTCGCGGTAATTGATTTTGAACTTGTGTGTATAGATGAGTCCAACGTTCCATGCCTCTTCCATCTTCAAGCCATGTATGCCTTTTGCATCATCACTATGAATGAATATGTCACGGTTACTGGCCAAGATGCCCACGTTGTCCATCAAGAGTTGTGCAGTGCGATAACCTTTACCACCAACAAATTTGATGGATGCGTTATCAGTCAAACTGTATCGTGCATGAACACGAGGTGTAATAAATGCACCATATACATTGTGGTAATCACCACGCAATCCTGTTACAACCGTAAACTTCGGACTTGTGTTCATGGTGTATTCTGCAAATGCACCCGCAACAGATTCTTTGCGTTGCAAATCCATGCTGGATAGTGCCACCGGAGGAATTTCATCAAAGAACAGGCGCTCGTTATAATCATCGTATTGATGACTGATGCCTGCAGTGAACTTGTGCGCATCGCTCTTGATGCGTGATGCAAAGAGGAGGTTAATGCGCGTGCTCAGTTGCTGACCGATGTATTGACGATATCCATAGTTGCCTTCTTGGTCATGCCAGCTCACACTCACTTGCGAGCCAAAACTCTTCCAAGGCTTTTCTTTAAAGACATATCCTGTCTTTGCGGCAAACTCATAACGCTCAGTTTGAGTGTTGACACCCCAAAGCTTTGCACGTACATCATCCAGCGGGTCAAAGTCATACGTGCCACTGGTGTTGTTCATGTTCAGGTAGGACAATACAATCTGGCTGCCCCAACCGCTGGATGTAGTGAGGTGCCACTCGTTGCGAAGAATAAGATTGGTGAAAAGAGGATTGTCAAGAAAACCATCGTTGTTCATGTCGCTGCGCAATGAGGAGAGTGCACCATGCGCAAGGAGAATCGTGTTCAATTTGGATTCTTTGCTCTTTGGCCAAAATAATTCTTTTGGTCGCATCACGAGGTTCAATTCCGTGCGACCATTGTTCCCAACAAATGCATTGATGTGAAGTTTCTCAGCATTGTCAGGATTTTTCATCGCCACATTGATTTGACCGGTCATGCTTTCATAACCGGCCGTAACCGAACCAACACCTTTCGCTATGTAGATGTTTTTAATCCATGGTCCCGGCACATAGGTGAGTCCATATGTGCTGGCCAATCCGCGCACAGAGGGAATGTTGTCAAACATCATTTGCGTGTAGCGGCCTTCCAATCCTAGCATGCGAATCTGGCGCGTTCCTGTAACCGCATCGGCAAATGCCGCATCAATTGAGGCGTTTGTTTCAAAGCTTTCACTCAGGTTGCAACAAGCAGCCTTGCACAACTCCTTTTCGTTAATCGTTTGGAAAAGCATCGGGTTGAGCGTGGACATATACGTGCCGCTGTTTTGCCCTTCGATGGTTACCGTTCCCGTTTGAGTATTGTTGCGCAGTTGCACCGTGATAAACTCTTGTCCGCTATAAGCAATTGTATCGGTGTGATATCCTACATAACCCACTACCAGATGGGTAGCATTTGGTGGAACACCAATGGTGAAATGTCCGTTGGCATCTGTCACAGTACCCATGCGCGTATCTTTCCAGACAATTGTTGCGCCAATGATGGCTTCATGGTCATCTCCGGTCACTATACCGCGCAGGGTTTGCGCATGATTCTGAAATCCCATCAGAACCAGCGCTAAAATCATTAGTAAGCGCATAGCTCTTAATGTTTATCCAGTTCGCGGTATTTACAGCAACCATGTACACGGCTGTATTGCTCATCGGTACAGATAGAGCTTTCGGTATCATAACCTGCTTCGTTCAGCAGATGATGAATTTGTTCCAAACTAATTTTCTTGGTCTTGTATGTAACGGTGAGTTGATTGGTTGCCAAATTGTAATCGGCTTGAATGATGCCTTTGGTGTCAAGTGCTTTTTCAATTGTCTCTTCGCACATGCCACAAACACTGGCTACCCAGAAGGTGGTTGTTTCTACTTTCTTTTGTTGTGCAAAAGCAGTATTGCTGATGAATCCTATCGCAAGGATTAAAGTGAATTTTATGAGGATGTTTTTCATGTTAGTCTTTTTATGAATGAAGATTGAATGGGGGTGATAGATGGACACGGAATATGTGTCCAACTAAATTCATAAAAAGAACTTATGCGTAGAGAACGAGGGCGTGATGCTGTATAAATAAAGGAATGTCCGAGGGAGGACCATTCACCGGGACACTCGGAACATGAGTTGTTTCTGTGATAACCATTGCAGGGAACGCCACCTGAACATCCGCTACGGTAACAGCAGGAAGTACCAAGTTGCAATAGGAAGCTGCATGCGTATCATCGATTTTTAAATTGTAGTGCTTGAAATCACAGCAGTTGTTTCTAATGGCCGGACCATCTTGCTCCGCGTGGTCGTCATGTGCACAGCAGCTCTTTACAGGCTCGTATAGACTGAGTTCGGTCAATTTGCCGCAGCAATAATGCGCATGCAAGTGGATACCTATGGAGAGCACTCCATAGATGGCCATCATGAATATTGCAAAAGACTTTCTCAAAGCATTACAAATTTATGAAGCTTAGAGTAGAGAAAAGTTAAAAGCTTCCAAATACGGTTTTGCACAGCACGTGGCTCGAACTTTCCACGGAATCTTTCGTAAATGGGCAATATTTTGTTGAATTTTGCGTAATCCGCCCGTGAAAAATTTTTCATTCATACTGACTTTTATCTTATTAGCCATCCAAGTTTCAGCTCAGGACAAGAAGTTTGAGCGGAGCAAGGATGTCGGTCTTATTGTCGGTACGAGCTATTATCTCGGAGAGATAAATCCCTACAAACATTTTGGCACACGCCTCAAAGCCGGTGGCGGCCTACATTACCGCAACAACTTCGATAGACGTTGGTCGGTTAAGGGCAGTTTGCTTTACGGTCAAGTGGAAGCTTGGGATCAGGACAGTGATGACGCCTACCAGCGCAATCGCAATTTGTCTTTCCGCAACCAGATAATTGAGGGAAGTATGCAGTTTGAGCTCAATTTCTTTCCTTATCAATTGAGCAATCCGGATTATCCCGTTTCACCTTATTTGTTTGGAGGCATTGGGTTTTTCAATATGAAGCCGATGGCCAATTACCGTGGGACATGGTATGAGCTTCAACCACTTGGCACAGAAGGTCAAGGGCTTCCCGGTGGTCAAAAACCTTATAAAACCAATTTGCTGTGTGTGCCTTTCGGGGCCGGAATCAAAGTAAACATCATTTCGGTGCTCGCATTGAACCTGGAGTGGGGAGTGCGCAAAACTTGGACAGACTATTTCGATGATGTTTCAGGCAATTATGTGGATAGAGCCATCTTGGCAGAGACCAGTGGACCGCTAGCTGCTGCGCTTTCTGACCGCAGTATTGTAAAAGAGACCAATGGCGGTTCCTCTATTCCGGGCTTGCAACGGGGAGACCCGGGGCGCAAGGATTTCTACTTCTTTGCACAGGCTGCAATCGTTTTCCGCATCGATAAGAAGGCCAATTCATGCTGGAAGTAATTTCTCCATTGATTTACAATTCTCATTTTTTGACAAACTCCGGGATTTTGGGGCAATAATGCCCGTGTGCATTCGTTCCTCTGGCTTTCAAATTTTTGGGTCGTAGCGCTTACATTTGCCGGCCTTTTTAGGCGATAAAAATTGGCTAGTGTCCCGCATGAGTTTGTTAGATAAAATTGATCGTTCCAATGTTCCCCAACACGTAGCTGTCATCATGGATGGCAATGGTCGTTGGGCACAGGAGAAGGGTCAGGAGCGCGTTTATGGTCACCTCAATGGGGTGGAATCCGTGCGTGCAACGCTCAAGGCGGCCATGGCCAGCGGTGTCAAATACTTGACGCTCTACGCATTTTCTACTGAAAATTGGAATCGCCCCAAGAAAGAAGTGGATGCGCTCATGAACCTATTGGTGAATACCATCACCAATGAAATTGCGGAACTCAACCGCAACGGGGTGAAACTCACAGCCATCGGGAATCTGGCGGCTCTGCCGGACAACTGCAAAAAGGAATTGCAATCAGCCATCGAACTTACAGAAAAGAATGAAAGCATTACGCTGGTGTTGGCGTTGAGCTACAGTTCACGTTGGGAACTCACCAATGCAGTGCGTGAAATCGTGGCTGCGGGCTATAGTCCGGAGCAAATAAACGAGCATATCATACAGGAACATTTAACCACCAAGGGATTGCCGGATCCCGAACTGCTGATTAGAACCAGTGGTGAATCCCGCATAAGTAACTTTTTGCTATGGCAAATCGCCTATGCAGAGTTGTATTTCACAGAGACTTTGTGGCCGGACTTCCGTGAAGAGGATTTTTATGCTGCGTTGCTCGATTACCAATCACGGGAGCGTAGATTCGGACTCATATCCGAGCAGTTGGCCGAAGCCTCTAAGAATGAAAACAACAATGGATAGTGGGCCCTTAAGACACATGCAGAACTTGAAGAACGCACTGAATAATTATAGAATCGCGATTTATAGCATATTCCTATTGAGTTTATGCATCGGTTCGGGAGCCTTGAAAGCTCAAACGGTCATTGGCTCCGCCATCGATTATAACGCACCGGCCAAATACCGCATTGCCGGAATTACGGTAGTGGGAACCGAGTTTACCGACCCCCAAGCCGTAAAACTCTTCACCGGTCTTCAAGAAGGCGATGAAATCATGATTCCCGGTGAACGCATCTCCGATGCGATTCGCAAACTCTGGAAACAAAAACTCTTTACGGATATCTCTATTACGGTTGCGGAGTTTAGAGGTGATGAGGCCTTCCTCGTAATCAATCTTGTTGAGAGCCCGCGTCTCACGGTTTTCAAACTCGATGGTATCAAAAAATCGGATGCCGACAACTTGCGTGAAAAGCTTGACCTCCGCACCAATACCATCGCCAATGAGAATGTGAAGAACAATGCAGTAGCAACAATTAAGAAATACTACGTTGACAAAGGCTATTTCAATACCAAAGTCTCGGTGAGAGAAGAAAAGGATCCTAAAATGGCCAACGGTGTTCGCTTGTTGTTTGACATCAATCGAGGTGACAGGGTGAAAATCGAGCACATTACGTTTGAAGGTGTTGGAGTAAACAAAGCACCAAAAGACTTTTTGATGTTCAAGGGCTCCACACCCAAACCGATTGTCACCGAAAAACAATTGAAGCGCGCAATGAAGAACACCAAAGAGCGCAGCTGGAGAAGAATTTTTAAATCTTCCAAATTCATTGAAAAAGAATTTGAAGAGGACAAGGAAAGAATCATCGCACGTTACAACAAGGAAGGTTTCCGCAATGCGAAAATCGTTTCTGACTCTTTGTATGTCATCAATCCCGAGCGTGTTGGTCTTCATATCAAAGTAGAGGAAGACAAGCGTTTCTACTACAGAAACATCACATTTGTAGGAAACACGAAGTATCGCTCCAGCACATTGGACAGTATCCTCAACATTCAAAAAGGAGACGTCTACAACATGCAGCTCTTTGAGCAACGCCTCAACTTCAATCCACAAGGCAGAGACGTATCTTCTCTATACACGGATGACGGTTATCTCGCATATTATGCATTCCCTGTAGAAACATTGATTGAGCCGGATAGTATCGATATCGAAATCCGCATCACAGAGGGAAAGCAATTCCGCATTGGTAGAGTGGATGTAAGAGGTAATACCAAAACAAACGACCACGTTATTTTCCGAGAAATTCGCACTTGGCCGGGTGATTTGTTTAGCCGTTCGGATATCATGCGGACCCAACGGGAATTGATGAGCCTTGGCTATTTTAATCCTGAAGGATTCAACGTAGAAACGAATCCTCGACAGGATGAAGGCCTTGTGGACATCACCTATGTGGTGGAAGAAAAGCCGATGGACCAAATCCAGCTATCCGGAGGTTGGGGAGGTAACCGAGTAGTGGGGTCACTGGGATTGAGCTTTAGCAACTTCTCGATGCGCAACTTCTTCAAGAAAGGAGCATGGAGCCCGCTGCCAACGGGAGATGGTCAGCGCTTGTCCATCAATGCGTCTTCCAACGGTACGTATTACCAAGCGTACAGCCTTTCCTTCATGGAGCCTTGGTTAGGTGGTAAAAAACCAAACTCTTTGAGTGTGACGGCTACGCATTCTCGCCAGACCAATGGCTTGCGCAGAAATGAATTTGGCTTGAAAGAATTGAAAGTATCCGGAGGTTCGGTGAACTTTGGTAAACGCTTGAAGAAACCGGACGATTATTTCTTGTTCTATGCGGGAGTTTCGTATCAGTTGTTCAATTTGAACGATTACGAATATTTCTTCGGTTCGGAATTCAAGGATTTGCGCTCTCATAACTTGGCCGGTAACCTCACGCTCACGCGCAGTTCCACATCGGAGCCTATTTACCCAACATCAGGTTCAACCATTACCTTGAGCGGTAAGTTCACTTTCCCATACACCTTATGGGGAGAGAAAATTGCCGGCAAGGAATATGATTTCGAAAACATGACCACTCAGGAGCGATTCGATTGGGTGGAATATTACAAAGTGAAGTTTACCGCTCACTGGTACACAGCTTTGAACAAACACAAAGACAGAAAATTTGTGTTGCATACCAATGTGGGCTTTGGTTTCCTTGGTGCTTACAACAAGCGATTGGGTGAGTCGCCATTTGAGCGTTTCTACCTAGGCGGTGTGTACCTAAGCGGATACTTGTTGGATGGACGGGAGATTGTAAACCTCAGAGGTTATGATGATTTGTCATTGACCAATTCATCCAATGCCAATGGAGGTTCACCGGGAATTGTGAAGTACACGGCAGAATTGCGTTATCCGCTTTCAACGAATCCAAGTGCAACCATCTTTGCGTTGAGTTTCTTAGAGGCAGGTAATACATGGGCCAACTTGGTAGATTTCAACCCATATCAAGTGTATCGTTCAGCAGGTTTCGGTGTGCGCATCTTCCTGCCAATGTTCGGTTTGCTAGGGTTTGACTATGGTTGGCGTCTGGATAATGTGCCCAATTTGCCAAACATGCAGAAAGGGCAATTCCACTTCTCCATTGGCATGAATATGGGAGAGTTGTAACGACAACAAAATAAATTACCTTAGAACACTTTATTATATCCAAATAAGAATTCAGAAACGATGAAAAAATATTTCTTGATTGCCACTCTACTCGCGTTTGTCGGAACTGTTTCCGCTCAGAAATTCGGATATGTGGACTCTAAATATATCTTGGCTCACGTCCCGGAGTATGCCGCAGCACAGGCAACCATCAACAAGCTCAGCAGCCAGTGGCAGAAGGAGATTGAAGCCAAGTATGAAACCATTGCTCGTTTAGAAACAGCTTTGGCCGCGGAAAAAATTCTTCTCACCGATGAGATGAAGAAAAAGAGGGAAGAAGATATCGAAGCCAAAAGACAAGAAGCTAAAGAATTGCAACGTCAAAAGTTTGGTGTAGATGGCGAGTTGTTCAAGAAACGCGAAGAACTCATCAAACCAATTCAAGACCAGATTTATGAAGCGATTCAGGAGGTGGCCTCTACCAGTGCGTTGATGGTTGTGTTTGATAAAGCCAATCACAGCAATATGCTTTATACCAATCCTAAGCACGATATCAGTGACAAAGTGTTGCGTAAGATGGGCTTGAAACCGGGTGAGTTCCAAGATGAGAGTACAGTTGGCGATGAGGAGGAGGATGAAAATAATAAGACGACATCCAAACCGGCTCCTAAGTCAAACTCTTCAAATACAGGTGTAAAAACTACGAAACAAACACCTGCTAGTAGTCCGGCAGAAAGAAGAAAATAAGAGTTCGACTACATTTGGCACAAAATTTATTCAGTAGCTAGAAAAGACATTAAGAAGATTATGAAAAAAACCTTGTTATTGGTAGCGGCAGTTTGTTTGACATCTGTTGCTTCATTCGCCCAGAAGCTTGGACACATCAATGGTCAGCGTTTGGTAGAAAACATGCCGGAATACAGAGTGGCGTATGAGCAACTTACGGCTTACAAACAGCAATACGAAACTGCACTTATGAACATGCAGAAAGAGTATGAAGCAATGATTGCTGATTACCAAAAAGCTGAAAAAGAAGGTGCGCCAAAAGTGATTTTGGAAACTAAAATTCGCGATATCCAAACCAAGCAACAAGGTATCATGGATTTTCAGGAGCAAGCCAGCCAAGATGTTTCCAATGAAGAAATCAAAAAAGTTGATCCCATCCTGAAGAAAGCAAAAGCAGCTATTGAGGCTGTTGCAAAGGATAACGGATATACTTACATCTTTGATGAAAGCACAGGAACACTTTTGTTTTCAGGTGGCGATGATGTAACATCTTTGGTGTGCAAACACTTGGGTATTCCTGATTACTCTAAGGAGAATGCAGAACCTGTTAGACTAGAGGACAAAAAGCCGTAAGCTTATTGAGATAAAATTGTAAATCCCAACCATTCGGTTGGGATTTTTTTGTCTCCAAAACACCACGGTCTGCTGTTTATTTGCTGCGATGAGCAATAACTCTCCAATAGGAATATTTGACTCCGGAATAGGAGGACTTACTGTGGCAAGCGCTATTCGCAATGTGCTGCCCCATGAGTCCATTGTATATTTTGGAGATACTGCTCATATGCCATATGGCGAAAAAGACCAAGAAGACATCCAGGAATATGCGGTGAGCATTACTTCCTATCTGCTTCAAGAGAAACATTGCAAAGCCATAGTGATAGCCTGCAACACGGCTTCAGCAGCGGCTTATGAAACCCTGCGCGATAAGTACAAGGGAGTGGTACCAATCATCAATGTAATTGACCCCATGATTGAAGCAGTCATCCAAGATGATGAGGTTAACAAAGTAGGTATCATAGCTACGCGCACCACCATCCGCAGCGGTGTCTATCAATCCAAGTTTGCAAGAAGAAAACCATCATTGCACTATTCAGCTCTTGCCACTCCTTTGCTCGCCACCATGATTGAGGAAGGTTTTTATAACAACAATGTCAGTACGGCAGTGTTGAACAATTACCTGTCCAATCCAATTCTTTCCGGTATAGATGGGCTGGTACTTGGTTGTACGCATTATCCTTTAATCAAGGATGAGATAATGAAGTACTATGATGGCAAGATCAAAATATTTGACTCGGCACAAGTGGTAGCACATAAGCTCAAGCAAATTATGCAAAAGGAAAATCTGCTTGCGGAGACAAAATCACAAGAAGATCATTTTTTGGTGTCTGAAAGTTCTGAGTCGTTTGAAGAAAGTGCACGCATTTTCTTCTCTGAGAAGATTAAATTGCAAACCGTGCCACTGTGGGGACCTGGTTTATCCCAGAGCGAGAATCAATAGCGACCCTTACAGATTACAAGGCATACATTTGTAAGAGAAAAATTAAACGGATATAAAATGAAAGCATTAGTAGAAGCTTTTCCGCAGCATCTGCGTGAGGCATTAGCCATTGGTCGTGCCGCGCAGCTGAAAACGGGCGGCACTTATACCAACATTGTGATTTCCGGGTTAGGTGGCAGCGGAATTGGCGGAAAAATCGTTAGTCAATTGGTGAGTGAGAAAGTTCAGGTTCCGATTGTGTGTACGAATGATTACGTACTACCGGAATTCGTCAATAAAAATACCTTGGTCATCATCAGCAGCTACAGCGGTGATACAGAAGAAACCGTAGCTGCAATGGCTGTGGCTGAAAGCAAAGGTGCAGAAATTGTATGCATCACCAGTGGTGGCAAAATAGCCAAGCACGCTGCAGAGAAAGGTTATAACGCCATCCTTATTCCGGGAGGTAATCCTCCGCGTTCAATGTTCGGTTATAGCTCCGTTCAATTGTTCTTTGTGTTGAAGGCTTATGGCTTTATCGATAACTATTTCGAAGTGGAGGTTGAAAGAGCCATCGCTTTGTTGGAGGCAAACAAAGACCAAATACGAAAAGACTCTAAGGAAATTTGCGATAAAATCGTCAATCGCATTCCAATTCTCTATAGCGAATCACAATATGAAGGTGTGGCTGTGCGCTGGAGGCAACAAATTAACGAGAACAGCAAAATGCTTTGCTGGCACCACGTATTTCCTGAAATGAACCACAACGAGCTCGTAGGTTGGACAGGAGGTGATAATCGTGTAGCTGTTGTGATGCTTCGCAATGAAGACGATCACAAGCGCTCACAATTGCGCATGGAGCTTTGCAAGAAACTCATGGGTGAGAAATGTGATACCATCCTAGAGGTTTGGTCAAAAGGTAGCTCACGTATAGAGCGTTCCTATTATCTCATCCATTTGGGTGACTGGCTCAGCATTGACTTGGCCGAAACACGCAACCAAGATGCCGTGGCTATACCTGCCATTATTTATCTCAAAAGCGAATTAGCGAAAGTGGAATAATCCTCTCTCAAGATATTCTCTAAAAATGAAAGAGCCGCGATTCAAATCGCGGCTCTTTTCGTTTATGCTTTTCTGAGCAGATTATCTTCTATAGCGGTTGTCTTCGATGTTAGCAGCCTCTTTGTAGGAGTTGTAAACAGCGTTGGTTGCGCGTTGCTGCCATGTAGCGTTGAGTCTTTCTTGGTCAGATACATACTCGTCAGCAGATGTACCAACTGCGATATCAGAAAGACGAGTGATAACATAAATACCACCGTTGCCAACGATTGGCGAAGACATGTGACCTGTTGGCATACCGAACAACGTACCGATAACAGTGTTTTCAGCAACACTTACTCCTGAACCCGGAATGTTGTTAGAACGCAATGTCACATTGTCAGAACGCTTGGATGAAGTGCTTACACGAGCTGCAATATCAGCCAAAGTACCTTCTTTCATAAGCGGAACATATTTCTCAGCTTTTTTCTCCTTAAGCACTTCTGCAATTGCAGTTTCACGCAAGTTGCTGAAAGATGGTGTGCCTTTTTCTTTTACTTCGATAAGAGCAGCAATGATGTATTGACCATCAATCATCATTGGTTGAGAAACCTCGCCCTCTTTAGCGCTGTATGCCCAGCTCACTACTTCTCCACCGTTTTGCAAGCCGGTTACTGTAGTTGCATTTGGACGGATGTTTTTAGCAGTGATAATGCGCGTACCACCGTTGAGGGTATCTGCAGCATTGCGGAAAGATGCAGTGTCGTTATAAGCCAATGCAAATTCTTTAGCCGCAGAGTATTGAGAGCGTACAGTTTTGTTAGAAGGAGTAACTGGTTTGTCGATGGTTGCCAATTTCACTGTAAGGGATGGAGCATTCTTTTTTGTCACTTCCACTACGTGGTAACCGAAACTTGTTTCTACTACTTGAATTTCTCCTACTTTACCGTTGAAGCATGCATCTTCGAAAGGCTTCACCATGGCTCCGCGACCAAACATACCAAGGTCACCACCATTGTCTTTGGTGCCATCCGTACCGTATAGAGCAGCCATTTCAGCAAAGTTCTTCTTAGCAGTAATCACGCGTTTCAAAGAGTCTGCTTTTGCTTTTCCTTCCTCACCTTTTTCAGCCACGAGAATGTGACGAGCCTGTACGGAGTCAATCTCCATGCTGCGCTTCATGATCTTGGCTATTTTCATGTAACCACCATCGTTGAATGGGCCGATTACCTTGCCGATTGAATCGTTCAACATTTGGGTGTTGTAAGGTTCAGGAAGCATTCCTGCCTTCATGTTGTACACTACAAATGTTGGGTTAATGGAGTTCATGGCTGCGAATGCAGAGTCGTCTTTAGCCTCTTGGAAAGGAGCAATCAAAGAGCTCAATGCATTGTACACTTCTGTTGTATCATCACTGGAAGCTTTGATTGGGAAAGAAATATACTCCACTGTTCTGCCTACATCTTGCTTGTATTGGCGATCGTTTTTGTGTTTGCTGTACCAAGCTTTCAAATCGCTTTCAGTATAGCTCACTTCGCTATCCGGTATTTCAGCAAAAGTTTTTACAACATAGTCCACAGAAGCTTTGTCGTTCTGCATTTTGAAAGCCCATTTAGCATCTACGCTGTTAGCAAAAATGCCTTTTTTTACCATGGCATCGTACTTCTCGCGTTGGCGCATTTCCTTGATGAGGTCTCTCCATCCCACCAACATAGCCGGGTTTTCCAACCCCATGCGTTCAAAGTTTGCACGCATGTTGTTTTTAGCGTCTTCATTTTCCTGACCGCTATAGATGGTATTGAGAACAAATGGTGATAGAACTGGACCAAATGTTACTTCTTCGTATTCTTCTTCAGAGATTGTCAAACCGAGTTTGTCGAAACCGTCTTTGTAGATGATTTGGTCAATCAATTGGTTCCAAGTATCGTTGGATAGGCTCTGTTGATTTCCGTTGTATTGAAAAAGGGGTTGACGTTTTTGCAATGCTGCTTGCCATTTAGCTTGGTCGATGTTAACGCCAGCTATCTCTCCGATGTTGCTATTGTTACTTCCGAAGAAGGACATAACTGCATCATAGGGAATAAGGAACCCTAGGATACCAATACCTACCATCGCAAGGACTAGCCAGCCTTGTCTTCTGATTTTCTCAATCAATGCCATAATTCAGTGATTCTTAAAAATTTTGGGCTGCGAATATCGTAAATGAACACGTTCATTCCGCTACAAATGTGCAATTAACCGAAAGGTTATAGTAATCAATAGATTGAAAGTTTTAACCCATCCTTTCAACACGGATAGTCTCAATCCTTTTCTCATTGACAGTCACTGCCGTAAGTTTATAACCCTCGGTCTCGACATGTGTGTTTTGCTCCGGAATGTCTCCAGTGAGATAGAGCATTAGCCCACCCAAAGTATCGTATTCATCATTGTTCACAGGGAGGTGAAGTTTATAGTGTTTGTTGAGGTAGTCAATTTCCATACGTGCGGAGAATTCATAGACACCTTCGGAAATCTCACAATTCTCCGGGCTGGGTAGGTCGTGTTCATCTTCAATTTCACCAAAGATTTCTTCCACAACGTCTTCCATGGTGATGATTCCTGATGTGCCGCCAAATTCATCTACCACCACAACCATGTGGCGTTTTTCGCGAATGAAGAGTTCCAGAATTTCATTGGCCGACATTGGCTCAGGAATGAACGAGACCGGTCGAAGAATGTGTTGGATGTGCTCCGGTTTTTTGAACATCTCAAAAGAGTGTACATAACCGATGATGTGATCGATGCTTTGGCGGTAAACGACAATTTTCGATAGCCCTGTTTCAATAAACAAGCGATGGAGGTTTTGTACCGTATCGGTAATTTCAATTGCTACGATTTCATTGCGCGGGGTGAGGCAGTCACGTGCCTTTACACTGGAGAAATCAAGTGCATTTCGAAAGATTTCTATTTCGTGATCCAGTGATGCCGAAGTATCGGGACGCCCAGTGGCCTGCTCGATGTATTCGTTCAAGTCGAACCGACCGAACTCCGCCTCTTTTTCTGTTACAAGGCCGTCTTTATTGGTAAACAGCCGGATGACCGAACCAATAGCAACTGCCGCAATGGACAAGGGATAGAGAAGGATGAAAGCTAGGAAGAGGGGCAATGAAAATGCATTAAGCCAACGGTTGGGGTGATGGGCGAAAAGCACACGAGGGATGAATTCTGCAAAGAGCATGAAAAACAATGCCGATAAGAAGCCGATTATAAGCCCTATAACCCAGACGGGGTGCACCGGTGTGCTCGTAGCTTGCCACAGCACATAGCTAAAAGTTAGCAGTGCAATGAATTGACCAACGAGCATGGTGGCTATAAAAGTGCGTGGCTGCTGGCTCAGAAAACCGCTCACTTTGGCTCCAAATGCCCCCTGCTTTTTATCGAGTTCTATCTTGAGTTTGTTAGCTGTTTGGAATACGATTTCCATCCCGCCAAAAAACAGCGCCAGCAAAAGCGCTATGAGTCCGAGAATTATATGATGGGAGTCATTCATGACATACGATTACGAGAAGGACAAATGTAATGGTCCCACCTGTGACTTATTGCGGTCTGTTGTCACCCATGTTTTTTTCCATGCGTTTGCGCATACCTCTGCGGAATAACCACCACATAAATGCAATGGCCGGTACAAAGAAGTGGCGATAACCGTCTTCAAAACCCATGTTGAAACACACATAGCATGCATAAACAAAGGAGATGATGGCAAATACGAGCCAAAAATTTTCTATGAGTCGAAAGAATTTAAACATAGCTTTTTATTCGTTTTCCTCGCTGATGTATAACTTGCCATCATGAGGTTCCTTGATGCGCCATTTGGTAAATGAATCGTTGCTCACCAACCCGTTGCCATACAAGGTGCTTCCGTTGGAGGTAACAATCTTCACAAATCTATCGGTAAATATTTTGGCACTATCCTCAAGGTAAATGAGCTCTTCGGTTTCCAGTCGTTCGCCTTTGCTACTTACGAGCACTACGCTGTCTCGGGCTATTAATTTTTTTTCTTTGGAGTAATGAGCTCCTTGCCTGGCAGTAAGTCGTGCTTCTTCATTTTCAAGGCTGTCATAGAAGATTACTTGTACACCACCGCTTGCGAGAATATATTGGTCTTCATCTTGAAATTGTTCCAGCTTGCCTGCAAATAAGCGGTTAGTCACTTTGCCTTTTTCTGATACGATGTACTCGGCATTGTAGCTTGTTTGAACTGGAAGTTTGCTCATATCGGTAATGGCTCGGATGTCTGATATTTCGTTTTTGCACGAAATCAGAATCAGGCAACCGGAAAGAGCAATCAGGAGCCTCAGTCGTATTTGCGTTGGAAGAACCATCTTTCACTTGGTGTGAGCGTGAAACCAACTATAAAGTTAAAGCCCTTTTCCATGATGAGCTCATTTTCATGTGTGCCGGAAGTCATGTATTCGGCTGCGAAGTGGAATCGGCTCATTGAGCGAACCACCGGTATGCTGATGCCGACACTCACCGCTTTTTGTGTTATTTGGGTACCGTTTACTGTCAAATTGGTCTGCGTATTTCTGATGCCGGCACGGTAGCTCATGCGGTGAAGAAGGTCATAGTGTGTAGCCAGTGATGGTTCATATTCGGCCCCGGCAGAAATGGTTTGTGCAGTGCTCATGTAATCGCCAAATAAGAAGTCTGTATTGGCAATGCTGAGGTCAAACTGCAACCAATCCTGCATTTTGTAGTCAATACCAACCGTATAGCGTCCCCATTTTTTATGACTCTTGCGGAAGGCGATGCCGGCTGCCATGTGTTGCGGTAAGGTCATCTTGCCATGACGTTCTTCCGGTGTGTAAGTGGAGCCTGCTGCCAATGCTACTCCGTTGGAGTATATATATCGGCTGTTTTCTTCTTTATACACAGAGTTCAGTTTGAACGGAGAGTATTGATAATCTACTCCTATAAAAAGATGCGATTCACCAATGACTTTGCCGTTTTCTTCTCTACGGTCTAGTCGGGTGCGATAAAGCAAACCACCTTCCAACATCCATCCTTTATTCATGAGCTTCGATATCTCTTTGGTGTTGTAATAAGTAGCGTTGTTGAACTCTACCATGTTTTCGCTAATGAGTGAACCAAAGATGAAGTTAGCGTTCATCCCGATGGTCAATTGATGGAGCGGTATGCGCACGGTGGTGTCCTTGCGGTTCAAAGAGTCTTGACGGATAGTGGTTTTATAAAACGTAAATTGGCGTGAAGCGCCAATGGTCAATTTGTTAAGGCCACCTGTTCCGCTATAGATGTAATTTGTTTTTAGAGAATCGTTGGTAGGACTGGCGTTGGTCAATTTGTAATTCATGGTGCTGTAAGGCGTAAGGCCTGCAGCAAATGCCCATTTGCTTCCCGGTTTTTTAAAAAGGATAGCCATCTCATTGATTTGGCCTGAATTGTACCGCATGCTCTCATTCTGAGTGGTGGATTTGAGAGCACTTCCGGTGGCACTTATCTGGAAGGTCGTGATGCCACAGGAGGAATAAGTGGCAGGGTTACTCAGGTTGATAAGTGATACATCCGTGATGGGAGTGGATAGCCCGCCCATGGCAAAATGGGTCATGGAGCCGGGTTGGTGCAGTGTGCCTATTCCGAAGCGGGAATAGGTGGAAAATGTGCTTTGACCGTAAGAGAATATCCCTTGTAGCAAAACCACAAGAATCACAACGGCACACTTAATATTTATTGAGAATGTAAATTTCATGTAAGCCCTCAAGGGTTAAATAAGGGGCGGCAAAAATCGGACTTTTCAGGTGTCGTTCAAAAAAGGACCTGTCTCCACCAGTAATTAAGACGGTTAAATCCGGTGAGATGTTACTGTAGTGAGCAATCATCGCATCTGTTTCCAAAATAGCTGCCAGTTCCACGCCTGTTCTGATGGATTGTTCGGTTGACTTGCCCGGCAGCGCTGGCAAGTCCATTTGGTGTTCGAGCCGAGGGAGCTTACCGGTGTAGTGATTCAGAGCTTTGAATCGCATATCGATACCGGGGGCTATGGAGCCTCCTTTGAGAATGCCGTTAGTGATGAGCGTGTAGGTATTACAAGTACCACAGTCCAAAACCAAGATGTTTTTACGCCCCAATTTTTTTATTGCACCTGCTGCATTAGCAAGTCGGTCCATGCCCAGTTTGCCTGCATTCTCGTAGTCAATTTCGAAAGGAAAGCGAGTGTTTGCGTTGGGCTGATAGACTGCAATTGCACGTTCTGTATAAGCGGTAAGGCTAAACTCTTCTTCCCGGACGGTACTGATGATAGATTCTTCTATGAAGTATTGGTTGAGTAGTTTGTTCAGTGTTTCACTCAACTCCGCATCAGATACGGAAGCAAAATCGATCATTCCTTTCGGTGTAAATACTCCGATTTTTGTGAAGGTATTGCCGCGGTCTACAACGAGAATAGGATTCATTTAGCGTATACCTTTTTCAACGATGACATTGACCAATCCACGTTTTTCAATGGCTCTGCCCAATCCATCTTTGATGGTGATGAAGTAAACATATGACCCCTGAGGTACGGTAGAATCCTGAAACATGCCGTTCCAAGGGGCATCAAAATCCGTTGTGTCATAGACAACATCTCCCCAACGGGAGAAGATGATTAATCGATAGGTATCAAAATTGGCAAACGAAATAACCGGACGGAAGGTATTGTTGTGACCGCCCACCACGAAAGCATTGGGAATCCATATAACAGGCTCTTGATTGAGGCATATTTTGTTTGAACGTGATACGTGCTCAATTCCTGAAGGTGATGAGGGCGCTTCTACAGCTTCTATATAATAGCAAAACTTGCCTTGCGTAAAAAGCAACTCCGATACGTCATCGTCATAAAATAAGATGGAAGAGCCGTTGATTTCCGCAATTGTTTCAAGTACTCCGCTATCGTCTATTTCACGGTAGATGCGATAGTTCTCGACACCATTATTCCAATCACCATAGTCGGTCCATGAAAGAATATTGACGAATACATCGGAGTTGACAACCGCGTCAAGAACCATGTTGCGACCAATGTTGGTAGTGTCCAGCGTAAATCCACAACCGTTTTTCACGATTACACGGTATTGATATACCAGAACATCATTGCTGAGGCCTTTGTCTATGAACTCGATTTGTGGTGTGGCACTTACAACCTGACTGGCAATATCCATCCATTCCTCATGGTTCTCGCTCAAGCGCTGCAGGCGAAATTCATGAGGAAACGGAGTAGGATCCATATCCACTTGTATCAGTGTGGAGTCATTGCTGATAACCGATACAGAGCTGAGATACACGTAAGAGGGAGGAGTAGGATAGTTGACATACAATACCTGCAAATTGGAATTGGCCTTATAGCCCGACTGACTAGCAGTGCCTTCAACGTAGTAGTAATTATATCCATCTTGTGCAGGAATACCGTGATGAATAAATGTACCAATACTCCCATTCACGGTGCCTACGGCAGTGTAGCTTACTGGAGCTCCACTATTGGGAGGTGCAGTTGAAAAACCGTGGTAGATGGTGTACGATTCAACACCATGTTCCCAGCCATCATAAGGTTGCCAATTGAGTCGGATGAAATCATCACACTCGGTGTACTGAAGGCTTTGCAGATAGATAGAACGATTGCATGGGCCGATTGGACTGGCAGGTACCATCGGAGGAGTGAGAAGGTAGCAGGAGTCAAAAGCCGCAATGGCATATTGCACAGGGCCTGTGGCAGTATTGGTCACCAAGTCGGTAAACGTGGTGTTGTTGTGCCCCATCACTGTGCCGATGAGTGTCGTTGTCGGAGGATTAGAGCCCTGGCATTTGTAGATGAGATAGCCTTTTGTATCGGTTGCGGAGCTGGGGTTCCAATGAATAACCGCATCGGACGTTGCATGGTCAATTGTCACAGAGGTGATAACCGGAATATCCGGAGAGATGAGGTCTCGGTAAATTCCACTGGCAATATTGCTTTTGAAAACACATCCGGCAGGAATTGCAAGCCTCACCTGAAAGGAGATGAGTTCATCACACATATCCATGATTTCATATGACCACTGATTGGTACCATATGGTATGGTCTGTAACTGAGACCAGTTACCACCACGTTCCAACCAGATTTCGTACATCACTCCTGCCGGAGCAGGTGTGCTAGGAGGAAATGGAGAATTCCAGCTCAGGTTGGCATAACCCAACGGGCTTGTAGATGGCAAAGCGGTGAGAAAAATCGTTCCCACTGTCAGCGATGGACTCGAATTATAAATACTGGTACCGTCCGTGGAGTGAGTCACAATTTGGTAATAAGTAGGACCGGTAGGAGGGTTGGGGTTCCCGGTATTCAAATAACTGGTAGTAGAAATGGAATTGACGGTACCGATACCCATATATGGTCCACCTATGGTGGAGGATGAAAGAATATGGTATTGAGTAAAATAATTGTCCGGGTCACTCACCGGTTCCCAATTGATCAATACGTCACCATTATTTTCGAGTTCAATGCAAGTTATGGTTGGAGGATCTAACTGTTGGCCAAAAGCGAAACCAACATTTAGAAACATAACAATGGCTATAAGGTGATATGTTAGTTTTTTATGCAAAGTACAATTAGCAGTGGTCGGCAAAAATAACGAACCCCATGGCCAATTATTACACCATTTAAAGGTGGTGCGCCATGCTTGAGCCCGAATAGTATAACCAAAATTCACCCTTGTACGTGACATACAACCTTCTGGTTCCTTTCACCGGTATTTACCTAAACAGACTATCTCTGCCAGCATTGGTTGTACCTGTATTTTTCAATGGGTTAAATGTGTCTAGAGCCCTTGCCGGACAAGGGTTTTCAGAAATTGGAAAATTCTGCCTATACATTTGCGACCTTCTCAAGGTATTTGAAGAACATTCACTTTTGATGTGATTCATGCCTCATTTAATAGAACGGAATGGGTAAAAATTTAGTAATAGTAGAGTCTCCTGCAAAGGCCAAAACCATTGAGGGATATCTCGGTAAAGATTTCATTGTGAAAAGCAGTTTTGGGCATGTGAGAGATTTGCCTAAAAACGATCTCGCCATTGATGTGGAGAAAGGTTTTCAAACGACCTATGAAATTTCACCGGATAAACAACAGGTGGTTGCAGAACTGAAGAAGTTAGCCAAACAAGCCGAACAGGTATGGTTGGCAACGGATGAGGACCGCGAGGGAGAAGCCATTTCATGGCACCTTGCGGAAGCTCTAGGCTTGGACATTAAAACTACCAAACGCATTGTATTTCACGAAATCACCAAGAAAGCTATTCAGAAGGCGATAGAAAATCCGCGCACCATTGACGTGGACCTTGTAAATGCACAGCAGGCGCGCAGGGTTCTGGATCGTTTGGTGGGTTTTGAGCTATCTCCGGTTTTGTGGAAAAAGGTAAAAGGAGGATTGAGTGCCGGACGTGTTCAGAGTGTGGCCGTGCGCATCATTGTGGAAAGGGAGCGCGAGATTGAGAAATTTGTATCCACCTCGTTCTACAATGTTCGTGGCAATTTCGATTTAGGCACCGCAACACTGAAGGCTGACCTCGCCAGAAAACTCAAAGACCACGAAGAGGCCAGTGCGTTTCTGAACAAGGCCAATGGCGCGGAGTTCACTATTACAAACATCGAAACCAAGCCTGCTAAGCGCACACCCGCACCTCCTTTTACAACTTCCACCTTACAACAGGAAGCCGGCCGAAAACTTGGTTTCAGTGTGTCACGCACGATGTCTGTCGCACAGCGCCTGTATGAAAGCGGTAAAATCACCTATATGAGAACTGATAGCGTAAACCTCTCGGATTACGCACTGGACGCTGCAAAGCAAGAAATTGTCAAGTCTTTTGGTGATAAATATTCTAAGCCGCGCCAATATACCGGCAAGACCAAAGGTGCTCAGGAAGCTCACGAAGCCATTCGCCCTACTGAAATGGCGGTATCACAAATTACCGGTGACAGAGATGAGGTAAGGCTTTATGAATTGATATGGAAGCGAACCATCGCTTCACAAATGGCCGATGCCGAGTTGGAGAAAACAACAGCTACCGTGGGTATCAGCACCATGGATGATGTATTGCATGCCAAGGGTGAAGTCATCAAGTTTGACGGCTTTTTGAAAGTCTATATCGAAAGTTCGGATGACGAAGAAAATGAAGATGGCAGCAGCGGAATGTTGCCTCCTTTAACGGTTGGACAAAAGCTCAATCTGATAGACATTGTGGCTACACAGCGCTTTACTCAAAAGCCTCCGCGCTATTCAGAAGCTTCATTGGTAAAACGTTTGGAAGAGTTGGGAATCGGTCGTCCTTCTACCTATGCGCCTACCATCTCAACCATTCAAGCGCGCGAATACATCGAGAAAAAAGATAAAGAAGGTACACCGCGTGAATATGAAGTCCTCACGCTGAAAGGAGGAAGCATCTCCGCACAAACAAAAACTGAAATCACCGGTGCTGAAAAGGCCAAATTGTTCCCAACCGATATCGGTATTGTAGTGAATGATTTTTTGGTTCAGAATTTTCCGCAAATCCTAGATTACCAGTTCACTGCCAGTGTTGAGCAAGAATTCGATGAAATTGCGGAAGGTAAACTGCAATGGCAGGAGATGATGAAGAAGTTCTATCATCCTTTCCATAGCAATGTGACTTCTACAATCGAAACAGCTGAGCGTGCCACCGGAGAACGCATCCTCGGCAATGACCCAGCTACAGGTAAACCTGTGATTGCGCGCATTGGCCGCTTTGGTCCAATGGTTCAGATTGGTGAAAGTGATGATGAAGAAAAACGCTTTGCATCGCTGACAGGAGACTTG
>DATCJY010000085.1:0-30692 GCA_036562565.1 Flavobacteriales bacterium | reverse complement strand
CGAAGGTGATGGTCATCGTGTTCGGCAACGAAATACATCAAGTCAATGATTCGCATGGGTTGTTTGAGCCTTGGGTGGATGATGTGATTTCGAAAATCATCTCCGCCAAAGCTCTTTAGTAGCGTTAGGGTCTGCTGTCTTTTTCTTTCAAAATCTTCTAGGATTTCCTTGCGTGTTCGTTCGTTAAAGTGGGCACGGTACGTAGCGGTGTTGTTGAGATCTGCCGGGCTCATAGCCACTTCATTGTTTTTAATCTCTTGGAATCGCTTTTGCCAAAGAGGCTCCAATAGCCCAAGGTGCCCTAAGTTTTCCTTTATCGACCATTTGTTTTGGGGCTTGTGGATTAGCTCACCTTCGGTTAGCCCCCGAGTAGTCTCTTCAAAGCGAGCAATGACAGCTATCAACCTTTCCAACAAAATCGGAAAATCTTGATCCGTCAGGTCAAAGTCAAACTTTCTATCAAACCACTTGATATCTTGAGGCAGCAAAAGCTCCATTTTAGTATCAGCCCGGCTATACACACGTTCGTTAATGGGTACGTCCTCGAATCCCATTTGGTGATATATGCCAATTGCATTTTTTAGTTTGGAATTCGTCACCAGCACCAACTTCAGTGCCCCGATGGATTTGGCTTCTTCAATAGCGGCCTTGCAGAGGAGCTTCCCGGCTCCCAATCCTCGGAAGCGCTCATCTACGGCCATTTTAGCCAGCTCATACACGCCTTTGTCAACGGGCACCAAAGCCACCGTACCTATAATCTGCTCCTGATGCTCCGCAAACAGAATTCGACCTCCTTTTTTCAGTATCTCTTCATCCGGATTTCGGAGCATGAGCTCATCCAAAGGCTCCATTTCAAAGTATTTTTCTATCCAAGCACGGTTGAACTGCTCAAAGTATTTTTGGTACTCCGGCTTATAGGCTACAATCTTCATATCTTAATAGTTATAATTAAACACGTTATTCATATATAATAAACCGTTCGGTCTTTTTTATGACAAAAAAAATTATGCCTTTAAGGCTAGGATTAACTTCTCCAAGAAATTCATGGCAATAGTTAGTTTTTGGGTATTCTGATTGAGTTTAGCCTGCATCAGTGCACCCTCAATCATCGAAATCATCACCACGGCTACTTCTGTCGGGTTGGCATCCGATTTAATCTCGTTTCGGGCAATTCCTCTTTTGATTTGGTTTTCTATAGAGGTTTTCCAGAATTCCAGAGCTTGGTGGGCTCTTTCTCTCAACTTCGGGTGAGTATCATCGGCTTCTGTAGCTGTATTTAGGATGGGACAGCCGGCTTGCAAATACGGATATCTGAAAAAGTTTTTATAGGTGTGCGGATAGACCAACAAGCGTTCTATGGCATTATCGGTTGCCAAAATCCGCTTTTTCATGTGTTCCTTAACCTTGTTGTGGTTATAGTCAAAAGCTGCCAAAGCCACTTCGTCCTTGTTTTCGAAGTTGCCATAAATACACCCCTTCGAGAGGCCTGTGACGCTCATAATATCGTTCATCGAAGTACCCGCATAGCCCTGCCTGTTAAATACCGGAGCCGTCTTCTCAATGATGAATTGTTTGGTTTGTTCTGACTTCGATAGCTTCATAACCGATTTGATGAAGGCAAATATACAAATTATACCGATTGGTCTTTTTTTGATGGTGTTTTTTTTATACCGCGCGCGATTGTGGCTCGTGCGTCTTCTCCCTCATAGGAGATTGCCTAGCGTGCATCCCTTTCCCCCAAACCGAGACCTGATAAATCACCTTGGCCAATGGTCAAAGTCCGGCAGTTAAAAGCGGAAGTCCCAAACCAATTCAATATTACTTTCGCCCCTATGAAACAGTACAAGGCGCTCCTTCAACACCTATTGGACAACGGCACCCCAAAAAGCGACCGCACCGGCACCGGCACCCTCAGTGTGTTTGGGTATCAGATGCGCTTCGACCTGAGCGAGGGTTTTCCGCTGTTGACAACCAAGAAGCTCCACACCAAAAGCATCATACATGAGTTGCTATGGTTCCTCAAGGGCGATACCAACATCCGCTACCTGAAAGAAAACGGAGTGGGCATTTGGGATGAGTGGGCCGATGAAAACGGAGACCTCGGCCCCGTATATGGCTATCAGTGGCGCTCATGGCCCAACCCCGATGGTACGCACACTGACCAAATAAAAAACCTCATTGAAGGATTGAAGAAAAACCCCGACAGCCGCAGGCACATTGTGAGTGCGTGGAATCCCTCCTTTATAGACCAAATGGCCTTGCCGCCTTGTCACTGTCTGTTCCAGTTTTATGTGGCCGAGGGCAAGCTCTCCTGCCAGCTGTATCAGCGCAGCTGCGATACCTTCTTGGGAGTACCCTTCAACATAGCCAGCTATGCACTGCTCACCATGATGATAGCGCAGGTGTGCGACCTTCGTCCCGGAGAGTTCATCTGGACCGGTGGCGATGTGCACCTCTACAGCAACCACTTGGAGCAAGCCAAGCTGCAGCTCACACGCGAAGTGCGCCCGCTACCGCAAATGCACATCAACCCCCATGTGAAAGACATATTTGATTTCAAATACGAGGACTTTACACTAGTCAACTACGACCCCCACCCGCACATCAAAGCCGATGTGGCGGTGTAGTACATCTTTCTTTCAACGCATCCACCCACAGCCCTTGTGGAGCCCTCCACGGAGCATGTGGCTAGGGTGTTGCCGTCAGGGACTGTAACTTGATTTAAGATAAAACTCCGGTGCGCAAAGGCTACCTTTGCGCACTTGTTTTTTTATATAGAGGAATAAATACACTATGAAATATTACGAAAATATCCTGGGCACCATTGGCAACACGCCCATGGTAAAGCTCAATAAAGTAACCGCTGAGATACCGGCATTGGTGTTGGCCAAGGTAGAATACTTTAACCCCGGCAACAGCATCAAAGACCGCATGGCCCTCAAGATGATAGAGGATGCCGAGAAGAGCGGAGCGCTCAAACCCGGAGGCACCATCATTGAAGGCACCAGTGGCAACACCGGCATGGGACTTGCCATAGCGGCCATTATCAAAGGATATAAATGCATCTTCACCTCCACAGATAAGCAATCCAAAGAGAAGTTTGATGCCCTGCGCGCATTGGGTGCGGAGGTGATTGTGTGCCCCACCAATGTGGACCCTGAGGATCCCCGCTCCTATTACAGTGTTTCCTCACGCTTGGAGAAAGAAGTACCCAATGCATGGAAACCCAACCAATATGACAACCTCAGCAATTCACAGGCACACTACGAAACCACCGGACCGGAAATCTGGGAACAAACCGATGGCAAAATCACGCACCTTGTGGTGGGCGTGGGCACCGGTGGCACCATCAGCGGCACAGCGCGTTACCTCAAGGAGAAAAACCCCAACATACAGGTACTCGGTATCGACACCTACGGCTCGGTATTCAAGAAATACAAAGAGACCGGCATCTTTGATAAAAACGAAATCTACCCCTATATCACCGAGGGCATTGGAGAGGACTTCATCCCGAAAAACGTGGACATGAGCCTCATTGACCATTTTGAAAAAGTGACCGATAAAGATGCGGCCATCTACACACGCAAGATTGCGCGCATGGAAGGCATCTTTGCCGGTAACAGTGCCGGCAGTGCCGTAGCGGGCTTGATACAGATGAAAGACCGCTTCAAAGAAGGCGATGTAGTGGTGGTAATCTTCCACGACCACGGCAGCCGCTACATGGGCAAGATGTATAACGATGAGTGGATGCGCGACCGCGGTTTCCTCCAAGAAGAGAAGAAAACAGCCAAAGACCTCATTGCATCACACATAGATAAGCCGCTTGTCACCATCGGTTCAGGAGAGCTGGTGAGCCACGCCATTGAGCGTATGCGCAAATTCAACATCTCACAAATACCGGTCATAAAGGACGATGCCATAGCCGGCTATGTGGATGAAACACGCCTCTACCAAACCGTGGTGGAAGACCGCAACAACATCGACAAGCGCATTGAAGAAGTGATGCTCCCACCCTTGCCCGTGGTAAACGAAGATGATCCTATTGATAAAGTTTCAGGTTTAATGACAAAAGATGTACCCGCGGTTTTGGTTAAACTTGCTGACGGCAAGCACCACATCATTACAAGGTATGATGTGATTAACAGCGTAGCCTAAGCGCAATCACACAGAATAACAAAGTACAACCAAAACTTACAAGGGGGTGAAGTATGTGGATATTACGATTCAACCGTTTCCTGAGGAACACCGTTCGGCTAATAGGTATCATACTCATCATCCTAAAACACACCATCAAGAATTGGTTGTACTCCGGTCCCCTTCGCAAGATTGTGGACCCACGTGGAAAAAACCTTACCACCAGTTCGGAACGCATACGCCTTATGGTGGAAGACCTGGGGCCCACCTTTGTCAAGTTCGGTCAGATACTCGCAGACAGGCCGGACTTGGCATCGGATGCGCTACGCAATGAGCTCAAGAAGCTCCAGTCATCGGCACGCCCGTTTGATGATGAGCAGGCCATCAGCATCATAGAGGAAGAACTTGGCGAGCCACTCGATGAGCTCTTCAGCGATTTCAATCGCCACCACATAGCATCGGCTTCTATAGGCCAAGTCTATCGCGGTACCTTGCTCAATGGCGAGGAAGTGGTCATCAAAGTGCAGCGCCCGGGCATCAAACCCAAAATCAAGCTCGATCTCATCCTCATTAAGATACTTGCCAATAAAGTAGCCAAGGAAAACCCTGAGCTAAAAACCTTCAACTTGGAAGGCTTCGTGGAAGACTTTGGCAACATCATGATGAAGGAGTTGGACTTCACCAATGAAGCCGCCAACATGTTGCGCTTCACCTATATGTTCAAGGATGATGAGCGCTGTTACATCCCACGTGTTTACAATGATTTGTGCACGCAAAAAGTGCTTGTGATGGAGTATGTGGATGGCATTCGTCCTGATGATGTTTACCGCCTTAAGAAAGAAGGGTTCGACACACAAGTCATTGCGGAGAATGGCGTGCACATAGTGCTCACCATGATTTTGCGCTATGGCTTCTTCCATGCCGACCCGCACCCCGGCAACATCTTCATTCGTGACAACAACCAGTTCGTGCTAATTGATTATGGCATGTGTGCCTCACTCAAGCCCAAGCAAATCACCGCCCTCATCAATTTCATGATGGGTTTTGCCAAGAAAGACTCCCACAAGATTACCAAAGCTTTGCTGGATCTTACAGAGACCACCTACATGAAAGAGGCCGAGGACTTGGAGTTTGAGATTGATGAGCTCATCAAAAAATACAGCTACATGAGCTACGACCAGGTGGACATATCGGGCATCATGAATGAGGCCTTCCGCGCCATAGTGAAGTATGGAGTGCGCATCCCGTCCAGCTTGTTCATGTTGGTAAAAACGCTTGTCACCATCCAGAATGTGGCGGAGAAGCTGAACGCGCAAATCTCTATTCCATCCATGATAGAGCCTTATGCAAAAGAGAAAGTGATGGAGCGATTCAGCTGGGAAAACATCAAGAGCAAGATCATCAACTCGGCTGAGGACTATCTGTACTTTGTAGAAAAGCTCCCGCGTGACATCCGTGAAATCGTGAACAACTTCAAGCAAGACGGAATCAAGTTCACCATCGGCTTGGGAGACAAGCAAGAGTCCGATAAGAAAATCAAACAACACATCAACCGCCTGGCGTTTGTATTCCTCACGGGATTGATGATGATATGCTCCACCTTGCTCATGATTTATGATGGCGAGTTGCTTGCCGTGCGCATCTTCTTCTATACCTCACTTGTGATTACCTTGCTCACCACGCTCAGGTTGTTTGCCAAGTCCAGCTTCTCTTAAAAGGTGTGCTGTCATTTGTTGCGCAACCTGCGCAGCGCCACCATGTGGGTGAAGATCACCACCATCGCAAGGAAAGAAGGCAACCAAACAAACGGAAAGTGCAACACCGCATAGTTGGGCTGATTGAAGTCCCACACCTGCCAAGGCGAAGGAACAGCCCCGCCACCGCGCACAAACACGGCCAAGATGGACACCAGTCCCAGCACATTCCAAATCATGAAGAGTTTATCGGAAAGTCTTTGTTTGCTATAAAGCCAGATGATGAGCGGAGCTGTAAGCCCAAAGGCGATATCGAAGTTATAGCCTTGAAAAGTCATGGACCACGGCACTTGCTTGCTCTGTGCAAGCCAGTATAGTGAAAGCTCAACCGGTATGCGCACCAAGTGCACCCAAAGCAAGGTCTTCAAGCTCACACTATCCATAAACTTCCTACCCAGTGGAGTGAAGAAACCCAGGGCAAACAAACCCAGGTTCACTACCACCGGAAAAAGAATATGTGGCGGAACCGACTCACGATCCATATACCAGCCATTCAGCGATAGCGTACTTTGGAAGATGAGCCACAACAACATCAGCAGCGAAGCCATGGTTGATTTCTTCGCAAGCCTTGGCCTATTGGAATTGGCCACTGAGAAAATACACACAATGTAGGCGAAGAGTGTTGTAAGGATAATAAGGATGGTAATGTGAGTGGGTACGGGCAACATAATCTACAATTAAACAACCACCGCAAAGGAAAGCGTTATTGCATAAAGAAAGGGCTGACAAAAGACAGCCCTTCCCTCTTATTTCATCTATCAGGAAGCATTAAGAAGTTTTTCTTTCCAATACTTCGTCAATCATTCCATACTCTTTTGCTTCATGAGCAATCATCCAGTAGTCGCGGTCACCATCGCGCCATACATCTTCATAGCTCTTACCGCTGTGATGGGAGATGATTTCATAAAGCTCCTTTTTCAATTTCTGAATCTCACGGGCTGTGATTTCGATATCACTGGCTTGCCCACGTGCGCCACCAAGAGGTTGGTGAATCATCACACGAGAGTGAGGAAGCCCTGTGCGTTTACCGGTCTTACCGGCACACAACAATACGGCTCCCATACTTGCAGCCATACCGGTGCAGATAGTGGCCACATCCGGGCTGATGTATTGCATGGTGTCATAGATTCCCAAACCCGCATAAACGCTACCACCCGGAGAGTTGATATAGATTTGGATATCCTTCTTGGAGTCAGCGCTTTCAAGGAAAAGCAATTGCGCCTGAATGATATTGGCGATATAATCATCGATTTCTGTTCCAAGGAAAATAATGCGGTCCGCCATCAAACGTGAGAACACATCAACCTCACGGAAAGGCATGTTGCGCTCTTCGATTACGGTGCGGGTCATCATCTCCGGACCATACATGTGGCTGATGATATCATCTACTGCCGTACCGGAGATATTCATATTGCTAGTCGCGTACTTGCGAAATTCTTTACGGGTTATCATGGGATTAATTTTCTTAATTGTTTGTGCAATTTAGTTCGCCACCGCCTTGCAGAAACTAAAGTTTACTAAAAAGTCATGAGCAAAAACGTGTTGGCAAATCATCGTTTTCGCCCCCTCAGGCATGTGATGGGCGCAACAGGCCGCTTTCCATGAGCCGCTGCACCGGCTCCTCCAGTTGCAACACGCTCGTCTCAAGCTTTTCGGCAATATCAATGAGGTCGTATTCACCATCGGAGAAGTTCAGGATGTTCATGTACCGGGTGATGGTATCAGGCGGAGTGCGCATGCCTCCCACGCTGTGGTAAAGACCGCGCTTGCCCATCTGCGGCTCGCAATAAGGTTGTGTGTTGATGTAATAATCGTTCAGCTCTAGGGCTTTCACAATCTTCACCAAGGTCTCCAGTGTTTGCACCATTCCCTCAAATGACAAGATGTCTTTGTTGTCAAGCGAGGTATGGTACTCCCTGTAGGAATGAAACATCGAGCGGCACAACACCCCCACTGGAAGATTGAATCCGGGCGAGCAATATTGGCGCTCATCGCTTCCCAGCGGAGTGAAGTCAAACAACCGGTGAGCAAGTCCTTCGTGGTCCAATATGTGTTTGGTGACTTTATCGATGAGCGCATTGCCTCTGCGCGAATGCTTGTAGGACAAATCTCCCTTGTCACCAATACAGGTAAGAATCAACCCGGCCATGAGGTGATTGCGGAAGTGCTCTCCGTGCTTACTCAGGTAATAAATGCTCCCGATGGTTTCAGGTACAAACACAAAGCGATAAGTGTACCTGCGCTTGGGGAGTTGTGCTATCAATCCATAGAGAAAAGCATTGACCAAAACGCCTGAAAGCTCATTGTTAGCCATGCTCGGATGGCAGATATAGGTGGAAAATAGAATTTCTTTTTCCGTCTCCCCTTTGAGCACCGCATCGCCATAGGTCATGCTGCCCTGCTTGAGCTCGCTGTCAATGACCACTTCATAGCGTTTGGTTTTATCCAGGTTTTTGAAGGTGTTGTAAGAGATACAAAAACCCCAATCCTCTTTGTAATAGCTGGTGAAGTAAGGGATGGCATCGGGAAGCTCTTCCAGATAATGAAGCTTTTTCACCAAGGTGTCATAATCCATCACCTCATTGACGGGCGTGGAATAACTCACCACGTGAAGGTTGTTATCGGCAAAATCGCAAATCACTTTACCGTCTTCATCTTTGATATAAGCCCCTTTGATGTTCCATTCTTTGGGAACGGTCCAGTCAAAAGCTTTGGTACCGGAAGGCACTTCGTGTGTCTCAATCGGAATAATTTCTCGCAGGATAGCCAGCGTTTCTCTTACACCATTGCCTGTAAGACTTCTGCAAATGGGAAAAAGGCGATCAAAGTATTGTTCGATTTTCTTTTCCATCAGTTTCCCTTCATTTGTCGCTCCACGGTGTGCACATCCTCTAATGTGTGCACATCCACAAGATTGGTAATGACCACCCCGTTATAGTTCACCTTGCCCTGGTGTTGACCCACGAAGTTGTAGAGCACCTGCACAGCGCCATTGTTGATGAGGTTTTCATCCACGGTATGCACTTGCCAAAGTTTGTTGGTGAGCAACATATCGATGCATTGATCGATGATTTCTGAAGTAAGCTGTGGGCTGTTGGCTTGGATAATCACAATTAAATCATCCTTATCGGCCTTCACTTGCTCTGCAAAATGATTGACCACATCTTGTGTCCACACATGATCCAATGCAAGCTCCATCGGGCGGTCCATCACCTTCACATAGGGCTTCACCACTTCCTTGATTTCCGCATCCTCCGTGGATACATAGATGTTATCCTTCTTCAAAAATCTGGAGCCTTGAGCCGCTTCAATGGAGTACATAATCATCGGCTTGCCCATCACCGGATAGATATTCTTGCGCGGAAGCCGCTTGGAACCTCCACGTGCAGGAATCAATGCATAAATCTCACTCATTGGGTCTGTGCTTTTTTTCCAGCTCCTTCTGATACTTGCTCATCTCACTTTCATTCTTTGTGAGGTTCTTGTCATGCATCCGGTATCGGTACAACGGAAGGATGATGTTATAAATGGAATATTTCTTTAGGAAACGGATGCGCAAATCTTCTTCCTCGCGTGCTCTGAATTTCTCGTCATATAGACCGATGTCAAGCAACAAGTCTTTGCGGAACATAATACCGCATGCGATGGGTTTCTCCTCAGCACATACGTGCTTGGTGTGCGTGCCGCGCTCATCCACGAGGTAGTAATCAATGGATACGGCATCCAGTGCGTTGTTCTCCGTCAGAAAAGTTTGTTGAATCAGGAGCATATCGCGGTGGATGTAATCATCGGCATCGAGGAAAACCACGAACTGACCTTTTGCTTTTTTCACGCCAAAGTTGCGCGCAGCCGCTAGCCCCACATTTTGTTCCAGATTGAACACGCGCACCTGATCACTGTAGTTATCCAGGATTTCTTTGGTGTTGTCCGTGCTACAATCATTCACCACAATGATTTCATATTGCTTCTTATCGAGCGATTGTTCCAGACAGCTTCTGATGGCGCGCTCAATGTATCGGTCGTAGTTATATGCAGTTATGATAATGGAGACCATTTCGTAGTAATTCGATATCAGGATTTGCGTTTAGGGCGGCTCAAATCCTCCATATAGTCGTTAGAACCATATACTCCGGAGCCGTATGTACCGTACCCATAACCATATCCATAGCCATACTTATAGGCATACTTGCCGTAGTAATATTTCCAACGAGATATCTTGGTGTTGTTGAGAACAAGGGCCGCTTTGGATAACTTGTTAAGGCTCAACACTTCCTCGAGGTGTTTCACGCCTGCTTTGGTAGCCTTTGCCGTGTTGAATACAAAGATGGACAAGTCCGCTTTTTCCATCAATACCAGCGAGTCACTGATCAGCATGATCGGTGGAGTATCGATGATGATATAATCGTAACGAGTCTTAGCATCTTGGAGCAGCTCGTCCACTTTTTCGTTCAACACCAATTCCGATGCGTTAGGCGGTACAGGTCCGGCTGTTATCACATCCAAGTCCTCCACCTGACTATGACAGATGGTATCGGTGTAGTTGGTTCTACCAATCAAGTAGGAAGACAAACCGGCCACATTTTGCAGCTTAAATACTTTGTGAATCTTCGGTTTGTGCAAGTCAAAGTCAAGCAACAACACACGCTTGGAGGCCTTTGCAAGAACAGCCCCGAAATTTCCGGCCATGAAGGTCTTTCCCTCACTGGGGTGTAAGGATGAAATCAATATCACCTTACAATCATTGCCCGGAGGCAGCATGAATTGGGTATTGGTACGGATAGACCTGAATGCCTCGCTCACATTAGAACGCGGATTGTGACCAATCACAATCGGGTGTTCTTCGATATCCACATAGTTGGGCACACCGCCAATAATTGGCAACTGGGTAATGGACTTGAGTTCTTTTACGCTTTCGATGCGTTCGAAGAAGATCAATCGAATAAGTCCTATCAGCAAGGCCAGCACAAAGCCGATACCCACAGACATGTAGATGATGATTTTTTTATTGGGGCCCACCACTCCCAGTGAACGGGCATTTTCAATAATGCTCGTTTGCGGAATAATACCGGCACGGGCAATGATCGTATTGGCCTTTTTTTCCAAAAGGAAAGTGTAGAGCTTTTCATTTACCAGCAACTTGCGCTCAATGGCAAGTAAGTCGCGCTGCGTACGCGGAATGGTTTTCAGCTCCGACACCAAACGTTGGTTTTGTGCTTCAATTTCCTTGCGTTGTTGCTCAATTGCCGCACGGTTATCGGTAATATATCGGAAGATATTGTTGCGCACGGTCTTGATAGATGAGTCCACCTGTTGCACGCGCTTATCAATCGGCTTCATGGAAACCAACAGGTTCACCCTTTTCTGATTGAGCTCATAAAGTTCCATTGCAAACTTGGACAACAACTGATCACCTTCTACAAAATAGAGCGGAGGCACAATGGTTGGGTCGGTCTCATAAATCAAGAAGTCTTCAATGCCCTTAAATCCATTGAGGCGCATTTCTAACATGCGAAGCTTGGCCTCTCCCTCAGCCATTGTTCTGAAGGCCTCACTCTGCTCTCTGGAAAGATCCAAGATGCCCTTGCTATCCTTAAATGATTCAAGTACGGTCTCTAGAGAATCCAAAATGAAGGTGATCTCATCCACCTGTCTGTCGATGTATTTCTGTGTGTTCTCGTTCACAGAAAGTTCATTCTGCAGGGTATAATCGATGTAAATGCGCGCCAAAGTATCCAAGAACATACGCGCACGACTCTCCAGACGGTCTCTTACTTGAAGGCTGAGAATGCTGGTATAGTTTACGTTGTCAATCGTAAGACCTGATTTGTAATAACTGATGAGCTTGTCAGGACTGGTAACGGAAAACTGGAAGTTCTGATCTTTCAGTGATTTAATATTGAACTCATCCACACTGGGATGCAAATCAATCTTGATATGAAAATTGAGCTCCTCGTAATACTTACCGAATTCAAACTCGTGATAGAGTTTCTTGCCATCGTACACGTAGCTCAGCGAGTATCGGTTGATGTCCAGCACCTTCAAGTCAATGGGAACGCCATACAGTTTGCGGTCCATGCGTGACCACGGGCAGGTGATGTTGAAATAGGCAAAACGATCCACTTGCTCGGTTTTTACTCTACCCACCAAGTAGTAATTGTGAGTAAAGTCACAACGCTCAAGTACCTGCCTGATGATATTATGGGAACCCAGAATTCGCTTTTGGTTGGTGATATCCTGCAAAATGGAGTAGTAACCCACGCTCTTATAGATGGCATTCTGGTAGTCGTAGGTTTCACCTGACTTGAGCAAGATCTCCGTTTTGGCAGCATACTCATTGGGAAGGCGGTGAGTGTAAATCAACGCGTAAGTCAATCCCAGCGCGCAAAAGAGTATCATGAGATACCAGTTTTTCCCTATGAACTTGAGAATGGGGCGTAAATCCTCTGGATCAACGAAGCCTGACTTTTGCGGTGCCGGTACTGACATAGAATAGGTGCTATCCCTTTATTTTTAAGGATGGCAAATATAACAGAAGGGTAAAATAGCCTTTCGCCCCTTTCAAAAGCGCCCAAAATTTATTTTGATGAAAAAACGCTCAGGAATATTACATTTGCTCGGCTAAAAATCCAGATGAAATGCACGGCATGTTGAAAAAAATATTATTCCTATCGCTTTTCTGCGCTTCCATGGCGGCTTACAGCCAGTTTCCTCCGGGCCCTCCGGGAGGTCAAGCACCTCCATGTGAAGTAATAGGACTTCCTGGACCTGGTTTCGGTGAGCCTTGCATTCCGATTGATGGTGGAATCTCCCTTTTGATTGCTGCCGGTTTGGCTTACGGTGGTAAAAAAGCGTATGATAGCCGTAGAAGAGCTTAATGCTTGCCGCATATTTTAAAAAAGGCCCTCTCCGTTTTATCCTTATCAGCGTATCGCTCTATGCCGGCTTGTATATGCTGTATGAATTTTATCTCAAGCCGTATACCAAGCTGGATGAGTACATCATTCACAACCTAATTTCGGTTACCGAATCGTTTTATTCCGCAACGGGTTTTGATTTAATCCAATACGATGATACTGACCTGCGCACGCGTGTGGGCATTGCCGGCTCCACCGGTGTTTTCATCGGTGAACCGTGCAATGGGTTTGTATTGTTTATCCTTTTTCTGGCATTCATCATTGCCTTTCCCGGGCCTGCAATGCACAAGTTATGGTATATCCCTGCGGGAATATTGGCCATCCATATTATCAATGCCGTTCGGGTGACTGCTTTGGTCTATATCGTTTATAAAAAACCGGAGTGGCTCACCTTCAACCACGATTATACCTTCACCATTCTCGTCTATTCATTTGTATTCCTGTTGTGGTGGCTTTGGATTAACAAGTTCTCCCCACTGCGTCAGACCAAAGCATCTCCATGATGAAAATGAGAAATACCATGCGCATTGCTGTTGTATTGCTGGTAGCATTGGCATTTGGCTTTGTTCAGGAATACATCAAAATCAATCTCAACTACGTGATTGAGATAGGAAGTCAGATTCCGGGTTTCTTCCAAATGGATGCGGAACAAAAGATGGCCTGGATTGACTACATGAAGCAGCACTCCACGCAAGATTTCTATCACACACCCAACCATATCACTTGGTTTTACACGCTTGAATTGAGCACTTTGAACCGGCTCAAATGGATTTTCACCCTGTTGTTTGCGCTTGTTTATTTAGGGTTCAATTCCATTTTGATTTATTGGATAAGTCACGAAAAACAAAAAGTACGCTGGTTGGTAGTTTTGTACGCAGTTGCGTTTGCGTTTGCATTGCTTCTTTATCTGGTGGGAATGTTGAGCGGTTTAGCCCAACAGGTCTATCCCGTAAGTAGAAAAATAGTGGGAGCATTGCAATCGTTAGTACCGTTGATGATTTTAGTACCCGCAATCTGGTTATCACGACAGTGGAACAATAAGACATTTGAGCAATGAAGAAATTACAAGATATGAGTGACGACTCCCGTGTGTGGATTTATCAAGCAAACAGAGTGCTCACTCCGGAAGAAGTAGAATATATCCTCACGCTAAGCGATGAGTTTATCCGTACTTGGGACTCACATGGCAAAATCATGGATGCGGCCATCGAAGTATTTCATAATCGCATACTCATCTTGGCTGCCAATGAAGCACAGGCACAAGCCAGCGGATGTGGCATTGATAAGTCCGTACGATTCATCAGAACCTTGGGCGAGCAATTACAAGTAGATTTTTTCCAGCGCACACAGGTGCTTTACCGCGATGCTGAAGGCCATCTGAACGAAAAGCCGATTCATGAATTCTGGGCGATGCGCAAAGCCGGAATGATAGATGATGACACCATTGTCATTGACAATACCATCCAAACAGTGGGGCAATGGCGTGCAGCTTGGGAAGTTCCGTTTGGTCAAAGTTGGCACCAGGAAATGTGGGCGCGATGAGCTCATCCAAGTATTGATTCTTGGCCGAAGTACAAGGGGAGTAATTGTTTCAACCCTTTGATACGATAGACCTCTCCCTTTTCACCATGTAACAAGAGGACAATATCCGATTGTTGCTGCAGCTCATATTCCAATATGGACTGCCTGCACGCTCCACAAGGAGCTACAGGTTGCATAATGGTATAAGTGGGAGCCTCTGCAGTGATGGCTATTTTCATGATGCGTGTGAGAGGATGTTGTGCTGCAGCGGCATATACAGCTACGCGCTCCGCACACAACCCACTCGGGTAAGCTGCATTTTCCTGATTATTACCAATAACGATGGTACCATTTTCAAGTAAAACAGCTGCTCCTACTTTGAAGTTGCTGTATGGAGCATAAGCCATTTCCCGTGCTTCCTCTGCGCGCTCGAGCAATTGTAAATCTTCACGCTCAAGCTCAGCTTTTGAGGCATAGATTTCTATTTCCGCTTGGATGGTTTTAATCTTCATGATGGAGGTTGATAGTTTAGAAAGAAAAGAGATGAAGCCTAGTTGCGGATAAGCAATACAACAGCCAATGCGGTCAGCCCCTCTTCTCTTCCGATGAATCCCATTTTTTCATTCGTAGTGGCCTTGATGGAGATTCTGTCCACACCTATTCCGGCAGCCACTCTGATGGCTTCTTTCATCTTTGGAATATGTGGCAAAATCTTCGGTTTCTCCACACACAAGCTACAATCAATGTTATTGATTTCCCAGCCTTGCTCGCGCACCATATCACAACATTTGCTCAGCAGTATTTTGGAGTCAATGTCTTTAAACTCGATACTTGTATTGGGAAAATGCAAGCCTATATCTCCGAGATTGGCTGCACCAAGGATGGCATCACAAATGGCATGGAGCAGGACATCCGCATCACTGTGCCCCAGTGCACCTTTGGTATGAGGAATTTTTACACCGCCTAACCAAAGATCACGACCTTCCACCAACTGATGGACGTCAAAGCCTTGCCCTATTCTTATCTCCATATTAATCTTCAGACGAGCGAGTACGCGAGTCTTTACCTAGAGCAAAACCGAGGGTAAAGCGCAATGTATTCGCTAGCGGATTCTGTTGTGTTGTACTGATGAGGTAAGACACATCGATGGTAAGCACCTCATATTTCAGGCCTACACCCATGGTAATGAACTGGCGATTTCCTTTTGTGTAGTTTTCGTAGAAATAGCCGGCACGTACTGCAAACACATTGGCATAACAATACTCAATACCTCCGCCAATATTGATTTCGCGCAACTCTTCTTTAAACGCACTACCCGGAATTGGATTTCCTTCATTATCGACATCGCCCGGTGCATCATAAAATGATTGGATAATACCGGTGGCTGTACCAACATTCGGATCTTTACCCAGTTGGATGGTATCACCTTTAATGGAATAGCGTGGAGGAGTTGGCACCAACAGCTTGTTAAAGTCCAATGTAACCGTCAATTCGTTGTGCGCATCGGGTTTAACGGAGTACGCAGCGCCCAATTTCAAATTGGTAGGTATGAAATCACGCTTGTCGGAATTGGTATATCGCATTTTGTTTCCGATATTGGAGATATTCATACCCAGGTTCAGACGAGCATCTTTACCTGCAAGTGACAAATCATCATTGGTATAGAACAGTCCTACATCGGTCGCAACAGCTTGGCCCGGGCGGCTGTCTGCACCCATTACGTTTTGACCACCGGTGAGGTTAGAGTAGATATAGCGAATGGCAATACCACCACTGAAACGATCGCT
The DNA here is from genome assembly GCA_036562565.1 of Flavobacteriales bacterium. Classification (GTDB taxonomy): domain Bacteria; phylum Bacteroidota; class Bacteroidia; order Flavobacteriales_D; family Sanyastnellaceae; genus DATCJY01. Next base: position 14,582 of record DATCJY010000085.1, on the reverse strand, counting down.
GAATTTCTGACCGAATGAAACGTCTAGTGCAAACTCATTGGGTTTGAAATCGCGCACTACCGAACCTTGATCATCTGTAAAAGTGATATTACCAAGAGTAAAATAGCGCAACGAACCGCCAATGGTTTGGTTTTTACTCAGGCGCTTGTAACCACTCAAGTAAGCGAGACTCATATCATTCACCAAAGCACGCAACCAAGGTGAATAGCTCATAGATAGCTCAACATCTTCCTCTACGAAAGCAAGTTTCGCAGCATTCCAGTATGTAGCACTGGAGGTAGGACTCAAGGCAACACCCGCATCACCCAATGCTCCTGAACGAGAGTCGGGTGCAATTTGAAGGAAAGGAACGGCTGTGGTTATAGTATTGAGTTGCCATGTACTGCGTGTTTGTCCATTGCCGGGGTTGTTCAACTGCGCAAACGCATTACCCGCAAGCAATACAGCACATAGGAATAAGAAACGGTTTTTTAACATGAGATTAATCTTCAAAAACACGGGGGCGACAAATATACGCAAGCCCTTGATTTAAGGTTTTATTTGAGTATAACGAGCTTTTCATATTGTTCGGCCTTCTGGCCTTCGCTGTTGCGAATTTCTACTCTGTAAACGTAGACTCCTTTGCCAATACGGTCTCCGAAATCGTCTCGGCCATCCCAGGGAATCGGCTCTGAACGGAAACCATTCTGGCGGGCAGTTTGAGTTATGGTCTTAACCAACTTTCCACTCACTGTAAAAATCTGAATGCGAACATCCAGCGTTTCACATGATTGGTTGTGCTCAAACATGAATTGCGTACTGGTTGTGAACGGATTGGGGTAGTTCAGAACCTGCTTCAATGCAATTTCAGAATCTTCGGTTACAAGAAAGTCCAACGTGGCTACCGATGAATTATTGTGAACATCCCACGCTTTCAAAGTCAGAGTGTGATTGCCCGGTTCTAGATTGGTGAGCTGATACTTCACTTTTCCACTTTTGTATGTATCCAGGTCCGATTCATAGTAATCATTGAGCACAATCGGATTCTGAACGTTGTTGTCCAAGATGAGGGTGATATCATGGCCGATTCCATTGCCCACGGTGTTGATACCGTTTTCGTCTCTCAGGCGTGCAATTACGTATGGGCGGGTGTCGGTGATGCCGCCAGAAACGAAGGTGGAATCATTGAGGAAGAGATCAATCTCCGGACCTACTTTATTGAGCTCTACGCCCTGCAATGAACTACCGATATTAAAATCCTGATTATAACCATGCCCGTCCTGATTGCCGGCCAAGGCATAATAACTCACCCGGCCTTTACCCACAGAGTAGTTGATGTCATAAGGCACCACAAACTGAAACTTGAATTGCCCATTGGTTACTGTGGCCCGACCTTTAAAAATGATTCGATTGAAGGTTCGGAATTCTTGAACTACACCGCCATCATTGTTTTGGGTATAGACATGGGTCTCCTTATCGTAAACAGTAGGATAAACCGAACCGTTAAAGTCAGTGAGCACATTGCCGGCCTCATCCACTACTACACCACGCATTTCCACTTCCTGCAAAGCCTTGAGCGTGTCTGTAAAAGATTCAATCTCTATTCCATTGATATGAGTGGTTTTCACGTCATACTTTGGATAGGCCATTTGCAACATCGGATCACCAAGTAGGCTGAAATTGCTTCGACTGGTATTACCTGCAGGCAGTGCATTCTTGGTCAGCATATTGATTTTACCCAAATTCAGATTCGGGTATTCGGTTTCGCGCAAGGCGACATTGAAAAATTTCTCATCTACGACTCGGTTACCTCCAACGGTTACCACACGGGTTGTGGTCAACATCGCAATGGCGCCACCCTTTGGATTAAAAATCATCTTCTCTCCGGCACTCTTGTATCCGGAGTAATCATAGCGCGCCAACTCACAGGTAGCAGTAAGGAAGACCGGCATGCGATACAAATTTGTCCATCCCATAATGGTGTTTTCATCCAAAACACGCTCATGGGCCCAGCCTTTTTCTCCACCATGACCTATGTAGGTAACCAGCAACGCACCGTTCTGTACACGCGTGCGAATTTCCTCTTCCACTTCAGGATAACGCTCACCACCCGGTGTAGTCACCTGCTTGTAAGCGTCCATATAGATTTTATAAATGTTATACTCGGGGTGATGCTCCTTGAGGTACTGGGCAAAGGATTCGGCATCCTCCAAGTGCACCTGTTCATTTGGGCCACCGCTTCCATCTTGGTCATCGGCAACAAACACCAATGTATTACGCCAATTTCCAAACGGTGATTGCACATCGTTCTCATCGCAAACGGAACATGAAGCAGCTCCATTGGCAGTGGTGTTTTGGGAGAGATAAGCCTTTACTTTTTCTACATAAACCATTGCCTCTGCGGGATCAGAAGCGCAAATCCTTCCTACACCAGCATCCAGAGAACCACTTAAACTGCCCGTATCATTGTCTGATAACAAAACGAAATAATCATCACTCACCGATGAGTACAATGGCATGAGCGATTCGTCCGTTTCAAAAACCAACACATTGCTTCCAAGAAATGCGCTTACACCCTTGTTGCGCAGACAATCGCCATCACCAAAAAGCAAAAGGTTTTTAGGCATTTTGTCTTGATCCCCGTTGGCTCTGTCATAGAGCATCTTCATGAACATCCGGAAAGCAACGACATCAGGATTTCCGCTTGAGAATTCATTAAACACTTCAAGTGGAGTGGTGACCAATACACTATGACCTTGTGCGATGTGAATATCCGCAAGCGCTTTAGCCGCTGTCAGGTTTCTAGGTGCCGAAATAATTACCAGATCAATATCCTCTGCAGCATGGAGATTTTGATTGGGCACAGCTCCAACAGCCACAGGAGTTAGCATTCCGGCTGAATTAAACGCAATAAATTCATAGAGTTGATCGGCATTGTATTTCCACTGAGCTGTTCCATTGGCATTGGCGATGCTTACTTCGCGTGGAGTTGTAATATCGGTCACATCCCAAACCCTTGTGCTCGCTTGGGTATTCGTCAATGTGTACTCCCCGATTCTACCTGCACCGATTCCCGTTGTATCGCGGAATTTCATTTGATTGCCTGACATCACAAGCCAACGGGTAACATTGAGTCGCAGATAATCGAGATAGCCTTTCACATCAGCTGTATTGCTATACTTATTTAGCTGCACATTTACCGTAATTGGGCTGGATGTGGGAGTGAAATTGATGAAAGCACCTACCAACTGAGCCGGAGCGTCCGTAGATCCTGCTCCCGTTGCCACGGAAATCGTTTGTTGTGATTGACCGGCAACAGAAAAGGTAAAAGAACTGGCACCACCAATGGAGCGCACTGCCGCCTCTGCTTCCAATGATGCTGGATGTACCGTGGAAACGTTGGGCACATTGAAATTAAATTGTCCGCTGGTATTAACATCAAATAAATCACCGAAAAACCTTCTTCCGGAACTCAATAAATTGTAGACGTCATTCTCGATGTACTGAAAATCCTGAAACTTGTCCACCGTATGAGTCGCGGGTTGAGAAGGCTCGGCAGCTATTTGAATACGCTTTGGGTCGGTATCATCAATACGAATAAAATAGTAAGCTGAATCGGAATAAAAATGCTTTTTATGAGTCCATTTATTTCTTCCTAATCCGTTGTGATTTTCATTCTTCCAAGTATCCGGACCTTTCGCATAAAACAGGAAAAAATCATTGTCCCCAAAAGTGGTGTTGTTGCTGTTACCACTATAGAATATTGCGCACTTCTGCAAGTCATCATAGCGCTCTACACTGTTGTCTTCAGGCAATAATGCACCTCCGTTTCCATATACATTAAAAGCCTGGGGGTTGAGAGTGGATGTATTAATGCCGAGTTGATTGAGCAAGGCTTTATCAATGCGATATACACCGTCTCTGCCCGTTGCAATTTTGTACCAAGTTCCTTCACTTAAAACAGAATTGGATGCAAACGTAAGTGCTCTGGAAGTGGGTCGGGGACCATCTTGGATATCCAAAGCCATTTCAAAAGACAACAGGCGCTCCAGTTGTCCGGAGCTGCTTTTTCTGATGGGAACAACGGATACCACTAGGTAAGGAATTCCGCCACCATCATCCACAATGGCTTTTACTTGCCAGTCTGACTGAAGAGCAAAAAGCTGGTCGGGAGATAATTTTGAACCGAAATATGCATCTGTTTGAGTATCTGTGAATTGAACCGATACAACCTCCCCAAAACTGCGGAGTTGCTCACGGTGAATCAGGTAAGGCAAGCCACCAAATTGCTCATCTATATTGGAGTGTACAAAATATCCTTCTTCAAATTGCGTCTTACTCGCGTCAGATTTATCCGTCCAGCGTAACTTTTTAGCGATATGTACAGTTTCAATACTTTGAGCTGCAAAAGAGATTATAATTGCCGGAACGAAAAAGAGTAACTTTAGTAAAATACGCATGTTAATAATGAGGATAAATGCAACGATACAAACACTTCAAACGTCTGAATATTGCGTTGGCCAAATTTAGTTTGACTGCGAAATGTTGTATTATTGCTAATTCTTTTTTTAGCGTATTCGTAGAAATCGTTTCAAAACAAATGAGAAAAAATTTACAATTACTGTCTGTATTAAGCTTACTCTTTGTGACCATTTCAACCGAGGTGGTAGCACAAGACCCTGAGTTTACCCAGTTCTACGCGAATCCTCTCTACCTTAACCCGGCATTTGCAGGTACTAACCGCTGCCCTAGAATGGTGATGAACTACCGCAACCAATGGCCATCGCTTTCAGGCAATTTCGTTACGATGAGTGCCAGTTACGATCAGCACGTACCAACCTTGCAAGGCGGTTTGGGATTATTGGTAATGAATGACCGTGCTGCTCAAGGGACACTTAACACCACAACCGTTTCCGGTATCTATTCCTACCAACAAGCCATCAATAGAAAATTTTCTATCAAGGCAGGTTTACAAGCAACTTACCTTCAAAAGTCGTTGGATTGGAGCAAACTCACCTTTGGCGACATGATTGATGCACGCAAAGGTTTTATCTACAATACGCAAGAAACTCCTCGTGGTGGTGATGACGGAGTTAAAACAGTTGACTTCTCTGCCGGTATTCTCGGTTTCAGTGATAAGTTTTATGGCGGTTTCGCTGTGCACCACCTCACCGAGCCAAACGAATCATTGATTTGGGGAACCAGCCGCTTACCGATGAAATACACGGCTCATGTCGGTGCGGTTATTCCGATTGAAAAACGAAACAGAGACAGTGACGCGAAAATTTCTCCCAACTTGCTTTACCGCAAACAAGGAGAGTTCCAACAGCTGAACATCGGTACTTACGTCAGCAAAGGGCCATTGGTAGCGGGTGTATGGTTCCGCGGTGGTTTGTTGGGCAAGAGCTACAGCGATGCGATGATTGCCACTTTGGGTATTCAGACAGACGTAGTTCGCTTTGGTTATAGCTACGATGTGACCATTTCCAAGCTTACCCCTGCTACAGGTGGCTCACACGAAGTATCACTCGGTATCTACTTCGAGTGCCGTCAAAAAAAGAAGAAACTTCGCACAATAGCTTGTCCATCTTTTTAGTTTAGGATATAATTACACCCGTTTTTATACAATTCATAAATAGGAAATCATGAAGTTCGTTTCAAAAAATCTAATGGTAATCGTAGCCTTGTTGGCTGTTGTTATCCTTGGCTCCTGCACGAAAAGCCGATCCGGTGCAACGGGGTGGGCCTACAACGATGAAAAAAACGGAGGTTACGAGCGCCCGGAATTCATCGAACAGGAAACCGGTCCCGGTCTTGTTTTGGTGGAAGGCGGTACCTTCACCATGGGTCGTGTGGAAGACGATCTCAACTTCACCTGGGATAACATTCCACGCAGAGTGACGGTTTCTTCTTTCTATATCGATGAAACCGAGGTAACCAACCAATACTGGCTTGACTACCTCCACTGGTTGAAATTGGTTTACGGAGATTCCTATCCTGAAATCATCAACCGCGCTCTTCCTGATACCAATATCTGGAGAGAAGTTATGGAGTACAATGAGCCTTATGTTCAGAACTACCTCCGCCACCCTGCTTACCGCGACTACCCAGTAGTTGGTGTGAGTTGGTTGCAGGCATCTGACTATTGTGTTTGGCGCACAGACCGTGTAAACGAATACATCCTCATCCGTGAAGGTATTCTTACCATGAACCCTACCGGTCAGGCCGATGATGAGCACTTCACTACCGACACTTACCTTGCCGGTCAGTATCAAGGAGATGCTGCATCAGGTGGTTTGAAAGACATGAACCCAAAAGGTACCGGTACACGTAACGTGCGCTGGGAAGACGGTATCCTCTTGCCACGATACCGCCTGCCTACCGAAGCGGAATGGGAATATGCAGCCCTTGGTTTGATTGGTAACTCATTCCAAGAATTGATTACCGATAGAAGAACATATCCATGGAATGGCCACTATGTGCGCAATGACGACAATGGAGGCCGTTTCTTCGGTACTATCAGAGCCAACTTCGTACGCGGTGCGGGTGACTACATGGGGGTTGCCGGTGCACTCAACGATAACGCTGATATTACAGCTCCTGTTTACGCATACCCACCAAACGACTATGGTTTGTACAACATGGCGGGTAATGTATCTGAATGGGTAATGGACGTTTACCGTCCACTTTCTCCGGAAGACAAGAGCGAGTTCCGCCCATTCCGCGGTAACGTTTATCAAACCCGTTTAATGAATAGTGACGGTTCGTTTGCTGATAAATACGACAAAAACATCTACGATATCGCTGGGGTGAAATACTTCCTCAACAGATACCGTACACAAGTTCAAGCCAGCAATAACCTGACTACTGACGGAGCGAAACTTTTGGATGACCTCGATGCAAAAATTGCTCAGGCTGAAGAGAAAGAACAGCAGCGTAAAGTGGACGAAGCGCAAGACATCATGCAGGAATGTATGGACTTGATTACTGACTCCGAAGATCCCATCGCACCGGACTTGCGTGATGGTGTCGCTGACTACATCCTTTATACAGCAGGTCAAGCACCTATGAGGAAAGTGAATGTAGAAGAGAACATCGATCGTAGAAACTACCGCAAGGCAGACTACATCGACTACCGCGATGGTGACTTGCAAAGTAGTATCTACTATTACGACAACTCTAAAGAAGAAGATAAAAACCGCATGTACGAGTGGGGAACCACTACGCTCATCAACGACCGTGCACGCGTGTACAAAGGTGGTAACTGGCGCGACCGTGCTTACTACACCATCCCGGGCACACGCAGATACCTTGATGAAAGACGTTCATTGTCCACACTCGGTTTCCGTTGTGCAATGGACCGTCTGGGTAGCCCAACCGGTATTGGCGGTAAACAATAAGAAAATATAGCTGTTAAAAAGCCATAGAAAGCCCCGATAGGTAACCCCTTCGGGGCTTTTACTTTTGGTGCATGCAAGACATCATCTACCGGAAATACCAAGAAGTTCAGACGGTCACAACCGATACGCGCACCATTACAACCGGAGCCATCTTCTTCGCCCTCAAAGGCGAAAATTTCAATGGAAACCTCTTCGCTCAACAAGCTCTGGAAGCCGGTGCCTCCATGGCCGTGGTTGACCAAGATTTGGGATTGGCAGATGAACGCATCGTCAAAGTGGACAATGTGCTCAAATCGTTGCAACAGCTTGCCTTGGATTATCGAAGAAGTTTCAATATCCCTTTCTTAGCCATTACCGGTAGCAACGGCAAGACCACAACGAAAGAACTGGTACGCGATGTATTGGCCAAGAAATTCCGGGTTCACGCAACAAAAGGCAATCTCAATAACCATATAGGTATTCCACTGACCATCCTATCCATACCAAGAGATTGTGAGTTTGCCATAATCGAAATGGGAGCCAATCACCAAAAGGAAATAGCCTCGTACTGCACGTTTACCGAGCCCACACACGGGCTCATCACCAACATGGGAAAAGCCCACCTTGAAGGTTTTGGCAGCGAAGAAGGGGTTGTCAAAGGCAAAAAAGAACTCTACGATTACCTCAAATCAATTGGTGGAAAGGCATTTGTAAATGTGGAGCTCCCAAAACTTGCCCAAGCAGCCGATGGTGTAGAGATGATTCCATACGGATTTGAGCAAAAGGATTTTGAGCTCAAATTGTTGCGTGAAAATCCTGTAATCAGCTATGAATTCATCCAACAAGGCAAATCCGTAAAAGCCACCACTCACCTAGTTGGTGCTTACAACCTATACAACATTGCAAGCGCCATTGCAGTTGGACAATTTTTCGGAGTGGACAGCGCCTCCATTCATGAAGCCATCTCATCCTACAAACCCGACAACAACCGCTCCCAGCTGGTCAATACATCCCGAAACAGCGTCATCATGGACGCATATAACGCCAATCCGACCAGTATGGGTCATGCACTCCTCAGCCTATCCAAAATGAAAGGAAAACACCCCTATTTCATTATTGGAGACATGCGTGAATTGGGAGATGCGAGCATAGACGAACACAAACGCATTTTGGAACTCATAAAGGACCTCAAATTGGAAGGCATCGCTATTGGAGAACACTTCGAGCAGGCAGCAAAAGGGACGAGTCAAAAGAGCTTCCGCACGCTCGAGGAAGCCAAGTCCTTTCTGCAAGAGCATCCTATAACTGAAAAAACCATTCTCCTCAAAGGCTCGCGAGGGATGCATTTAGAGGAATTGATGCCTCAGCTTTAAAGGGAACACTATTTTTGCACGCTCAGAAAAATCAATCATGAACTTCATTGAAGAACTACGCTGGCGCGGGATGTTACAAGACATCATTCCGGGCACGGAAGAACAACTCTTAAAAGAATCCACAAAAGGATATATCGGATTTGACCCCACGGCCAACTCATTGGGGGTGGGCAACATGGTACAAGTGATGACCTTGTTGCACTTCCAACGCTGTGGACACAAGCCCATTGCATTGATTGGTGGTGCAACGGGCATGGTGGGCGACCCCAGCGGAAAATCCGTTGAAAGAAACATGCTCGACCTCGAGGAACTTCGATTCAACCAAGAATGCCAAAAGAAACAGCTCGAGAAATTCCTCGACTTTGACTGTGGAGCCAATTCAGCAGAAATAGTCAACAACTATGACTGGTTCAAAAACATCAGCTTCCTAGAGTTCATCCGTGATGCCGGTAAACACATCACCGTGAACTATATGTTGGCAAAAGATTCGGTGAAATTGCGCCTTGAAAACGGAATGTCCTTTACCGAATTCAGTTATCAGCTCATCCAAGGTTACGATTTCTATCATTTGTGGAAGAACCACGGAGTCATGCTACAAATGGGTGGAAGCGACCAATGGGGCAACATCGTTACCGGCACCGAGCTCATCCGCAGAAAGGCCGGAGGTGAGGCTTATGCACTAACTACCCCTTTGATTCGCAAAGCCGATGGTACCAAATTTGGAAAATCGGAAAGTGGCAACGTGTGGTTGGACCCAAAACGTACTTCTCCTTACAAATTCTACCAATTCTGGCTCAACGCAAGCGATGCCGATGTGCCTAACTACATCCGCATCTTCACACTGCTCGGCAGAGAAGAAATTGAAGCCCTCGAAGCAGAGCACGCCAAAGATCCTGGCAAGCGCGTATTACAACGAAGACTGGCAGAAGACATCACCACACGTGTACATAGCGCTGCTGACTTGGAAGCAGCCATTAAGGCTTCCGAAATTCTTTTCGGAAAATCTACCGATGCCGACCTCAAAGCGCTCAGTGAGGAAACACTCAACGATATTTTCGAAGGTGTACCACAAGGCACCATTGCTAAATCTGAATTGGAGGCGGGCATGAACATTGTCGATGTTCTTGTGAAATCCGGTTTCATGAAGAGCAATGGGGAGGCCAGACGCTCCCTTCAGGAAAACAGTATCAGCGTGAACAAAACCAAAGTTGGTGAAGGACATCAAGTTACAGCAGCCGATATTTTGAACGGCAACATGGTATTGTTACAAAAAGGGAAGAAAAATTACTTCTTGCTGAAAGTAGGTTAATACAACCAATCCATTGAGTGATAATAAATAAAGCGGGTGTTCGGGCCCGCTTTATTTGTTTAGGAAATCATGAAAAATTGGCAAACGACTTGCATCAGCCAATCAAAGTCTCCCATTAGACTGCTTATTACCGTTAGGGTTGCTTTCTCAAAACAGATTTTCTTTTTTATATCACCAATAAATTGCACCCTCGGACATCGGATCTGTCCACCCTTCCCAATACCTCAAAACTTCCGTCTTCCAGCACACGGCCAACATCTTGAGTAGCAATGAATGCACAAGAATCAACATTGGCTAAATCAATAATATTCAGCACGCCCCTGCCATGACGAAAACAGGTCAATGGATCGCTGCTATCCCTAGGTAACACAGCCATCCATGGCGGACAATAAAAAATGCCATCACCTTTGGAATATGCCTGACTCATGAGCTCTGTCATTCCGTACTCACTATGGATCTTCTCTACTCCAAATGCTTCAGTCAAAATATCCGTCACTTCCTGCCGAGTAATTTCTTCCCTGCGCCCTTTCATTCCACCGGTTTCCATAATAATGGCATCCGGGATTTCTAATTGTAAACGCTCTGCAAAATCCAGCAGTCCGAAAGTAACCCCCATCAACAACGTGCGCTTTCCACGCTTTTGGTTAGCCAGTAATCTTTTATACAAATCCTCATGATTGTGGAGATAAAAGCCGCTGTACTCATCCTCCGTTGCGCGAATGAGTTCCTCCACCATCATTATCAGCGATGAGCCTTGGCGCTCGAGATAAGACGGAAGAAGAGCGAGCAAACAATAATTTGAGGGTTGGCCATAAAACAACTCAAATCCATGACTGAAGACCTCCTTGTACCATGCGGCACTCCTCACAAAATGGCGACTGGTTTGCTGGCCAGTGGTGCCACTGCTGGAAAACACTACCTCCTCGAGGAAATCTCCTGTTACAACGCGATGCGTCTTGAAAAACTCAATGGGCAAGAACGGAATTTCATGCAACGATTTAACGCTAGAACGGTCAATATTTAATGCATCAACATACGCAGCATACACTAGATTGCGTTCTGATTGCAATTGGAAAAGTTCAAGCGCAAAGCGCTCAAACTCTTGGCTGTTTTGAATGGTAAATATTTGCCTTTGAAACTCCGAAATTTGCATGTACGCAAATAAACAGGACAGAAATGAAACATAGGAGGTACACCATCGTTTTTGCAGTTCTTGGCATCTTAGCAATAGGCTGCCTCAAGAAGGAATCATATCCGGATGAGCCCAGTCTAGTGCTCAAAGAACTTATAATGGAAAATGATTCCATCAAGGCCATTGTGCTCTCCTATATCGATGGCGATGGAAACTTCGGATTGGAAGAAAATGAGCACGCCAACGACACCAACGATTGCCGCAAGCGCTACAACCTTTTCATCGACCCGTATGAATTGCGCAACGGCAACTGGGTCAACATATCAGAAGACCCATGTGGTCCCAACATACCGTTATATTATGCCGTGCCATGGGTGAAACCCACCGGACAAATTCCTACTCAAAAAGGCGATATTAAAATTGATCTCATGTATCCCTTTTATGAAATCAACGAATACGATACAATACGCTTGGAGATGTATATCGTAGATCGCTCGAATAACAAGAGCAACGTTGTTTCAACTCATCCCTTCCTAAAAAAATAATGCTGTCCAGCTCGTAGTCGGATTTTACTACGACTATAATCATGAATTTCTAAATGAATACGATCCTTTTGGGTTCGTATTTCGCATTTATAAATGACGAATTGCAAACTTTTTTCAGGAGGTTTTAATATTGGGATGGTAAAAATCGGAGGTAGTGAGCGTAAAACGAAAGAGCTTCGATTCACTTCACCAAGCGATAAATATTATGGCTGATACTAAAATGTCCCACACGTTAAAGATAAAATGAACGATTTTAATTGGAAGAATGAAATTATAAAATGGACTGATAAGAAGCGGAAAATTAAACCATTTCAAACAGTTCTGATTGACCTTTTTGAACGAGCATTTAATAACACAACTTTTCCGGACAAAGCATTGTTTGGAACAAATAATTACAGTATATCATTATTGACAGGTGGAATCTTTTTTGCAGCTTATACAATAGAAGGCACAATCTGGTTGCTTTTGGACAGACCCATTAATGATATTCCTAATACAGCCAGCAAAATAGTTAAGTCAACAAAGAATTTTTCGGAACCATTATTTTGGTTAGAAACAGAAGACTTGACTAACCTTAAAACGCTAATAAGTAGACAAGATATTTGGGACAGTTTCAAAATTGCAACAGAAAGAATTTATGAGAATAAAATGGTCACTTCTCACCGAAGCCATATTGCAAAAAATAAAATTACGCTTGCAAACTTTTACCCAAATGGACCACAAAATATTCCTTCAAAAACATTTTACGCAATAGAAAAGGAACTTGAAGAAAAAGTTAAACAAGCAAGAAAACTAACACCTAAGGAAAGACAAGAAAAATTATCTAACTCAATCCCAAAGCCGACCAAGACTATAGTAAGCCAAACTGTTTTTATCAGAAATCAATACGTAATTGCAGAAGTCCTAGACCGAGCAAAAGGTTTTTGTGAACGTTGCAAAAAGCCAGCACCATTTATAAGAGACAATGACAATTCACCTTATTTAGAAGTTCATCACAAAATACCGTTAGCAGAAGGCGGAGACGACACAGTCGAAAATGCAATTGCGCTTTGCCCAAACTGTCATAGACATGCTCATTATGGAAAGAAAACTTTCTAACTGACAAATAAAATCGGACTATAACACAGGGCGGTGCATCTTGAGGGCTGACACGCAAACATCGAGCTATGTGCTTCTTTTAAACTTTAGTCATAATAAGTAGAAACTTTATACCTAAATTGAAAAACAGCGATGCTAATTTCCCTATTGCGCCCTGAGCAGTCCAACCGACACAACCAATTCTGATTTCATCACTTTCCTATTGTCCCTTTAGTGGTATCCGTTTTGACTTGTCAGGCACGTAGAGGCCTTGGCCAATTAGAACTTCATTCCAACCGATAAAGGACTTCCAATCTTAACGGATGTTCTCATCCATTCATCATGAAAGAAATCAACTCGGCTGTTGTCTTTTCAGTCGGGCAGTTGGGGGATTGGCCGCGTTCAGCCATCTGCTTTGCTAGATAACCCACTTGAGATTCATTTTTTTATGTCATAAGAAGGCAACCCACTGATTTACCCTCCGTCTATCCGGTAGAGCTCGCTGAGACGCCCACTCTTGCTTAATGACGTTTAACATCTTAAAACCTTAAATTATGATGGACAATAGCTTTTACGAGAAGTTCATGGAGGATCATGCTGGGCACGCCATGTTAGCTTTCTTTATTTTAATTATCGGTGCCGTAGGAGCTGCTAAGCTGTTCGCAAAGGCAGATCGTCCTTGGTTGGCTGCATTTATTCCCGGTTGGAATTTGGTCGAAGTGATGCAAATCGTTGGCAGACCAAAAGTTCACGCTGCGTTTTTCCTTATCCCTATCTATAATATCTATTTTTTCTTTCGTATTTGCATTGAACTTGCCCAAAGCTTTGGCAAGTACTCAACCATCGAATACGTGCTGGTGTGTTTGTTCAATGTGTTCTATGTGCTCAATTTGGCACTGGCATACAACGAAGAATACCACGGGCCGGTATATGGGAGAGACCTGAAAGCAAGCCGCGACACAAATACCGCACTTGCATAGCAACTACCTAAGAAACAAATGATTTTTGAAAATGGCCACAACGGTGGCCATTTTCTTTTGATAACAACTCCATAAGATGAGGTCATTGATTTCAAATATGCCACCTAATAACCATATAAAACATCCAGAAAACCATCATGGATAATAGCTATTGAGACGGCTATTTCCAATTGATGGACCGGGAATAATCGATTGTTCACTAAACAAAAAATCCCGGCAGTAACCGGGATTTTACAATTCATTTATAGCAGACGAATTAACCTACAATCGTATCATAAGCCAAAGCAAACTCTTTGTCATCCTTGAAATACTCTTGACCATATTCCATCCACACCTTGGCTTCATCTCTTTTGCCGGAGTCATAAAGCATGGTGCTAAGGCCGATAATTGCATCACGCAATAATTCAAGCTGTTCCTTGCCTCTGCTCGCAGACTTGCTTTCCAGAATATCTTTTGCAGCTTTAAGGGCCATTTCAGATTCTTTTTTAGCCTTCAAAACAGCCTGATTAAGACCAAGCATAATGAATGCACCGGCATCCTTGTCGTCCAATTTGGTCAATTGGTCATAAAATGCCTTTGACTTAGTGTACTTCTCAGTCTCAAACATGTTGTTCGCCTCTGCAATAGCATCTTTTCTCAAGCTGGAGATGAAGTCTTCATATTCGGAGTAATACACTTTGTCTTTGTCCTTAGAGGCGTACTTGGTAATCATTTTCATGGCATCCTTGAATGCATTGGGATACTTTGCTTTGAACTCGTCTCTTTTGGACATTTCATAATAGCAACGGCTCATAAACAAATAAGGCAA
>DATCJY010000083.1:0-3446 GCA_036562565.1 Flavobacteriales bacterium | reverse complement strand
CCTTGCTTGTACAAGATGGCAGCGTTGTAAGGAATCGCATCTTTTACTTCGAATTTATAAGCCCACCAATCGCTAAACGTTGAGGCACCAGAGCCGTGCGCTTTCATCTTATCAGCCACTTTGTATCCTTCGAGAATATGGGTGAAGGTGTTGAGGCGAAACTTCATGCTATCGGCCACGTGCATGAGCATATTGATTTCGCTTTGCACATAACTGTGACAGGTGATAAATCGCTCACCGGTAAGTATCTCATACAAGCATTCTAATTCGAGGTCTTTGCGCGGTTTAGGCACAGTGTTCTTTTTGCCACCGGCATTGTATTTCTTCCACGCTTCTCCATATTCACGTGCACGGATGAAGTGGTCGTAATACACTTGCTCCACACCCATGCGCGTTTGCGGGAAACGGCCGCTACCTACTCCCCAGTTCGATTGTTTTACGTTCTCACCCAATGCGAACTTGATAAACTTAGGAGCGTCTTTCACGAGCATTTCATCTGCATTAGCGCCCCATTTGAGTTTGATGAGCGCGCTTTGTCCACCTATAGGGTTCGCGCTACCGTGCAGCAATTGAGCGCAAGTAACACCACCGGATAGCTGACGGTAAATGTTGATGTCTTCAGGGTTGATGACAGATGCTTGTTGCACTTCGGCACTGCTCGCTTGCGCACCCTCATTCACGCCCGTGAGCGCTATGTGACTGTGTTCATCAATAATGCCGGGCGATACGTGTTTTCCTTGTGCATCAATGATTTTAGTTGCGCGGCTTCCATCCACATTGGTGCCGATGGCTGCAATCTTTCCGTTTGAAATAAGGATTTGTCCATTCTCTATAATTCCCTGTTCATCGCATGTCCAGATGGTAGCGTTCTTGATCAAAACAGTTTCCGGTTCAGGCAATGAAGTATTACCGTAGGCAACAAAGGGATAGATGATCTCAGCCGGAAGTTCATCTTTCTTCGTTGCGTTTTTTGAATCTTCTTGTTTCGCATCTGCATCGGTTGATTTAACGGCTGTCCATTGGAAACGCTCGGCCGTAGCCCTTTCGCCTATACCTTTCCATTCTTTTCCGTCTTCGCTCACTGTACCGGTTAATCGCAAAATCTCATTGTAATAGCCATCTCCCGGCTCCATTGAGAGCGTTACCATGTTACCGGTGAGTGTGAGGTTCACGGTCTTGCTAAGGGTGTCTTGTTTGCTTGCATCCTTCTTGTTGACTGCATAAACAGTGATGTCTGCTTTGAATTTTTTCCCATCTTCTTTGATGTTCAAAGCATAGCTGACGTGCGGTAATTGGAGGTTGTATTTGCCTTTGATGGATACGACTGCAGGCGCTTCTACGGTATAACGTTTGCCTTGTACCCAGTTCTCATATATCACAGCGCCTTCTTCAAAGATGTTCTTGGAGGTGATGATGAAGTTGGCATAATAACCTGCTTGCAACTTGCCTACCTCCTTCTCTGCACGGATCAATTGAGCAGGAGTATGGGTCAATGCTTTTAGCGCATCTTGTTCGCTCAAACCTGCTTGAACGGCCTTGCGCAGGTTCTTAAGGAAGGCCGCTTTGTCTTGGAGTCCGCTGGCTGTAATGGCAAACGGGATCTTTTCTTTGGCGAGCGAAGCGCAGTTGTAGGGAGCCAATTCCCAGTGCTTCATTTCATCCAAGCTCACAAGTTTCGTGAGCAATGGATCGCTCACATCATACGCTTCGGGGAAGTTGAGCGGAACAATCAATGCACCTTTTGTAGCCTTGATTTCAGCAAGGCGTTGGTATTCGTTTCCTCCGGTTTTGAAGATGTATTGAACACCGAACTCATCGCCTACTTTGTCAGCGCGAAGGATGTTCCATTTGTCGTTAGCTTCAAAGATTTGGGGCAAAGATTGTGTCGCATTGAATGCCTCAAGCGTGAGGTTGCGCTCTTCTTTTTGGCCATCCGCCTTGTACCATTCGGCATCGTAATAGGTTTGGCGCAACAATGCAATGCTGCCCATCAGGGAGTAGGGATATCCCACGGGACTGTTGCCTTTGCTGAATGAATAATGTGCTGCGGCTTCGGGTTTTAGCAATGCGAAATTGGCGTTATCACCAAGGCACACCAAAGCCGAAGTTCCACGTGCAATTCCATCGTGTTTGTGCGTAAGCACGGTGCCAAAACCAAGCGCGCGAAGGTTTTTTGCTTCTTCTTCATTTACATCAAAATTCAGGCATGCTTTGGTTTCAGCATGAATGGCGGGATTCCATCCAAGAGCGCCTTTGGTGTTGTGCGTAGCTGCTGTGGCGCGCGAAGGTCTTTCTGCGGGCTTGTCTTCCTTAGGCATGCCATAATCACTGTGCAAGTCGATGAAAGACGGATAGATGTATTGTCCTTTCAGGTCGTACACCACGGCATTGGCCGGAATGGCAAGACCTTTTCCCACTTGCACCACTTTTCCTTTTTCAATAATCAACGTGGCATCCTCCATGACGGTTTGATAATCTTCATAGATTGTGGCATGTGTAAAAGCCACGGATGTCACGTCCTTCGGCAGAACTCCGTTATAAGGATAGGTTGGTTGCGCTATGGTTGTTATGCACCAAAAAGAGAGTGCGAGGAAGGATAGAAGGTGTTTCATACAAACTTAAAAACGATGTATCGCGCAATGTTAGGGCGAAACGCGTAGAAACACACCTTCTCTCGTTTTAACCACATATAACTTCGCAGTCGGCTATCGACTTTAGTCCGAACCCCTTTTAAAACTAACTTTGTCACATGGAAAAGACAACGAAGAAAATCCCTACCTCACTATATGCGGAGATGACTCCGAATCCTGCTGCAATGAAGTTTGTGGCTGACCGTGCGCTCATAACGGGTGGTCTGCAAGTGGAATACCGCAGCAAAGCGGAAGCAAAAGGTTCTTCTCCTTTGGCGGAAGAATTATTCAATTTTCCTTTTGTTACCAGTGTTTTCATCAGTGGTAATTATGTGACTGTTTTGAAAGATGATTCACTCGGCTGGGAAATGATTGTGCAGCAATTGCGCGAGTACATCCGCGAGTGGCTCATGGAAAATGAAGTAGCCGTGAGTGTCGTAACGGCTGATTTGCTCAATCGCACACGTGAAGCTGCTGAAGGAAAAGAAGAAGCCGTGATGAAATCACCATCGATTGACTACAGCAATTTTGAACCTTCCGAGTACGATGATGAAATCCGTTTTTTGCTCAACGAGTACGTTCGTCCGGCTGTGGAGAGCGATGGTGGAGCAATTGACTTCATGGCATACAAAGACAAGAAAGTCTATGTGCAACTGAAAGGCTCCTGCAGCGGCTGCCCATCATCCACGGCCACATTGAAGGGCGGCATAGAGAACCTACTCAAAGCCAAGATGCCGGATATAGTGGAAGAAGTTGTGGCGGAATCGGTATAAATCCTGAGTGTTCAATAGGACTATCTTGCGAGCCAATCTTCAA
>DATCJY010000080.1:0-14095 GCA_036562565.1 Flavobacteriales bacterium | reverse complement strand
AGCTCGGTATACTTTTTAGGATTGCGTAGGAAGTCAACAATTTCTTGTACTTCCATCTTGGCACCTTCCAAACCGGCAACATCGTTGAAGGTTACTTGAGTGCCTTTTCCTTTTTCAAAGAGCTGTGCTTTGGATTTTCCGATGCTGAAGATTTGTCCCCCGGGGCCACCGCCACCGCCCATTCTGCGCATGATGATCATCCATACGCCAATGATGAGCCCAAAGCCAATGATCCAGAACAAAAGGGTTTGTCCAAATTCATTGATGGGTCGGAACTCGGTTTTGAAACCGTATTCTGCTCCAAGGGCTTCAATTTCGTCAATGGTTTTTTCGGTAGGAGGGATGTTGAATTGGAACTCGCTGCTTCTTCCAAAGCCTGATGGCACTCTGTTGGACTTAAAGAGTTCGGCCCGCCCCAATGAGTCGAGGAAGATGCGTCCCACGCGTCCATCGTATTCGAGTTTTTCAATGTATCCTTTTTGAGCGTATTCTTTGAACACGCGGTAATCGATGAGTTTGCCCTCACCGCTGCTGTTGAAGACCATCATACCGATGAGGATGATGGCAATAACAGCATAGACCCAATAGAAGTTCAGTTGTTTTTTAGGGTCATTCTTTCCACCATTGGAAGGAGGTGGAAAAGGTCCGTTGTTGTTTTTATTCTGTGATTCTTCTGCCATTTCTATTGCAGTTTCAGCTGCCTTTAATTAATAGGATTGTTATTATTCGTTTACATGTTGTGCTGAGATTTTGCTTACCTCAGCATCTGCCCAAAGTTCTTCGAGCTCGTAGTAGTCACGTGCTTCTTTGTCGAATATATGGACAACTACGTTGCCAAAGTCCATCAATATCCACTTGGCGTTTTGTTCACCTTCAATGTGCAAAGGTGTTTCATTTGCTTTCAAGTAAGCGTGCTTCTCTACCGATTGGCAAAGCGCCTTCACCTGCGTTCCGGTATTACCGTGGCAGATGATGAAAAAATCAGTAGAGGCATGCGCCAACTTGCGCAGGTCCATGACCACGATATCATGGGCTTTCACCTCTTCCAAGCCAAAGATGATGGCATCGATGAGAGCATCCGCATTGTTTGCGGAGGTTAGTTGAGTTGTAGTAGTATTCTTCTTCGTCACGTTAGTTGCAAAAGTAGCTTCCCGCTAAATCAGTGTGCAATTTACATCGCCAGTGGTGTTGAATATTTACAATCGTTGGCATTTTACTTTACCGGGAATGTTAGCTGTTTTATGTGTTTCTTTCAGCGCTCAAATTGTACATGCTATGATGTTATTTGAGGGGGCTGATATTATCCGTTTGGATACGGTTGATTCCACGAACAACTATGCTGCCAACTTACTAAAACTGTCAACCGTGTCTGAAGGCACTGTCATTACGGCACAAGAACAGACGCAAGGCCGGGGGCAGCGCGGAGCAAGTTGGTCCAGCAGTGCCGGTGAGAACCTATTGTGCAGCATCGTTCTTTATCCAAGGAGCATTCGTCCCGATGAGCAATTCAGTCTCTCGCAGACCGTTGCTCTGGCGGTGCATGAGATGGTGGAAGAGCTCACTCAAGTTGAGGCTTTCATCAAATGGCCCAATGACATTGTTGTGCAGGATAAGAAGATAGCGGGCATTTTGATTGAGACCAGCATTGCGCACAACCATCTTCAGAATGCGATAGTGGGGGTGGGGCTCAATCTCAATCAAAAAGTGTTTGAAGAGCCGCATGCCGTTTCGGCCGGCAAGATTACAGGTAAGTACTATGATGTGGGAGATGTGGCCGTGCGTTTGCAGCAGTTGTTGTCCAAACATTATGCGCGCCTTGTCTATAGTAAAGGAGCGGAGATAAAGACCGATTACCTCCACCATTTGTACAACCGTGATGTGAGCAGGGAGTATTTGTATCAGGGGAATAAATTGAACGCTATTGTGCGTGGAGTGGATGATCGCGGCAGGCTGATGCTTGAGTTGGGTGATGGCTCCAAGCTTCATTGCGACCTCAAGGAAGTACAGCTCATTTGGTAGAATTTTCCGGTAAACACCGAGCATAAAAAAAGCCGGCTCATTGAGCCGGCTTTTATGTTTTCAATTATCTGGGTTAGCGGATTATCTAACTACAGAGAATTGTTGAGTAATCATTTGTTTACCATCGATTACAAGACCAACGATGTAGTTACCTGCAGGGTAGTTAGAAACGTTCAAAGAGAAGCTGTTTTCACCTGCTCCGAAACGACCAACGTTGTCAGTGTCCATCAAACGGCCTTGAAGGTCACGTACTTCGTAAGCGATGAACTTAGACTCAGCCAAGTTGAAAGAAACACGTGTTTCATTCACAGCCGGGTTAGGATATACAGAGAAAGAAGCAGTGTTGTTGATTTCATCAACATTAACCGGTACGTGGTGGCCGGCTTGAGTGATCAAACGCACACCGAAGTTGTATTCCATTGAAGGGAACCATACCCAGTTACCGTCTCCGCTGCGCTCATAAGAAACAGAAGAGTAGTCAACGTCATCGGTTTCTTCAGCTCTCACACTCAATTGACCAACGCCAGGAGATTGACGCCAAAGAGCTGCCATCAAAGCATTGCTAGGACCAGTTTGGATGTTTGTGTATGGTTGAGCAGGATATACACCACCAACAGGGAATGGACCATTGAATGCGAAGTAAAGAGGTTCACCAGAGTTATATCCTTCACGAGTTTCATAGTTACCAGAAGCTACCAACTCGCCATCACCGTTGAGGAGAGCAGCTGTGAATTCAACACCTGCAACAGTAGTAGAACCAAAACGAACAGTGATACCATGAGCAGCAGTGTTAGGATTAATGAAAGAGAAGAATGAACCCCAACCACCGCGTTCACGGTTAACTTGGCTGCCGGTTACAAATGCAGTTCCAACAGACCAATCGAAGTCAGCCAAGTCATCAGGATCGTGACCGAACTCACCGATGTTGTTGAATACGATAACTTCTTCATATACGTTGTCTTCAGTACCAGGACCATCCTCTTCCAAATCAGTAACGATAGTAGCTCTCAAAGTATATGTACCAACAGCAGGTACGATATCGGTTTGGAAAAGAAGATCAATGCTCTGAGTGTGAGGACAAATAGTGTCGTTAGAAGCACCGTAAAGGAAGATAGGTTCAGACAAGTATTCATAAGCAGTTTCACCGTTGGTGTCAACAAGTTCAAATCGAATTTGAACGTTGTCGTGGTCAACATAACCTTTGTTGCTAATTCGGGCACCAACTACCATACCGTCAGGATTAATTTCTTCTTCAGGTGTAACGCGGAATTCCCAGCTGTTGAAGATATCACCGCAGAAGACATCAGTGATGGTGAGGTTATTGTTCACATCGTTTTCGAACACCTTCACTTCATCAATACCCCAATAGTAGTGAGTTTGATTAGGTCTTTCTTCAGAGTTGTATGAAAAACGGATGCGCACATTAGCTTCTCCTGCTGCAATACAAGAGATATCAATTGTAGTATTCAATGGAGTAGGTGATTGGCTGTTGCTAGGCACATTCACACCACCGCGCGCATCGAAGCTTGCCCAAGTTAATCCATCGTCAACTGATACGTCCAAAGTATAAGGAGAGAAGTAAATCAAGCAGCACCAACGGAATACTTGTTGGAAGCTAACCAATACGGAGTTCATTTCAGAGCAGTCCAAAACGGGAGCGTAAAGGTGAGCAGTGTAGAAACCACCTTGAGCGTTACATTCTGTTGGATATTCTTCACAATAAGCAGCACCATCCCACAAAGCCCAGTTTTGTGGAGAAGCAGATGGGAAACCACCTTGAGGGCCACCGTATACGTTCTCGTAACCGGGTTGTCCAATAGACCATTGAGTACCTTGGGTGTTCAATACACCTCCTACATAGTGTTCGTAAGTCCATGCACCGTATTCAGTAGTTCCGTTGAATCCGTTTTCAAACGTTTCATGGAAGATTACGTTACGATTCCCTGACTCATTGAATGGTCTAGAGCTACGTGGAGAAGTTAGGTGTAATTCCTGAACAGCTTTAGTTGCTGTCAATGGCAACGGATTGGTTTTATGCTGTGCTACAGCACCTACCGACAAAGCTGAAAAGAGTAAGAGTTGTAATGTTTTCTTCATCTTATTTGTTTTTATTGGATGCTGCAATAATACACAGCACTTGTTTTTTACCCTACCAAAATTGGTTAGAAATCTTATATTATCTTGGTTTGAGATGTTATGTATTGATTGCGTGGGACTTACTGCAGACAAAAAATAAAGTCCTTCATCTCAAATTGCGCGTTGGACGAATGTTCAGCAGATTTTTACCGAGTGACTTCAAGACAATCACAACATTTTTTTCTCATTCCAACTAACGTCAACCTTGCTACCTCAGCACCCTTTGCTCCGATAAGAGGCACTTTATAGTTGTGGTAATCTAGGGCATGAGTTGAGTTTGGTTCAAACTAGAAAGAGAAGCGTGTAGAAGTTTGGTGAATGATACAATGGTATAGCCATGTCTTTTTATCTCTATCTCTCAGTTTAGGTTAATCTATTCGTTTGCGTTCTACGCGTGCGCACACGTAGATGCTCGCTTCATAGAGCAATAAAATAGGGAAAGCCACTACCAGCTGGCTCACTACATCGGGTGGAGTAATAATGGCTGACACGATGAGGTTTGCCACAAAGGCGTGTTTGCGGTATTTTTTGAGAAATGCTGCAGAAACCAATCCTACCTTGGCAAAGAAATAAATCAACACAGGCAATTGGAACATCAGTCCGGTGCCAAAAACCAACGATGTCGTGACCTTGAGATAAGAAAGGATGGTGGCGTTATTTTCTACATCGCCAAATCGGTAATTGCCGAGGAATTGAATACTGAGTGGAGCCAGAATGAAATAACCGAAAGCAATGCCTGCGAAGAAGAGTAGCGATACATAGAATACAATCCCATTGACGGCTTTTATTTCACGCTCATTCAATCCGGGTTTTACAAAGCCCCAAAGCTGCCAGAAAATAAATGGAAAAGCGAGCACTATTCCACCCAAAATACACACCATGATATCGGCATTGAAGTTTCCGCCCATGGTGGTGCTTTGTAGGTTGAGCCTTGGAGGCTCCAAGCACAGCTCATCACCCATGCCCAAGGTATGTGACCAACTACACAATGCTCTGTAAGTGATAAAGTCCCCACTCTTGGGCCCCATGATTACATCGTACACCACAAAGTCATGAAAGATGACCACCACGATAATTCCAGCAATCACTCCTAAAACAGATTTCACCAGCCTTCCCCGGAGTTCTTCCAAGTGGTCAAGAAAAGACATGTCTTTTTGCGCTGTTTTATCTGCCATATTCGGTGTGAAATGATACGGGTATATTAATTCATTTAACTCATGGATGGATATCAGAAGATGCCTTCTTTCAAAATATCATGAAGGTGGATGATACCCTTGTATTGGTCTTTGTGTAAAACGATAAGGGTAGTGATGCTATTTTGTTCCATCAGGTGGAAAGCTTCCACAGCAAGGGCATCATAAGCGATCGTCTTAGGTGAAGCCGTCATGATTTGTTGGGCGGTAACCGTATCCAAATCATGATTTTTTTCGAGCATTCTGCGCAAGTCTCCATCGGTGATGATACCCAGAAGTTTGCCGTTTTCTACTACCGCAGTGGCCCCAAGGCGCTTGCCTGATATTTCCACAATCACCTGGCGAACCCCGGCATCTTTGCTCACCTGTGGGTTGGATTCATCACCCATCAGATCACTCACCTTGGTATATAATTTTTTACCCAATGCACCACCGGGATGATAGCGTGCAAAGTCTCTGGAAGAGAATCCGCGCTGTTCCATAAGTGCCACCGCAAGGGCATCGCCCATTGCCAGTTGCGCAGTGGTACTTGTAGTTGGAGCTAGGTTGTTAGGACATGCTTCGCGTTCGATGGGCGTTCTCAAGTGGTAGTCACAATGTTTGGCAAGGAAGCTCGATGCATTGCTGTACATGCCTATCAATTCATTGCCTAAGCTTTTAACCAAAGGAACCAAGGCTTTTATTTCAGGAGAATCACCACTTTTGGAAATGCAGAGCACCACATCACCCGGTTGCACATAGCCCAAGTCGCCATGAATGGCATCTGCAGCATGCATGAAGAGAGCAGGTTGGCCGGTACTGTTGAAAGTGGCTACGAGCTTTTGCGCGATGATGGCGCTTTTCCCGACACCTGTAACAACCAATCTACCATCAAGGTGAAGCAATAATTTCACCACTAGTTCAAATTTGTCGTCAATGGTGTGGGATAAGGCATGCAAAGCATCGCCTTCCATGCGCAAAGTCTTTATGGCTGATTGCTGTATGTCTGACTTTTCCTCCAAGGCAAAAAAATATGTCGGCAAAGATGCACAAGGGAGAGGATGTATGATTCAAAAAATGTGACAATCGAGGGGCACCTTTTCGCAGCAACGAGTGCACAAATCAAAGTTTCGTAGAAAAAGGGGGAATTAATTATTCAGCTTCTGCGGTGCTGTTGCGGAAAAAGCTGAAGTGTACATTGCTGTATCTTTTCTCTTGTAAGAAATGTGGATGTTGCTCAAAGTTGAATTGTTTAGGGTGTTCCAAAACAAAGAGCCCATCGTCATGGAGCAGGCCGCGCTCAAATATCAAATCAGGCAGTTCGGCCAGTCGAGGCAAATCATAAGGCGGGTCAGCGAATATGAGATCAAACTTTTGTGCGCATTGCAGGATGTACTTAAACACATCTTGCTTGATGACCACCCCACCCGTGATATTGAACTGCTTGAAATTATCACTAATGAATTTTACATGCAGTCCCTGCATCTCTACACAAGTTACTTGGTCTGCTCCGCGTGAATAACATTCAATGGCAAATGCACCTGTACCGCTGAACAAATCAAGCACATCCATTTGATGGAAATCCACCAGATGATTGAGTACGTTGAAGAGCCCTTCACGCGCGAAGTCTGTGGTGGGTCTTCCTTTGAAGTTTTTGGGAACAGCTATGTTACGTCCTTTGAGACTGCCGGATATTATGCGCATAGGATGTGCAAATGTGCGGGAAATGCTGCTTTGATTTTGCCTTTGTAATCGTCAAATGCACGCATGACATGTCGGTTGTACATTTTGAGCAATGGCACCAATGTTTCGTTAGCCGGGAATTGATATACATGCAAGTGTGCATTTTCGAAATCAATACCCAGTCTCAAAGCCGCATTGGATGCATGATAGAGCGCGTCATCGTCATTGCCGGCATCAAACTGATTAATGAGCATCAGCTTGCGGTCTTTTATTACGGCAAGCAGCAATGCTTGATGCAATTGTACAAGATGCAATTCCGATTCATTTTTTTCAGCCACCAGCAAGGCATGTTTGATAAGGAGATAAGCAGCAGGCAAGATGCGCACATTGGGGAACTGCTTGATAAGTGTTCTCACATGTGGTTCTTGTTCATATACAAGGTACGCATCCATTTCAGGTAGATGCAATGCAACGCTTGCTTGTGATGCATTGCCTGTATGAAACTTCAACAGCTCCGCCTGTTTTTTTGAATCATAGAAGGCAGCAGGTACCAGAGTGAAGAGAGGTGTATCGTAGGAGAGAGTGCATTTGCGGAAAATCTTCTCTGACCAGTTGCGCCCTGCGCAGAAGTCCACTGCATCCTTAAAGTGAGACGAAGCAGAGTCGATACTGAACTCTTCAGCCCACCGAATATCTCTTCCTGCAGCTTCGGCAACTGCCACTTGGATATTCCCATAGGAGAGATGAATACACAAATGTCCTGATGAAGCTTCAGAAAGAAGCTCACGAGGCATAAGGGCTTTTGCTGCTATTTCAGGATTAAATGCCGACATGCGCTAGCACTTCTATTTTTTTTCGGTGCGCGAAGCTAGGGAATTTTAGCCTCTTCAAGAGGTGCTTCGGGTTATGACGCTCCAAATGAATGTAAAGTACAGAACCAACACTTTTCGTAGCGTGTGTAAATCAAGTGTTTTGGGAAGAGTTGGATAAAAAACCGTTTTATAAATCACGTAGTTATTTGAAAATCGCTCTCCCCCGAAACTTTAAAAATGAAATCCCTAGCCAAATCATATCGCAGCCTGTTTATCATTGCGGACTCCTGACCCGTGAGGTAAGAGCCTAAATTGAATATCGGTACACTGAAAACAGAGATGATGAAAGACCAAGTAGCTGAACAGAAAGCTTCATCGGGGAAATATATTCCTGAATTGGATGGATTTAGAGCAATACCCATGTTCTTTGTTTTGTGGGGACACTTTGGTGCTCAATACAGTCACTTCTGGTTTCCTGTGCAGGGATTTTTCATCCTCTCCGGATTTCTTATTTCGCGGATTTTGATTAAGGAAAAAGCGCGAAGCAACGGAGATTTTAAGAGCTATTTCAAAACATATTGGTGGCGAAGGTCACTGCGTATTTTTCCAATTTATTACCTCTATCTTTTTATTTTAATTGGCTTGTACTTTGTCCTTCCTGATTTAGCTGATTTGCCTAGGCTGATTTTAGGATTACTTACTTATACATTCAATTTTATGTCTCCTTCGGCAGACATAGATTTCATGCATAGCAAAGCCTTTGAGATTACCCAGCACCTATGGACCATGAGTGTGGAGGAACAGTTCTATATCTTTTTACCTCTAATTATATGGTTCGCCTCGGAGCGTTGGTTGCGCATTTGGACGGTATTCTTCATTATAGGTGCATTTCTGTTCAGGATTGGGTTGGGAGCTTATTATATAGAGACACTTCCTTATCCTACAGTAACGGGCAACTTTGTAAGACTTAATACGCTTTCGCACTTCGATGCGTTTTTCATGGGGGTGGCCATCAATGTGTTTTCACTTAAGCGTTATAAAATCAATTGGTGGTGGTTGTTTGTGGTATTTTTTGCGCTTTTCATCGGTGCTGGTATTTGGAATGTCATTGATCGTCTTGGTCAGTGGGATAGTGTAGTTTATTGGTCACATTTGGGATACCATATTTCATGGTATGAGAATTATGAGTATGTATGGTGTTATACGCTCATTAATTTCAGTTTTATGTTTTGTGTGTTGGCTCTTATAACACAAGGCGAGCGCAAACCATCTTTATGGGGAAAGTTATTAAAGTTCAAACCACTAGTATTATTTGGTAGGCTCTCATATGGAGTATATACCTACCACATGCTGGTTTTGTATTTCTTCTCTTCATTTATCTATTCAGCTCGTAAACCGGAGATGTGGATTAACGTATCCTATTTCATTCTCTATGTACTCCTCGTATTTGCAGTGAGCTGGTTGTCGTATGAGTTTTTTGAAAAGAAATTCTTACGTCTTAAACCTGAATACTCCAAATAACTCCTAGAAAAAACGGAATCTATTTTTTAGAATATTTTTTTCTGTATAGGTAATGTGCTGAATACCAACTCATAAAGCCATTGTTTAACAAGCGAATCCATGCGTTACCCCCCGAATAGGTATAGCATCTTTTCAAATTTTATTTCGTCATTTAAACCACCAAAGCAAGTTCTATTGTCATCAGTATAGCCTGCTTGGTCCTTCATTAACCGCAACTAAATTTATTACTATGTCTACATTCTACACTACTCTTTCTAAACGTATTAGAGGGCTTTTAAGTCATTTGTATTACAGTACAACAATGTTTAAGCGGGCCGGATTTTGGCTTTCAGCAATGCTAGGTCTGTTTGCTGTTCCAACTGTTTCTTCCGCTCAAACCTATTGTACACCAACAAACTCGGGAGGATTTACTGCTTGTGGTTCGAATAAACTGGCATCACAGAGTATGGGTATAGCGTTGGTTAAAATTGATGAGCAGGTTGTGTTCAGTACCGGTACATGTGCTGACGTAGCATATGCAGATTATAGTGCTACAAATTCAGGTACCGTTATGCAAGGTCACTCTTACATTTTTACCTTGTCAAGACATACTCAAGCACAAGATCCATATACATGTCATATGTCCATCTTCGTGGACTATAACAATGACGGTATCTTTGGTAATGCCGCCAGTGGTGAGTTGGTATGGCAAACAGGAGGTCTCACTACACAAGTTCCTTCGGATACTTCTGATCTAATCACGATTCCTTATCAGAGTACCGGTGCTTTGCGTATGCGTGTGGTATCAAATTATAACGCACCGGCAACTAACCCATGTGCTACGGAGCAAGGACAAGTGTATGATTTTACATTGAACGTATTGGCAGGAGAGGAGTGCGCAGGTGCACCAGAAGTCGCAACAGTGAGTCCTGTAACTTCATCTAAATGTGATGGAACAACGAATGTTTTGACATTGTCCGGTCTTACTCCTGCCAGTGGTTATACTTATCAATGGAAAGTTGGTCCTACGGCTTCGGGTCCATTTAGCAATGCAAGTGGTACTTCTACAAACAGTACTTATACAACTCCGGGCACGCTGCCATTCCCAACCTCTTACTATGTATGTGAAGTAACTTGTAGTGGTGGCTCTACCACGGTATCAGAAGTTGCTGAAGTCGCAACCACCAGCTTCATGGCGTGTTATTGTTCAGCGCCCTTTACCTCCACAACACAAACTAACAGAGGTCTCACAGGAGTATCGCTCAATGGTAGTCCGGCATTGAGCAACACGGGTACCACTGCAAATAATACCTATACGGATTACTCATCGCTTACTCCTGCCGGGTTAACAGCAGGGCTGAGCTATACGCTATCTACCACATCCGGTTCTCAGAATACACAGAACTATCGTGCCGCGTGGATTGATTTTAACCAAAACGGAATCTATGAGGCATCTGAGTTCCTTGGTGTTGTATCCACTTCGGGTACACATTCCAACTCCACTTTGGCGATCAACTTTACGGTACCGGTAGATGCGGTGCCCGGTGTTACCGGCATGCGTGTGCGTTGTCGCTATAGCTCAACTATGGCCAATAACCAAGCATGTAGTTCATTCAACAGTTCGGGTGAAACAGAAGATTATCGCGTTTTGATTATAGCTGCATGTACTTCCCCTACAGTGGGAGCATCGGCATCTAATGTGGTTTCCACTACTACATCAGCAAATTTGTCATGGACCAATGGTAATGGTGATGGTGGAAGATTGGTGTTGTTGAAACAAGGCTCTGCAGTCAACGCCCTGCCGATTTCCGGTAACACATATACTGCTAATGCTGCTTTTGGTAGCGGTCAACAATTGGGCAGTGGAAACTATGTCGTATATAATGGAACCGGCAATAGCGTGAACATTACAAACTTGTTGCCCTCTACAACATACTATTATTCCATTTTAGAATACAATGAAGAAGCAACCTGTTATGTGCTTTCAGGTCATTCAGGTTCCTTTACTACCGAGTCATGTAGTCCTGTGATGCAAGCGTCCAATTTCCACTTCCCATGCCCGAACTATGATGCGTTAACCATGAACTTCAGTCGCGGTAGCGGAACTCATGTATTGGTCTTGGCTCGTGCAGGTTCTGCCGTAGATGGTACTCCAACTTATGGAGCTACCTATAATGCGAATGCTC
Source organism: Flavobacteriales bacterium (assembly GCA_036562565.1). GTDB lineage: Bacteria > Bacteroidota > Bacteroidia > Flavobacteriales_D > Sanyastnellaceae > DATCJY01. Next base: position 2,587 of record DATCJY010000080.1, on the reverse strand, counting down.
AATTCGGAAGTGGTGATCAAATTGGTGCGGGTAACTACGTAGTTTACAATGGCAGTCAAGCCGGTATGGTTTCGTTCATGATGACAGGACTTAACGCGAACACCACTTATTACTTTAAAGTGTTTGAATACAATTCTGAACCGAACTGTTACAGTATATCACCTGTAAGTGTCAGTCAGGATACTCGCGGTGCGGGAACTTATGGTTCATCCACTGTGACACAGGTAACAGGAAATGTGGCTCCATGGACTATCAATCAGCAGATAGTAAGACTTGAGGTAGTAGTCAATGGCGGTACCGATGCCGCTACAATAATGGAGGCTATTACATTCAGTACAGCTGGATCTACTAGCACATCTAACATCAGCGCTGCAAAGATTTTCTATACCGGAACCTCCAATACGTTTGCAGCTCATACACAGTTCGGCTCTACCGTTACAAGTCCTAATGGAAGCCATACCGTTACAGGAAACATGGTGCTTGCACCCGCGGGTACGCATTACTTCTGGGTCGCATATGATATTATTGAAAATGCTGTACTCGGAAATGTTTTGGATGCGCAGGTGTTATCGTTCCAGTTAACAGATCATTCCGAAACAGGTGTGCGCATACCATCTGTTACGAACCCAACAGGATCGAGAACGATATCTCTTCCTAGCTTAAGCTACTGTGTGCCCAGTTCACGACCGGGATGTGCTAGCTATGGTTATTATCCAATTCCTACCTTAAACGGATATACATATAGCTATAGTTGTAATGGTAATTATCAGGATTTGACAAGTTCAATTAGCGGTGCGACCGTTAGCCCGGGAGGAACCTATTCGCTTTCGTGTTATGTGGACGATTGGATTGGTCTAAATGCAATATCCTATGCGTGGTTTGACTGGGACAAAAATGGAACATTTGATGTTTCTGAGAGAGTCGGTCCAATTGGCCCTAGTGGCTCTGTATCCGTGAATGTTCCTGCCAATGCTGTTCCTGGAAGCACAACGATGCGCGTATATATGCACACAGAAGGCGGAAGGAGCAATCCTTGTCAGACTGGAAACGGAGCGTTATCTACAGCTATTGGACATATTATTGATGTTAAAGTGAATGTAACCGGTACACCTCCGGGCGGTGGTCCTCCTGTAATTTGTGAAACACCTGCACCTGTTGTAACTCCGTTCATTACTTATACGCAAGGTGATGTGGCCTCACCGTTAACGGCAACTGGCAGTAACTTGCTTTGGTACACTACACCTTCAGGAGGAACAGGTTCTTCTACCGCGCCCACTCCGTCTACCTCTACAGTAGGAACTACAATATATTATGTATCCCAAACAGATGGTTGTGAGAGCACACGTTCTCAAATAGCTGTTTATGTACAGCCAGCTGCTTGTGGTCCTGTTATCGATGAGCAACCTGCTGCTAATACTGCGGGCTGCTATTCTGGATACACTCAGATCATCGTTCAAGCTACCGGTGCTGATAGTTATCAATGGCAGGTGTCTATGAATGGTGGCAATACTTGGAACAACATCAGTAATAACAACAAGTACAGTGGTGTAAATACCAATGTATTGACGATTACGAATCCGACTTCGAACTACAATGGTTATATGTACCGTGTGATTGTGAACGGTGGAGGTATTCCTGTTATCAGTGATGCATCTACTTTGACGGTGCAAAACTGTCCTCCAAACGACAACCCATCCAACACCAATCCATCTTTGACACACCTAGGATATGTATATCCCAACAACGTTCAAGTGTCCGGTTCAACTGAGGGAGCTACAGTAAACCCATTGACCGGAACACGCGATGTATGGTACCGCATGCAAGCCTTCAGCAACGGTGTGAGCATCAAAGTAAGTTCTAACGTGATTGATCCAATCATCTATTTGTTTGATGACAACGACATGTCTGCACCATTGGATGTAGAGAACCTCATTGAAGGAACAGGTACTGAAATCTTGAACTACGATGGTTTGGAGGAAGGTAATCTCTATCGCATTGCGATAGCATCGGCTTCTGAAGTAGATGGCAACTTCTCCATCGTTGTGCAACAATTGCGCAAGCCTGAATGCTCAGCCAATACAGAGCTTTCACTGTGCGGATTGATACACACCACCATCACCGGAGCTCACAACATTGTGTATAGCTTTACTGATGTGCTCACCGATGTGACTACAACTTACAGCACCTCCAATTACTATGCACCGCTCAATACTACATCGTTGGGCTTGGGTTATGGTCGTGCTTATACCACGCACTACACTGCATACTACAATTTGCAGAACGGCTTGGGTGAGCCAGAGACCATCGTAGTGCCGAACACCGAGAGCTGTAACATCGTCATCGGTCCTCACAAAGAAGTAGTGGTGAAAGCCAACAACCGTTGCTCCAGTGGAGCAGTGTTCAATCGTACAGGTTATCTCACCGGAGAGTATACAGGAACAGGAGGTCAATGTAACATCACCGGATTTGAGTTTGAGTTTACTCCTGTAGCCAACTGTGCGGGCGATGACCCACAAGTGTTGGACAAATTCATCAAGCCGCTTACTTCCAATACACCGTACATCAGCTTGAACTATGTGTTCAATGC
>DATCJY010000072.1:0-3508 GCA_036562565.1 Flavobacteriales bacterium | reverse complement strand
GCGCATCACCTTCCACGACCCATGCTACCTTGGCAGAGGAAACAACGTGTATGAAGCTCCACGCGAAGTGTTGCAACGCCTAGATGCAGAATTGGTGGAGATGAAACGCTGCAGAGCGAAAGGCCTATGCTGTGGCGCAGGCGGTGCTCAGATGTTTAAAGAAGCAGAACCCGGCAACAAAGAGGTAAACGTGGAGCGCACCGAAGATGCCTTGGAAACAAAACCCAATGTGATTGCAGCAGGTTGTCCTTTCTGCAACACAATGCTTACCGATGGTGTAAAACACTTTGAGAAAGAAAACGAAATCAAAGTGAAAGACATCGCTGAGTTGATTGCTGAAGCTGCAGATTTATAATAGCCGATATAACTATCATGATAGAATAAAGCCCGCTCATCTGAGCGGGCTTTTTTATCCATACAAGATTTCCAATCTACACTATTTACAAAAGCAAACATTTCAAAACAGAACAACTTTTACCAACCTCCTCCAGCTTGTCTTTTTAAGATACTACCTTGCGCACTTCACCACTTAATTAAATAAATCTCGAAATCATGAGAATTGCACTTACGATAATGTTGCAACTTTTCACTATTGTTGCTTTATCCCAAACCACTATTAAAGGTACTGTCTACGAAGACCTCAATGGCAACGGCAAACGCGAGAAAAAAGAACCAGGCCTTGCGGGGGTGTGCGTTAGTAACGGAATAGATGTTGTACAAACAGATGCACAAGGAAACTACTCTGTGCAAGTAAGCGAAGATGCGATTGTTTTTGTAATCAAACCTAGCGGATATACCACAGCATTCAACGAGTACAACCTGCCAAAGCATTACTACATCCACAAACCCAAAGGCTCTCCTGATGGTTTGAAGTACCCAGGTGTAGCTCCAACGGGCAAGCCACCGAAGTCCGTTGATTTTCCACTGTACAAACAACATGAACCCGAAGCCTTCAGCCTGCTTGCATTTGGTGACCCACAGGTATATAACTTGGAGGAACTGGAATATTTCCGCAAAGGAATTATAGCTGAGCTAGAAGGAGTACAAAACGTGGCGTTCGGGATAAGTCTTGGTGACTTGGTAGGCGATGCATTGGATCTGCACCAACCCTACAAAGAGGCGATGAAATCCATCGGTATTCCATGGTACAACTTAATGGGTAACCATGATATGAATGTGGATGTTGCTGCCGATTCACTGAGTGACGAAACGTTTGAGAAAAACTTTGGCCCAGCCAATTATTCCTTCAACTACGGTAAGGTGCACTTCATCATCCTTGATGACATCCTGTATCCTGATCCACGTGATGGTAAAGGCTATTGGGGAGGTTTTCGTCCTTCGCAATTGCGCTTTATAGAAAACGATTTGAAGTATGTAAGCAAAGACCAATTGATTGTATTGGCTTATCACATTCCGCTGCAATACCACAACAATGAGTTTAGCCCTGAGGACAGACAAAAACTATTTGACATACTGCAACCGTTTCCGCATGTGTTTACGATGTGTGCTCACACGCATCTGCAGCGCAATGATTTCTATACCGAAGCTGACGGCTGGAAAGGTGCGCAACCGCTGCATGAATACAACGCAGGCACCACCTGTGGCGATTGGTACAGCGGGAAGCTGAATGAGCTGGGCGTCCCATACGCCACAATGCGTGATGGCACCCCCAAGGGATATGCTTACATCCACGTGCAAGGCAATCAATACAGCATTGATTACAAAGTAGCAGGTGAGTCGCCCGACAAGCGCATGCACCTCTACCTGCCCAAGGTGATACCCAACAAAGGATGGATCTCCTATCGCGCTTATGTCAATTATTACATGGGCAGCCAACACGACAAGCCCGAGTACCGCGTGAATGACGGAGAGTGGAAACCAATGACCAAAGTGGATGACAAAGACCCGGCATATGTAGCAGAGCTGGTGAAGTGGGACGAAGCCGAGGCATTGGCACCGGGCAGAAGGGCAAGCAATGCAGTAAACTGCTCACACCTCTGGATGGCTGCATTCCCTAAGAACCTTCCCGTGGGCACGCACACCTTTGAAGTACGTATCACTGACAGGTACGGAAGAACACACCATGAAACGAAAACATTCCGGGTAGCGGAACCCGCATCAAGACCTTAAAGGATAAAGAATGAAAAAGCCCTCTCTAGTGTGAGAGGGCTTTTTTTATTCTCTTATGAGCAAAGTAGGGAGTTGCACTTATTTACCTGCTTTAGCAGGCCCCATTGTCACCACATATTTCAAAATCAAATCTTCGCCACGCTCGTCAATCACGTTGCCTTCTTTGCGGTTAGCCTTCTTCACCATAGGAGGAACAATGTTGCGCCATCCCTCTTCCGTTTGGCCATCCAGTGGTTTCAAACCATGGCATGTGCCACAATGCTTTTCATACAATGCTTTTCCCTCGTTCAATTCTGCAAGAGTGAATCCCGGGAATTTATCCTGCACACGGTCCACATCTTTTTGTGACAAGCCTGCCTCAGTTGTCTTCTTGCTAGCAGCACAACCAACGAGGTACAACGCCAACGAAAGAATAATTAGTTTTTTCATAAAACGAATAAGTAAATGATAGGTCCGCAATGTATAAGAATAATTGATTGACATTGGTTAAAGGTTTTTGGGTGGGACGTGGGCATACACTATAGCTCCTGACGGATTCACTTTATTCAACACCGATGATTTGAGCCCTTTCAGCAATACTCCAACGGAACTTCCTTAGCGCCCCGTAGCGTTTATGGTTTGGAGCCGCGCAATGAGAAAACAAAGGAAATAAACCTGCCGCCAGGAGATTTCCAACCGATGGTGTTAGATGGCTCATTCGTTTATGGAAAGCAATTGAGCCGCTCCTCGATAGCTCCGGCATAGTGTAACGCAACATAGCCTGTGTCACATACACCCGTTGGCTTGTAGCCAACCCACACACGCTCAACACCCACTACCTGATTTATCTTTGCCCCATGGCATTCAAACGAGGTGAACGAGTAAAATTCTTAAACGACCAAGGGGAAGGCACAGTGGTGGCTTTTCCGCAAAAAGGTTGGGTACTTGTTGAGGACAAGGATGGTTTTACCTATGAGCATCCGGAGGATGAATTGGTAGCCGTGGGCGATTGGCACAAGGAGTACGATAAGTATGAGCGCACACAACCGGATATAATGGATGTGGTGGAGCGCAACCTCGATAAGAACATCGCTAAAAAGGCCAACGAAAAATTCAAGCTTGTATATAAGAACAAGGATGCTACCAATGTGAAACGCAAAGGCGAATACATGGAGGTGGACTTGCACATCCATGAACTCGTGGACAAACACGAAGGCCTCACCAATGGCGAGATTGTACAAATTCAGCTAGAACACTTTGAGAGAACTTTGCGCATGGCCGAGCAGAAGAAGATGTCACGCGTGGTGTACATACACGGTGTGGGTCAAGGAGTATTGAGAGCAGAGATTAGAAAAATGCTCGTGCAGTATTATCCGCATTGCGAGTTTATGGATGCGCC
>DATCJY010000069.1:0-2022 GCA_036562565.1 Flavobacteriales bacterium | reverse complement strand
TGGCCAAACCGACACACGGCAACATCATCCGTTTTGCACCTCCGCTTGTGATGAACGAGTCACAATTGTCGGAGTGTATTTCCATTATCGAAAAAACTGTCGCGCTCTTCAATAAATGATTATAGTTCAAGACACGCTCATTAGCGAAGAGCTGTTAGAAGAATACTTTGTGTGTGACTTAGCAGCTTGCAAAGGCGCTTGTTGTATTGAGGGCGACAGCGGGGCTCCACTCGATGCCGATGAACTCGAAAAGTTCGATGAGATTTTTGATGCCGTAAAACCATATCTACGTCCGGAAGGATTGGAGTCCATTGCCAAAAATGGTCTCTACACCGTGGATGAGGATGGTGATTATGTCACCCCGCTTGTAGGAAAACATGGCGAATGTGCTTATGTGATATTTGATGAGCAAGGCATTGCCAAATGCGGTATTGAGAAGGCCTATCTAGATGGTAAAATCAATTGGAAAAAACCAATCTCTTGTCATCTATATCCTGTGCGATTAGCGAAACTCAGTGATTATGTAGCACTCAATTATCATCGTTGGGGATTGTGTGAGCCCGCATGCACGTGTGGCTCCAAGCTCAAAGTGCCGGTATTCCGCTTTTTGAAAGAACCCTTGATTCGCAGGTTTGGCGAGGAGTGGTACAATGAGTTGCTGGAGATAGAGAAAATCTGGAAAAAGGAGCAGCACTAACGTTTCAACGTTCATAATCCATTTTCAATCACCGGGATAAGGACATAAAATGCAATTTCTTCGTGCCTGTCAAGTAGCGTTGATAAGTACTGAGAATGAAAGCGTTTTATACCATAGCTCTCTTGGTGGGGAGCAATATCTTCATGACCATTGCCTGGTATGGTCATCTCAAATTCAAAGAATATGATTGGGGCAAGAACCTCGGTCTGATGGCTGTTATTCTTATCTCATGGGGACTCGCTTTTTTCGAGTACTGCCTTCAGGTACCGGCCAACCGCATCGGCTCGGTGGAGTACAACGGCCCGTTCACATTGTTTCAACTCAAAATTCTCCAAGAGGTAATTACGCTTGTTGTGTTCGTGTTGTTCTCGGTATTGGTCTTTAAGAATGAGTCCGTCCGGTGGAATCATCTGGCAGCTTTAATATGCGTGGCAATGGCCGTATATTTCGTATTTAAAAAATAACCAATCTGAAACTTTAGCTGAGCACTACGCGTTTGAAAGAATTGAAAAAGTAACTAATTATCCATGAAAAAACTCATTATAATCTTTAACTGTAGCCTCGCACTCATGTTCCTTCAATCGTGTCAGCGTGGGAAAAATGCTGATAATGCGGGATTGAATGGACCCAAATCGGCTAATGATTCGCTCTTTATCATTAACGAAGGAGGGCATGATTTCGCGATTTACCTGCCTAAAGATTTGATGATTGAGAACCATGCGGAAATTCGTTTCAACGATGCAACCGGTGATATGCATTTGAAGATAGGTGATAAGTTTTGGATCATCACTTCGCAGGAAGCAGTTGAGATGGATGCCATCAAAAAAGAAGTGAATGAGAACATGCTTTTCACCAGCCGAGTTGTGGAGGAGTCAGACAACGGAATTTTGTATCAACGCCTCTTGCCGGATGGCAAAGCGTATGATTATAATTACCGCGGTATCGCTGTAGTGAATGGTAAAACCTACGTTTTCAGAACCAGTGAAGAAGGCGAATTTTCTAGAGAGAATGTAGAGCTGATGAAAACGGCTATAGAATCCGTTCACCACCGCAGCTAAGAATGACCCAAAAAAAAACAGATAACCTTATATCTTCGCACTATCCGAATATTCGATCAACAGATGAAAGCCCTATTATCATTGTTCACCGCATTGGTATTGTCATTTTCAGCAATGGCTGAAGTTGTCATTATCAACGGTATTTACCAAGGAAAAGATTTATATGTAAAAAATCCTGTCACCAGCAGCGGTATAGGATTCTGCATCTTTGAGGTATTGGTTAATGGAAACATTACCAGCGATGAAGTCAATTCACCGGCATTTGCC
>DATCJY010000039.1:0-12364 GCA_036562565.1 Flavobacteriales bacterium | reverse complement strand
CACCTCAGGAAAAAAAGCAATAAAATTGACAAACCTGTTCCATATTCGCTGCGCTTAAGAATTAAATGAAAACTGATGCTTCAGCCCTCTGAAAGAAAGCTTGTAGAAGTTTGCTACACACCTGGCCAATACCATTTGTATCAGGAGAAATTTGAAATTGTTGTTGTCATTGATGTGCTTCGCGCCACCAGTGCAATTACAACCGCACTACACTATGGTGTAGAAAAGATTATTCCTGTCTCATCCATCGAAGAAGCGATTGACTATAAAAACAAAGGTTATATCGTAGGCGCTGAGCGCGAAGGAAAGGTGGTGGAAGGTTTTGAATTTGGCAACTCTCCTTATGCCTACATGAATCCGGAAATGAAAGGTAAAACCGTGGTGCTTACTACCACCAACGGAACCAAGGCCATTAACATCTCAAAAAAGGATAAGACCGTTGTAATCGGTTGTTTGAACAACATCGATATCTTATGCCAATGGCTCATTGAGCAAAATAAGAACACGCTCATCCTCGCCTCAGGGTGGAAAGACAAGGTAAATCTCGAAGACACCATTTGCGGTGGCGCCATTGCTGACACATTGCTTGAAACACGCAAGTTTCGCAGCGATGAAGACAGTACGGTTGCTGCAAAATTCATTTATCGCTCGGCAAAAGAACATTTGTGGAGTTTCTTGCGCGCCTCGTCTCATCGAAGAAGGTTGATAAAGCTCAACATTCAAAAAGACGTAAAGTATTGCCTCACTCTCAATACCGTTCCGTGCATTCCTATCTTAAAAGATGATGCATTGGTGAAACTCGCTTACGAACCTTCTACGGAAGTATCAACTGTCTCTGCAATTCGTGTCGAAAAATGAACTGGAGGAAGCCCACATATTGCGCAGTCGGCATCACAGTTATCATATTAGGCATGCTGTTCTTGACTTCTTTCACCAAGACTCCCACCACAACAACACACCAATGTGCTCTCGATGCACCTGCTTGGGGATTCTTTGGGCATAAACGCATCAATGAATTGGCCGTTTACACCTTGCCGCCTGAAATGTTCGGTTTCTACAAAGCCAACATGGAATATATCATCGACCACTCTGTAGATCCCGACAAGCGCAGGTATGGTGTGGTGGGTGAAGCAGAATGCCATTTCATTGATATGGACCGCTATATCACTCCGGAATATCCCAATCCTTTTGACAACGTGCCTCGCAGATGGACCGATGCGGTCGCCAAATTCAGTGAAGACACGCTCAGGGCCAATGGCATTGTACCATGGCATGTATACAACATGCTGCAGCGACTCACCAACGCATTTAAAGGACAAGACAAACAACGCATCTTAAGGCTTTCAACTGAATTGGGGCATTACATTGGCGATGCACACGTTCCGCTTCATACAACAAGCAATTACAACGGACAACTCACCGGTCAACGCGGCATTCACGGCTTTTGGGAAAGCAGATTGGTAGAGCTTTATTCACAAGATTATGACTTCTTCGTAGGGCGTGCACAATACATCAATTCACCACTCAATTATATCTGGGATCGTGTGGAAGAAAGCTTTGCGTGTGTTGACAGCGTATTGAACTTCGAAAAGAAACTCACTCAGACCTTTGGAGAAGAGAAGAAATACAGCTTTGAGTCCCGTGGACAAGCCAATATGCGCGTATATGCTGAAGAGTATAGCAAGGCTTATAGCGATATGCTTGATGGACAAGTAGAAAGACGCATGAAATCTGCCGTGTATTCCATCGGCTGTTTTTGGTATACAGCTTGGGTAGATGCCGGCCAACCGGATCTCAATAAACTTTTTGGCATCCCTTACATGCAAGAAACTCCTTCAGACTCAATACCTATTCCGTCCATCCCGCTCAAAGTGCGCGAACACGAATAATTTTTTTCGCCAAAAACGAAACTTTCCTTCCGCAACACCTGTAAAAGTAGTCGGTTTAAAATCCCTATTATAAGCGATGAAAAAGTACATTACACTCATATTCCTAGCACTGGTAAGTTACTGGGGATTGGCACAAACGCCACAAATTCTATTCTATGGATATGTAGAAGAAGGTGTGTTTGAAAACCCTAATAGCACGAAAAAGCGTAAAAAGGAAAAAGCTCCGGAAAAGCTTTCCGGTGTGAAAATCTACGTTTACGAAGGTGACTCTGTAACGAACATCGTAAATGCTCGCGAAACCGGATTCTATGCTATTCTGCTCAATGCCGGTAAACGTTACCGGGTGACTTTCGAGAAAGAAGGATTCTTCTGCAAAAGCTTCGAAATGGATTGTCGTGATGCGAAGTTCCCTGAAACGGATGCCGCTTTGAAATGCCTCACTGACGTTTCCATGTTCAAGAAAATCGAGGATGATGATTTGCTCTCCTTGTGCCGCATTCCGTATGCCAAGTGCAGCTATCAAAACGGAGAAATGGTGTGGGACATGGAATACACAGCCCGCGCTCGTGAGAAGTTTTATGAATTAGCCCAGCCATACTACATGGCAATGGAAAAATAGGCTGACATACGAGACCTCAATTTATAATTCAACATAGAGAAAGCCGCTCGGAATTTTTCGGGCGGCTTCTTTTTTTTTTTTTTTTATAACCTCAGCAACTGATAAAACCACAGCATGACCAAAACCATTGCAATCATCAACAGAATACCACGGTATTGAAGACGTTTGACACAAGCGTTGAACAACACGTAAAACGATTCCTTGCCTCGCAGATAATCAATAAATATCCAGACAGGTGCAATCACCACCATTCCTGCAACTAAGAGCCCTAGCGGATTGAGCAATACAGCTTCTAAGAACTCAGCCTTTGCTACACACATCACGGACCTTGTGGTGCCACAAAAAGGACAAGGAATGCCGGTGGCCGATTTCAACAAGCAGACCTCTGATGCAGGTACTCCTCGATTAGCCAGTAGCCACATATTGTAGCCCACCCAACCGTAAACCACCACACACGTGATGCCAACTAATCTATATAGTCCGCTTTTGCTCATCGCTTTCTCTGTGGCAATACTAAGACACAAAGAATCTGAAAAGTTGATAATGCCAACATACTCACAAAATGCACGGATAGCATGTACGTTACATTTGCGCGCAATACAACTCAGCGAAAATGACAATCACTCCTTACTATCCTGAAATTCGTTTTTTCGATATTGATGCCATAGGCCATGTGAACAATACCGTCTATTTCACCTATCTGGAGATGGCCCGTATTCACTTCTTCGGTCAATTGATTGGCAAAGAATGGAACTGGACAGAAAACGGAGTGCTCGTGGCACACAATGAGATTGACTACATCAAGCCGGTGCTGTTTGAGGACAAAATCGCGATTTATATCAAGGTGTTGAAAGTAGGCACCAAGAGCTTCACGCTTGGTTACGAAATAAAATGTGGTGACACTTTGCATGCAAAAGGCAATTCCGTAATGGTCTCCTTTGACTTCAAAAACAATGTGACCACCCCGATTCCGGAGGCATATAAAGGCATTCTTGAAAGTTTGTTGGAGAAGTAGTTTTTACTTCTGGCGCTTGCGCAGCGCATCCACTCTTGCCTCATACAACTTGTGCACCGCACATCCATCGCACTTGGATTGCTTGGAGAAATAGTTTTTATAGATAAACCAACTCAAGTACCCGACTGCGGCAAGAAGGGATAATATGACCAAAAGCTCTTGCATTATTTAAAGATATTGTACGCTATCCAAGCTGCGATATATGCCAATGCGCCCATATAAGCGAGTTGTATCAATGGCCATTTCCACGATTTGGTTTCGCGTTTTACCACTGCTAAGGTAGCCATGCATTGCATCGCGTAAGCATAAAAAACCAAAAGGGAAACACCACTGGCAAGGTTGTAAACGGGTTGACCTGTTCTGGGATTCATCTCGCTCTTCATGCGATTGAGCAGGCTCTTATCCTCCTCATAATTGTCGCTTGTGCTGTAGATGGTAGCCATGCTCCCCACGAACACTTCGCGAGCGGCAAACGATGTTATCAATGCTATTCCAATTTTCCAGTCATATCCCAGTGGGCGAATAACCGGCTCAATAGTCTGCCCAAGAAGACCGATGTAGGAGTTATCGAGTCGGACCGCATTCACTTCCATTTCATATGCTTGCTGCGCCTCCTCACTATCATCAGCAGGTTGCTCTATTGCTGCTATGGCCTTGTCAATTCGCTCAGGGGGACCATAGCTCGCAAGCGCCCAAAGAATAACGGATATTGCCAAAATAACCTTTCCCGCATCAAACACAAAGACTCTTACTTTTTCCAAAACCGTCATAAAGACTTGCCCCCAACGAGGCATTTTGTACAGCGGCATCTCCATGACCAGAAAGCTCTTCTCATTGGCTTTGATAATCCATTTCATCACCAGTGAAATGAGCAAAGCCGTAACAATCCCTAGGAGATACAATCCCAACAGCACCAAGGCATGCAAGTTGAAGAAGCCGATCTTTTCATCCGGAATTACAAGCTCGATTATCAGCAAATAGACCGGAATCCGCGCGGAACAACTCATGAGCGGTGCCACAAGAATGGTGATGATTCTATCCTTCCAACTGCCAATGTTGCGTGCAGCCATAATGCCTGGTATCGCACATGCCACACTGCTCATCAACGGTACAACACTCTTCCCATTAAGACCAAACGGCCGTACGAGTTTATCCATGATGAACACCACGCGAGACATATATCCCGTTTCTTCCAACAATGAAAGGAAGAAGAACAACAATGCTATCTGCGGGATGAATATGACCACACCACCAATACCCGGAACAATTCCTTGGGTAATTAAATCCGTGAAAACACCTTCAGGCATCACTCCTGCCAGCCATGCGCTGAGGGCTCCAAAACCTTGGTCAATCCAATCCATAGGAAAGGCAGCAAGGCTGTCTATGAACTGAAAAATGAGCAGAAGAACCCCGAGAAAGATGAGGTACCCCCAAACCGGATGTACAAAAACCTTATCAAGGCGTGTGGTGAATTCGTTCACCGGACGCTTATCATTTTTCTTGGAAGCCTGAGCCAACACCTCTTTGATGCGCTTATACCGTGCAATCGTATCGGCTGATTGCAAGGCCTCATCGTGTTGAAGACTGCGCACAGCTTGCTCACTGAAGCGCAGACTTGATGAAGTCGGTTTGAAATGGAGAATGGCCCTTTTCAATTCTTCAAGCCCCTCTCCACTTCTACCGTTTACCGCAATAACGGGTACTCCACCAAGCGCTGCTGACAAGGCCTGTTTATCAATCTTCCAATCATTTTTTTGAGCCAAATCATACATGGACAAGGCCACAATGAGCGGCAACCCCATATCATGGAGTTGAGAATACAAGAGCATGTTGCGTTCCAAATTGGTCGCATCCACCACTACCACAAAAACATCAGGGAAGTACTCGCTATGTGGATTAGTGATGATATCTGAAACAACCTTCTCATCTCTGGAGCGCGGGAAAACACTATAAGTTCCGGGCAAGTCAATCACCTCCACTGAGCGATGCGCACTCAACTGCATGGTGCCGGTTTTCTTATCCACCGTAACACCTGGAAAATTCCCTACATGCTGTTTGAGTCCCGTCATCAGGTTGAACAACGAGCTCTTGCCGGTATTCGGATTGCCGATAAGGGCGACTTTCTTAATCTCCATGATCCAAGGGGAATCAATTTGCTTCTACAAGAACCAACTGCGCCTCTGACTTGCGCAACGATAAGGTATAGCCCTCCACATCTATTGCAATGGGATCACCCAGTGGTGCACGAAAAAGCACTTTCACTTCCTTTCCTTGATAGAGGCCCATTTCAATCAATTTTGCTTGCAACGGGCCGGCATCTATGCTCTTCACAGACGCTCCTTCACCGGGTGATAATTGCGATAATTTCTTACTCAAAACAGTCTTCCTTTTTGGGGCTACAAATTGGCTCCTTTTGCGGTGGCCGAATATACCTTAAAGCAGGTATTAGCGTTTTTTTAATGTCCCCTATTCCCTAGGCTCATTTTCAAGCTTTCTATTGTGAATATTTGATTTTTTGGCACGGTCTTAAGCGTTGTGCAACTGCTACCTTTCGAAGTTTTTCTGCACTCACCGGCATTTATGGCAAAACGCATTTGGAAAATAACTCGCAATACCCTGATAGTACTGATCCTACTATTTGTGGCATTGTTCTTTGCCATTCGCCTGCCATCGGTTCAAACTTGGATTACCCAGCGTGCAGCCTCCTACCTCAGTAGTGAACTGGGCACGCGCGTGGAAGTGGGGCGTGTAGAGATTGACCTCTGGGCGCGCCTCGTCATCAAAGATCTCTACGTAGAAGACCAACACCAAGACACCTTGGCTTACATCAAAAGCATTGCCTTGCGCAACTACACAATGAATAAGGAATCAGGTGACTTCAAAATCAGCAATGCTGAAATTGACGGGCTGTATTTCAACCTGATGCGCTACAAAGGTGAGCAACCGTTGAGTTATCGTTTCATTTTGGATTACATCGAATCGTTCAAAAGTGACAGCACCGCATCCAAGCCAACGAATCTCTACCTGTCCAATATCTCGCTGACCAATTCGCGCTTTCATTACATCAACCAGAACAGGACTCCGATCGATTATTACGGAATTGACTGGAATTACTTGCGTACCTACGATATCAACCTAGACGTAAAAGACTTCTCGCTCATTGGCGACAGCATTGCGGGCGATGTGCGCAAGCTCGCTTTCAAAGAAATATCAGGCTTTCAAGTTGACAACTTGGCTGCTCAATTGAAGATGGTCAATGGCGATGTGTTGCTCACTAACACATCACTTGTAACGCCTGAAACCAATATTCAAGGTAAGCTCAATTTCCTTTTCACCTCCATTGATGATTTCGATGATTTCTCCAACACCGTGAAGATGAATCATGAGTTGGACTCCAGCGTTGTGCAGATGAAGGACTTAGCCTACTTCGCGGATTTCTTTGAAGGCTATGATAAGAAAGTGAATCTATCAGGGCAATTCAAAGGCACCGTAGCCAACCTCAAAGGACGCAACGTTCATATTCACTTGGATGAAAACACGCGCTTCATCGGAAACTTTGATATGGAAGGTCTTCCGGAGATTGACCAAACATTCATCTCAATGGACATCAAAGAGCTTACGTCCAACAAACAGGAGCTTGAACGCATTCAACTTCCTCCCTACGACAGTCTTCACTACTTGAAGGTTCCGGACAATTTTGCTCAACTTGGACAAATCACTTATAAAGGCAACTTTACAGGATTCATCAATGACTTTGTATCGTATGGCCGCATCACCACCGCTATCGGCAACATCAATACCGACCTTTCGCTCAAAGAAGTACCGAGCTTGAACGACTATGCTTACATCGGTAAACTCGGCACCATCAATTTCGACTTGGGAAAGTTCTACAACAGCGCTGCACTGGGACCGTTGAGCTGTGACCTAGAAGTAAAGGGAAGCGGAACAAATATCAAAACAGTCAACGCAGAGTTTGAAGGAAGCATTCCGCAGTTCTATCTCAATGGATACAACTACACTAACATTCATGCTGATGGTATTTTCAAGCTGAAAGAGTTTACCGGTGAGATTCTGATTGATGACCCTAATCTCACAATGGACTTCGCTGGTACCGTGAACTTCAAACCGAAGAATCCCATCCTTGATTTTGAAACCGAAATTCATCAAGCCAATTTCAAAGAACTCAAAATCCTTGAGCAATATGACTTCCACAGTGTAAGTGGAAAAATGACCGCACGAAGTGACGGATTGGACCTTCAGAAGTTAGTGGGTGAAATTTCCTTGCGAGACTTGAACTATTGCTCCGGCAACAATGAATACGAAGTGGAATATCTGGATATCGTATCCACTCGTACCGGTACTTCGCGTATCACTGTGAAGTCCGATTTGCTCGAAGGACAAATCAGCGGAAACTTTGATTTTGCTGAAATGATTCCAAGCATGACCGAGATAGTTTCGCAATTGTATCCCGGTTTTACCCCAATCACTCACAAGCACCATACACAAGATTTCACGCTAACGCTGCGCATTTTCGATGTCACGCAGATAACTGAAGTATTCGTTCCGAAACTCCGCATCGCCAAGTACACCAGTTTGGCGATGCAAATGGATGAACCGAACTCCTATTTTGAAATGACCTTGCTCTCTGACAGCATCCGCTATGACAACGATGTCGTATCCGGAATTATCATGGACGTGCGCAAACCGGATGAATCATTTTATCTCACAGCTATGACGGACAAAGTCAAAACCTCCGTTGGATTGACTTTTGACGATTTGGCAATAGATGCCCGCACTCAGATGGACACCGTTTACACCGCTTTTGCATGGGGCAAAACAGGCAGTGCTCACAGTGGTGACATTAACGGTAAAGTAACCGTAAGAGATTACAACAGCTTTGACATCGTTTTCAATTACTCCACCATTACAGCCAAGAATCAATATTGGTACTTTAAACCCAAAAGCACTGTCATCATAGACAGCACAGAATTTGATATTCGTAACTTTGAGTTATACAGCGCAAATCAATCCATCCAACTGAATGGCCAAATCTCCAAAGACCCAACGAAATGGATGTATCTCCAAATAAAAGACTTTGATGTGTCATCCATCAATGCCTTCATGGAAGGTGACACCAAATTTTATGGGATTCTCAACGGCAATGCAGAAGTACGTGACATTTACAACAACCTCATTTTTACGAATGACATCTCGCTGAAGAAATTTAAGTTGAATGATTATCGTGTAGGTGACCTCAAGTTAGTAAGTACTTGGGACAATCTACTCGGCAGGTTACGCATGGATGGCGATGTTGAGAAGATAGACTTCATCGACAGCAAAGCACTAGAGAATACCCCATTGAGTTTTGCCGGTTATTATACTCCGAAAGATGAAGCAAGCCCGTTGGACTTGACAGCGACCATCAATGACTTGGACCTTTCATTCATCAATGTATTTATGCCACCGGGAGCCATGTCATTTGAAGGTTATGCAACCGGAACGATGTCCATCACTGGAAAACCGGACGCCCCGCAACTCAGAGCAGATGCCGCTTTGCGAGATGCGTCCGTATTCATTGATTACCTCAACACCAAATTTTATCTGGGCCATCGCATCGGTGTATATCCCGACATGTTCACATTTGACCACATCGAAGTGCGTGATACTGAAGGCAACAAAGGCACGATGGTAGGACAAATTATGCACGACAACTTCGGCTCATGGAGTTATGACTTGTTTGTCGAAATGGAAGACCAGCCGTTGCTCGTTATGAACACTACGGAACAGCACAACTCCATGTACTATGGAAAAGGCTATACGACAGGCTCTGTCAACATCTCCGGATATGAAGACAAAATCGACTTTGAATGTTATCTCAAAACTGAAAAAGGAACAACACTGAACCTGCCAATCGGTGCTACAGGAGAAGAAACATTCGAAAACTTTGTACGCTTCGTCAATACTACGGACACGCTACCAGCGCAAGAACTGAACCTGTCCGGTATCACCTTGCGCATGGATGTGGAAGTAACACCCGATGCCGATTTCAAAATCATCTTTGATGAAAGCGTGGGTGATGTCATGAGCGGTAAAGCCAAAGGCAATCTCAATTTACAAATTGACAAGTTGGCCACGTTCAACATGTATGGCGCCATTGAGATTGTAAAAGGAGACTACTTATTCACCCTCAAAAACCTCATCAATAAGAAGTTTACAGTGAAACCCGGTGGCACCATTAACTGGTATGGCGACCCGACCGGTGCTGACCTCAATCTCAGTGCGCTTTATAAAGTCAACGCATCCATCTCCGATCTTGTACAAGAAGCGCAGTTCCAAGGTGGACAACGCGTGCCGGTAGAACTGGAAATGAAGCTGCGAGACAAAATGTTGAACCCAGTAATTGAGTTTGATATCGTACTACCAACGGTAGACCAAATGACAAGAAGCCGTGTAAATGCCGCAATCAGTAACGAGCAAGAGAAGAACAAACAAGCTTTCGCATTACTAGCATTGAACAGGTTCTTGCCTCCACCTAACGTAACGAACATTACCATGGCCGCAGGAAATGCAGGAACATCTGACCTTTTGTCCAACCAAATCTCCAACTGGTTGGGTCAAATCAGTGATGATTTCAACCTTGGATTCAAGTACAATGCCGGTGATGAAATCTCAAATGAAGAGATTGCACTTGCATTGAGCACACAATTGTTCAACGATAAGCTATCCCTCAGCACAAATGTGGGGGTATCGCGCAATAAAAACACGAGTACCACGGGAGCTACCAACCTCATAGGTGACATCCGCCTTGAGTACAAGCTCACTCCTGAGGGCAAAATCAGGCTCGTGGTGTACAATGAAAGCAATGACTACCGCATGGCTGCTGTGCAGCAAAGTCCATACACACAAGGTGTCGGTATTATCTATCGCACCGAATTTGACACAATGGAAGAATTCTTCCGCGGTTTCAAACGCTTGCTATCCGGCAAGGAAAAATGATTCTTTCCTGCCTTATCCACCGAAAGCGTTAAACAAGCTTATCAAAAGGACTTATTCCCTTGCTCTCTTTGTAAATTCGCGGCCGCAAATTTTATATCCAATTACCGCGAAATGCTTACAGTTTCCAATCTCTCTTTGCGCTATGGCAAAAGAACACTTTTTGAAGATGTCAACCTGAAATTCACTCCGGGCAACTGCTACGGTGTGATTGGTGCCAATGGCGCAGGAAAATCTACTTTTCTCAAAATCCTTTCCGGTGAAATAGAACCGACTACCGGGCAAGTGAGCATCACTCCCGGAGAACGCATGAGTGTGTTGAAACAAAACCACTTCGAGTTTGATGAGTATCCGGTACTTGAAACCGTCTTGATGGGAAACAAGAAATTGTGGACCATCATGAAGCAAAAAGAAGAGCTCTATGCCAAAGAGAACTTCAGTGATGAGGATGGCGAAAAAGTAGCAGAACTCGAAACAATCTTTGCAGAGATGGACGGTTGGAACGCAGAAAGCGATGCTGCCAACCTGTTGAGCGGTCTGGGCATCAAAGAAGATTTGCACCACCAACTCATGAGTGAGTTGGAAGGTAAAGAGAAGGTGCGTGTGCTTCTTGCTCAGGCATTGTTCGGAAACCCTGAAATCTTGTTGCTGGACGAGCCTACCAACGACTTGGACGTTGAAACCATCGCTTGGCTTGAGAACTTCCTCGCGGATTTCCAAAATACAGTGATTGTGGTATCACACGACCGTCACTTCTTGGATGCGGTGTGTACACACATTGCCGACATCGACTTCGGTAAAATTCAACTCTACACCGGTAACTATACCTTCTGGTATGAGAGTAGCCAATTGGCACTGCGCCAGCGTGCTGACCAAAACAAGAAAATTGAGGAAAAACGCAAAGAGCTTCAGGAGTTCGTTGAGCGATTCAGTGCCAACGCCTCCAAGTCTCGCCAAGCAACCAGCCGTAAGAAATTGTTGGATAAACTCGTAATTGATGACATCAAGCCATCAACGAGAAAATACCCCGGCATCATCTTCCGTCCGGAGCGCGAACCGGGAGATCAAATTCTCAACGTAGAAGGACTTCGCAAGACAGGTCCTGAAGGTTTGCTATTCGCAGATGTGAGCTTCAAACTCATCAAAGGCGATAAAGTAGCCGTGATTTCTCGAGACCACGCTGCCATTACCTCGTTCTTCCAAATTATCATGGGTGAAGAGCAAGCCGACAGCGGTACCTATGAATGGGGAAGCACTATCACTACTGCTTACTTGCCTAACGACAACTCGAAATACTTCAATGGCGAGGACAACCTGGTGGACTGGCTGCGCCAGTTCTCTAAGGACAAAGACGAAACCTTTGTTCGCGGCTTCCTCGGAAAAATGCTATTCAGCGGTGAAGAAGTACTGAAGAAATCAAACGTACTCAGTGGAGGTGAAAAAGTACGCTGCATGATCAGCCGCATGATGTTGACAGGAGCTAACTGCCTAGTGATGGATGAACCAACCAACCACTTGGATCTTGAATCCATCACAGCTTTCAACAATGCTTTGAAAGACTGGAAATACAACGCGCTGTTCACCTCGCATGACCATGAGTTTGTGCAAACCGTTGCGAACCGCATCATCGAACTCACTCCAAACGGCATCATCGATAAGCGTATGAGTTATGACGAATACTTGGAAAGCAAGGACGTGAAAGCTCAGCGCGAAAAGATGTATGGAGTTGCTGTGTAATGAGTGATGAGGTGGTAAACTATAAGAGTTCATTGATTCAATCATCCATAATGACACAATACAAACCCCGACCTACGGTCGGGGTTTTGTTTTGATATCCTGTTCAATCAT